>NZ_LR215044.1:0-356070 GCF_900660725.1 Mycoplasmopsis arginini
ATGAAATATCAAGAAAAAGAATTAGATTTAAATGTAAGTAATCAAATGTTACAAACTGAGTTAAAGAATACAGCTAATTACAACATGGAATACGAAACATTTTTTTCAAAACTTAAATTAGTTTGTGTTGTTGAAGGACATGCTTATGTGTTAGCACCAGTATATTTAATTGAGAATTTAAAAACTATTTTCTATCAAAGTATTCAGCGTGCAGTTAATAATGTTTTGGATAAAAAAGTTGTTTTAGTATTAATTTCTTCAATCACTGAAATCCAAAAAATTGTTGATACTGAAGAAGCAGAGAAGATAATTAACAATCAAAAGGTAAGTAATGTAAAAAATAATTTAACTTTTGATAATTATGTTATTGGTAATTTTAATAAGATTACATTAAAAGCTGCAAAACAAATTTGTATTCAATATAACGATAATTATAATCCTTTATTTATTTATTCAGGTAGTGGCTTAGGTAAAACACATTTATTACATGCTATTGGTAATGAGTTTACAAAAGGAAATAAAACTTGTTTATATATAAATCCTGACAGTTTGACAAGAAAGCTAGTAGAACAATTAAAATTAAGAAATCAAGAAGAAATAAATAAGATTGTTGATGAACTTACGTCATATGATTGTTTAATGTTTGATGATGTTCAACAATATGGAAATAAAGAAAGTACTTTAAATGTATTATTCAATATTATTAATACAATGAAAACAAATGAAAAACAGATTATCTTTTGTGCTGATAAAAAACCAAACGAATTAGGCGGATTTGAACAGAGATTTTTAACAAGATTTGAAGGCGGTTTAATAATGGAAATTAACGACCTTCAATTAGATGATGTAATTACAATATTAAAATTTAAACTTAAAGAAAATAATATTAATCCTGATTTATGAGAAGAAGAGTCATTACGATATATTGCAAGAAACTTTTCTTCTTCGATTAGAGCATTGGAAGGAGCAATAAGCAGAATAAAATTATTTGCTGAGGGTGATGATTTCTTTACTTATGATCTTCGAACAATACAAGGAATTTTTAAAAATGTAACAAAAGCAACTGAATCTATCACCCCGGAAAGAATAATTGAAACAGTAAGTAAATATTATGGAATTGATAAGAAGAAAATTTCATCCAACACAAGAGTAAAAGAAATTGTTATACCAAGAAAAATTGTTATTTACTTATTAAAGAATAATTTTAATTTTACACTTAAAGAAATTGGAAAACTTGTTGGCGATCAAGCACACTCAACAGTTATCGCCTCACTAAATTGAGTTGACGCTAATTTACAAAGTAATTCTGCTTTAAAAATAGCTATCGAAAAAATTCAAAATACATTAAAGAAAGTAATATAAAAAGGAAAAAAATATGGAATTAAAAATTAATAAATTATTATTAGATAATGCAATTGAGAGAGTTGCTAAAGCGATTGAACCTAATCCCTTTATTCCGGAATTAAAAGGAATTTTGTTGATAGCTGAAGGAAATAAAATTACCTTAATTGGTTCAAATGGTTCAATTAATATCAAACACGATATTGAAACATCATTAGATGCAGAAATTATATTGCCAGGAAGAATATTAGTTGATTTATCTTTATTTAGAAACATAGTTAAAAAATTGGATAACGATATTATCTTAAAATCAAAAGAAAGCACTTTAGAATTAATAACCGAAAATGATCACTTTAGTTTAAATTTATATAATGTTTTTGAATACCCAATGCCAGATTTTTCAATTTATGGTGAACAAGTTAAAATTAACTGACAAAAATTAAAAAACATGGTTAGAAATGTTGCTGTGGCTGCCTCAGTTTTAGAAACAAACATTATTTTATGTTGTATCAATATATCAGCTCAAAATAATCAATTAAAACTAGTTGCAACCGATAAATATAGATATGCAGAAGAAATTATAGAAATTGATTCAAATGTTAACTTTAATATTTCAATATTAGCTAAAAACTTAAAGGATGTTCTAAACTTTGATTTTAACGGCGATGTTATTCTAAACGTTTCGGATCAAAAAATATTATTTGTTCTAGATGGGACAACCATTGAATCAAAAGTTGTTGACCAAGTATATTTAGACGTATCAAAAATTATTCCTAAGAGTTTTGCTAATGAGTTAATTATTACTAAAAAAGAATTAAATAATTTGCTAAATAAAGCATCAGTTATTATTTCTGAAAACTACAATAAAATTAGATTGCACATTGCTCAAGATGTTTTAACAATTTCATCAACAAGAGAAGAAATTGCAAATGCTGAAATAAAGACACAAAAATTTAATTACACTGATAGTGAATTAAAACTTGCTTTAAACTCAAGATTTTTAAAAGATGCAATTCAAAGCTTTGATGAAGATATAAAATTATCTTTCACATCTGACAAAATGAGAATTGTAATTACTTCTGATTCTAATCCTAAATTATTTCATTTAATTACACCACAAAGAGGATTCTAATGAAAGTTGAAATATATGGAAAAGAAATTAAATTAAGTCAATTTTTAAAAAAACTTAATTTATGTAGAACTGGAGGAATGGCAAAGTATTTTTTAACCATCCACACAGTTAAAATTAATGATAGAATTGCTAATGGTAGAAATGCTACAATCCATGTTGGCGACACTGTTTGAGTAGATGACCAAATTTATTTAATCAAACAAGCACCTGAACAAAAACAATAAAAAAATAAAAAAAAATTAAATTAATATAAAATATTAACATACTATTTACATAATTAAGGAGACAACATGCCAGGAAGAGATCAATTAACAGGTCAAAAAGCATTAAGTGGAAACAAAAGATCACACGCTTTAAACACATCTAAAAGAACATTTGACCTTAACTTGCAAAAAGTAACTGTTAAAACCGAAAACGGCGCTAAAAAAACTGTTAGAGTTACAGCCAAAAATGCTAGAACTTTAAAAAAATACGGTTTAGTAGCTTAATTCATATATATAATAAGTTCTTGGATTGCCAAGAATTTTTTATTATTAATAAAATAGAATAAGGATTTTTTAATGGAAGAATTAACATTATTTGTTTTAGCTGAATCTGAAGAATTTGATTTAGATGTAGATAATAATTTATTAGAAAAAAAACTGTTTGAGAAAAACTCAATAGTTTTATCTTTATATTTAAACAAAAAAATAAATAAAAGGTTTGCTATTTTAATATCAGGTGTTGGCAAAGTTAATGCTGCTTTTTCATTAACTAATTCGTTTGCAATTCTAAAAGACAATAATTTTATTGTTTCAAAGATTATTAATTTAGGGCCTGCTGGTTCTTTAAAATTAGATAAAATTGGTGAAACTTATTTAATTGATAAAGCTTATTATTTTGATGTAAACTTAACAGCAATTCCTAATTATAAAATTGGACAATTGCCAAATAACCAATATGAGTTTCAAACTTCATTAACTTTAAATAACCAAATTAATAATTCTTTAGGTTTAAATATAAAAAGTAAAAATATTTTAAGTGCTGATCGTTTTTTTAATCAAAAAGATATTAATAACATTGAAACAAATTTTAATAATATTTCATTACTGGATATGGAAAGCACTTCTTTAATTCATTGTGCAAATAATTTAGGAATAGAAATTTCTAGCTTAAAAATTGTGTCTGATTTATTAAACCAAAAAGAAAATTTTTACTTAACTAAGAAAGAAGTTTGAAAATCAAAAGTTACAGAAATTTTAGAATTACTTATCAGAGGTTTATAATATGGAATTAAAATATATCGATATCCACACACATCCTTTTAAAGAATATTATGATGATCCTTATCAAATAGTTTCCCATTGAAAAACTCAAGATATGGAAAAATTATTTATTGTTGGAACATCAAAAGAGGATTCAGTTGAACTTTTGGAATTATGTAATAAAGATAAGGATTTTTTGCATCCCATTATTGGAATTCATCCAACTTTAGCAACCGGTAAGAAAGATGGTGATTTTTTAGAATCAATTATCAATGAAGAAGTTATTGGAATTGGTGAAATTGGACTTGATTATCATTATGATGATTCTCCGTCTAAAGAAATTCAATACGAAAGTTTTATATCTCAGCTTGAAGTGGCTAAAAAACATAATATCGTCGCAATGTTACATATTCGTGATGCATTAGATGATGCTTTTGAAATAATTACAAGACCAGAATACAAAGACTTAAAGATTGTTATGCATTCATTTAGTGGTGATTTAAATTTTGTTAAAAGAGTTTTACCTTTTGAAAATATTTACTTTTCAATTTCTGGAGTTGTAACTTTTAAAAACGCCAAACCTTTACAAGAAGCCGTTTTAAATATTCCAATCGAAAGAATGTTTTGTGAAACAGATACTCCTTATTTAGCACCAACTCCTATGCGAGGCAAACCAAATATTAGTCCATATGTAAAATACACATATCAATATATTGCTAATCTAAAAAATCTTAGCGAGGTAGAATTTGTAACTCAAATAAGAAAAAACATTAAAAAGGTATTTGGTATTTAATATGGAAGTAATTGCAAAAAAGAGTTTTGGGCAAAACTTTTTAATTAATAAAAAGATTCAAAAGCGTATAGTTGAAGCTGCTGAAGTAAAAGATGAGGACGTTATTGAAATAGGTCCAGGACTAGGAGCAATAACTAATTTGATAATAAATGAGGTTAAAACATTAGATGCTTATGAATTAGATAAGGAAATTTTTAGTCTTTGAATAGAAAAAAAATTACCAAAAAACATTAATTTTATTAATCAAGATTTTTTAGAATCTAATTTAGCTTTTGATTCTAAAAGAGTGGTCGTTGGGAATATTCCATATAATATTACTTCACCAATCATTTTTAAATTAATAGAAAATCATCACTTTATCAAAAGGGCTACTATAATGGTTCAAAAAGAAGTTGGTGAAAGATTAATAGCCATAATTGGAACTAAAAGTTATAGCAAATTATCAGTTTCAATTCAAAGTGTTGCAAAAGTTTCTAAAGTTTTAGTCGCAAAAGCAAGCGATTTTAGCCCTGCTCCTAAAGTTGATTCAATGGTTGTTAAAATAGAGTTTTTTGAAAACCTTGATTTTAACTTAGACAATTTTCTTTTATTCATTAAAAAGTGCTTTCAATTTAAAAGAAAAAAACTAATTAATAACTTATTATCTGATTATGATAAAGATACAATTATTAAAATTTTTAATGATTTAAATATCAATTTATTAGTAAGACCAGAAAACATCAGTATAGCGGAATATAAACAATTGTTTTTAGAGTTTTCAAAAATCATTAAAAATTCATAAAATAAAAAATAAATTTTTATATATATTATAATATTTAATATATTTCTCAAAAAATATATTAACACACAACCCACAAGTGTGTTTTTATTTACTTTTTTCTAAAAAATAAAATTAAAATTTTTTAGAAAAAGGCTTATAATATTTAAGCAATAAAAAAATAAGTGTTGCCACCATAGCCAAACGGCCAAGGCATAGGTCTGCAACACCTTGATTACCGGTTCGAATCCGGTTGGTGGCTCCAATAAATGCGCCCGTAGCTCAATTGGACAGAGTGTTTGGTTACGGCCCAAGAGGTTGCGGGTTCGACTCCTGCCGGGCGCGCCAAATCAATAAAAATGACCGAAAAAAACGCAAACGCGTTTTTTATTTTTCGCCTTTTATTTTATAGGTTTAATTAAAAATAATAAAATAATTATGTGGGGAAACCTTTTTTAAAAGTTTTACTCACAAAATTGTTTAAGGAGCATTTATAAATTATGACACAAATGAAAAACAAATTTAAAAACGTTATTGTTAAAGTTCCGGCATCATCAATGGTGGATGGAATTACATCAGCCCCAGAACTAGGGGAACCAATTTACGATTTAGCATTGCTTCAACATAATAAATATATCGAAGCTTTAAAAAGCTGTGGTGTTAATGTTACAGTTTGTCCAAAAAATGAACAATTCCCAGACTCATGCTTTGTTGAGGATACAGCTGTAATTGTAACCGGTGAAATTGCAATTTTATCTAACCCCGGCGCAGCTTCACGTAATGGTGAAAAGCACGAAATGTTACCATATCTAGAAAAATTCTTTGATAAAGACCATCTATTCAAAATTGAAGCACCAGGAACATTAGACGGTGGCGATGTTATGATGGTTGGCGATACATACTATGTAGGTATGTCTGAAAGAACCAATAGAGAAGGAATTCGTCAATTCCACAACATTTTAGCAAGTGCAGGTAAAAAATGTATCCCAGTTCCAATGACTGAAATGCTTCACTTAAAAACAGGTGTTAACTACTTAGAACACAACAACCTATTAATTTCAGGTGAATTCTTACACTATCCAACATTTAAAGGCTTCAACCAAATCGTTGTAGATAAAAGTGAAGGATATGCAGCAAACTGTATTTGAGTAAACGAAACAGTTATTGTTCCTGAAGGATATCCAAATGTTTTAAAAGCAGTTCAAGACTTAGGGATCTACAGAGTGATAACCTGTGATACATCTGAATATAAAAAATTAGACGGTGGACTAAGCTGTTTATCATTAAGATTTTAATTAGATTAATTAAAAGCCTAAAAATACGACAAAGCCTAAAAACTTTGTCGTATTTTTGTTAACTTTTTTTATTTAAATTTTTTAATTAAACTAATTCCTGTCATTTCGTTAGGTTTTTGAATTCCTAAATAATCTAAAATTGAAGGAGCAACATCACATAAAGAACCATTGTTAAGTTCAATTGTTTTATCGGTAGTTATAAACATCACCGGATTATTAGTATGTTTTGTTGCTGGTTTATTATTTTCGTCTTCCGTTACTTCGGCATTACCATGATCTGCAGTTATAAATCAGGTAACTTTATCTTTATTTTCGGAAACATATTTTAGTATGCGTTCAAATTGCTCATCTAAAAATTCAATTGCCTTAATTGTGGCTTTTAAATTTCCGGTATGTCCAACCATATCCGGATTAGCATAATTCATAATTACAAAGTCATAATCCTCAATTTTATTTAATAACTCATCAGTAATTTCTTTTGCAGACATATGTGGATAATCTGCAAAAGATTCAGCTTTGATGCTATCAACCAAAATTCGATCTTCATTTTTATAAATTATTTCTTTTCCGCCGTCCATAAAGAAAGTTACATGTGCATATTTTTGTGTTTCAGCTAATCTTAATTGTTTTAAATTATTATTAGCAATAACTTCACCTAGCGGGTTATTTACTTCCATTTCTTTAAAAGCAATTTTTGAATCTATTCCCTCATATTTCATTAATGAAGCAAATAAATTAACCTTTATATTATTTTTGCCTTTGTATTTATATAAATTGCTATTTAAAATTAAGTGGCTTAGTTGTCTTGCTCGATCTGGTCTAAAGTTAAAAAATATAACGTTGTCATTGTCTTTTAAAAATAAGCCCTTTTCACCTTGAGCAGGAACAAAAAATTCATCATATATTTCTTTTTTGTACTGTTCTTCTATATAAGTATTAACATCTTTGAAAACATTTTGACTTTTACCTAAGATAGCTTCAAAAGCAAGCTCATTTCTTTCAAAAATTTGATCACGATCCATTGCATAAAAACGACCTGAAATACTTGAAACTGGATAATTAAAATCTTTAGACAACTGATTTAATGTTATTATAGAATCCTTAATTGATTGAGGTTTAACATCCCTACCATCACCAAAGATATGAATAGAAACTTTCTTAAGCCCTTTTTCATTTGCTAATTTCATTATTTCAAATAAATGATTATCTAATGAATGAACACCACCATTACTTAAAAGACCCATTAAATGTAGTGTTGTATTATTTTTAATTGAATCATCAATTAATTCGTTTAACACTTCATTTTTCTTAAAATTACCCGTTTTAATCTCATTGTTAATTAAAGAAAGTCCCGTGTAAACAATTCTTCCAGCTCCAATATTTAAATGACCAACTTCTGAGTTCCCGATTTGATTTTTAGGAAGTCCAACAAATTCTCCTGAGGCTTGTAAAACCGAATTAGGACACATTGCAAATAAATAATCAAAAATTGGATGAAAAGCTTGTGCAAAGGCATTACCTTGTGTTTCTTTTCTTAAACCAAGCCCATCAATTATTGTTAAAATTATTTTCTTTTTATTATTCATTTATTACCCCTTTAATTTATTGTAAATTTGACTTATTTAAAATAGAAATTTTATTTTAATTTTTAGGTTTATATTTAACACTAAACTATAAAAATTCTAATACAAAAAATATTTAAAATCATATTATCAAATATTAATTAAATACAAAAAACGGTAAAAAGAAGGCTTAAGTGCCATTTTTTAAGGTTTGGATTAATAAAGTTATATAATTTAAGGTACCTGTTATATATTAAATTTTTATATCTTTTTTATCAAATATGTTAGTAAATAACAGGTATAAACTTTATATTTTTTATTTTTAAATCAACCTCACTTTCAAACAAATTTCAATATATTCATTGAAATAAACAATATAATGAATCCAAAAGTTGGACCAAGTAATTTGGAAAAACTCTTGGATTCATTATACAATCGTTACATTTTCTCTATATTTATTTTATTATTTAATTTTAATATAAATCAAACTATAAATCAAACCAAGAAATTTAGAGGAGTAAATAAATTTATTATGAGTCCAAAAGCAAAAAAATCTTTAATTCTTAGTGGAATTATTGGCGGTGCAGTTGCTGCTCCAATATTATTACCATTAATTCCATATGCTGTGCAACACACACTAGTAAATAAAGAAATTAAAAACAATCCAAAAGCATTTTTTGACAGACGTGTAGAAAATGCTATTGCTGACAGTGGATTAGATACAAAAGTTGCTGACCTTGGAGAAGCAATTAAAGCTTTAGAAGCAGATTATAACGCTTTAGAAGACAAAACAACACCAGAAGCACAAGCAAAAAAGGCTGAACTTGACACTAAAAAAGAAGAACTAGAAAAGACTAAAGCAGAATTAGAAAAAGTTAAAACCGAAGCAACCTATAAGGCAACAGAAGTGTTAGCTCAACTAGGTGATGCAACAATTAACAAAGAAAACGAAAAATATACTGCACAATACGTAGTTCTAGCTTATGCAGATTTTAAAGCATCTTTAGAAAAACTTGGAGAAACAGTTGATGTTAACTATCCAAATAAAGAAGATGTTGAAAAAATTAGTGAATTTTACCAAAGCTGAATTGATAAATTTGACAAAATCAATAAAAACAACTTAAATGTTACATCAACAGCTTGAGTAAGCGGTCTAAAATATGACTGAGAAATTGCTAAATCAATTTATGCTTCAGAAAGCCGTTTAGTTGGTTCATACTTAGAATGAGGACTATCATATGCATATCCTATTAATGCTTTCTATGACACAATTAGTTCAATTAAAGGACCTAAAGCAACTAAAGTTCTAAAGAACTTAAAAGAAGGTTTAGAATCTAATGTTGTTTTATCAAAAGTTGTTATTAAAAACAACGTTAAAGCATTTTTATCAGCATATTACAGTGAACAATTATTAGCATTTGCTAAAGGAACTGAAACTGAAAAATTAGTATCTGATATTATTAATTCAAATACTACATTAGATAAAGAAACAAAAGACTTCCACTTATTCTATGTAAATGAATACTACAAAGGTTCAGATCATGGAAAAGGCGAAGATTTAGCAGATCTAAAAGTTTTAAAAGAAAATACTTACAATGAAGTTGAAAATACAATTGAAGTATTTGATGAAACAGATAACAAAACATACAAAGTTTATGGTTTAGGTTTAACAGAAAAAGACTTAACAGCTAAAAATGTTGGGTTAAACTCTATTAAAGGTTCAGAAAATACAACAACTGGTAAGAAAATTTACGACTCAATTCTAAAATTCTCTACAACATCAAATGACTCAGCTCAAGAAGTATTTGAATCAGGATACCAAACATCTAAAAAAGCTTCAGAAAACATGATTTTAACAGCAAAAGCTGTTGCAAAATTAATTACTGGAACAGATAAAGGTGTTTGAAATCCAACCGTTAAATATGACGCTGATGGTTTAGGAAAACAAGAAGCTGTTGACACTGTTTTAAATATTAGAGATGCTGAAGGAAATATTAATTTACCTGAATTTAATAAATGAATGAACCAAGAACAATTCTTCTTTGGTCGTGAAGACTCAACATACTATACTCAACAAAAGAAAGAAGAATTAGAAAAAGATCCTGCCCTAGCAGATGCAATCAAAAACCTAGACAAATTAGGATATACACCATTAAAAAATTCACAAACTAAATACGGTTCAATTACAAATGATCAGTTCTACTACGGAGCATTAGAAGCATTTAAAGGGTACAACCAATTTAGAGATGCTACAATGCAAGAAGGATTCTCATACTTCCCTAACCAAGTTCCAAGATATGGTATCACAACATACCAATACTCAAGACGTGCAGACGAAGGTGTTGGAGCGTATAATGACAATGCAAAAGTAGAACAAGATGGATTTGGAGCATTTATGTTTAATGCTGACCCATACTACAGCTTACCAAAATGATCAGTAACATCATTTGCTAACCACGAAAGTGTTATGGGGCACCACAACCAAATTTACTACGCAAAAGAATTCCTAAAGAAAATTGATGGCTTAACAATTGGTGACATTTTTAGTTACACTTCATATGTAGAAGGATGAGCTCTATTTATGGAATGATTCGGAATTGAAGCTGGATTATATGGAACACCAGACTTTGAAAACGAAGATTACTATGCATTACCAAAAGACTTTAGATTAGCAAAAGGTATTACAAACTTTTTAACAACTACATCAAAAGAAAAAGTTACACAAGACCAAATTACTAAAATTAAGGACTTACATGGTGGAGTTTACTGAAATTTAGTTTCTTCTGTTAATGCTATTTCTGATGATAAAGAACATGCTCTAAAAGCAGTTGAACTAGCTAACATGTTACAATACTTTGGCGCTTTAAATGAAGCTCAATTACGTAACATGAGACGTGCAGTTGATACAGCTTACCATGGCGATTTATCAGCTGGAAGAGAAGACTTACCTGCTGGTGCATCAATTAAAGATGTAAGAGAATTCTTAAAAGCTAATTCAGCCTTAGGTATTGGTGACATTACTTCAGAATCAAAACGTTACTTAAACCTACCTGGTCAAGCAACATCATATAACTCAGGTAAAGAAGCAATGTTAAAACTATATGATAGAGTACGTAGATCAAAAGGTTTATCAAGAAAAGACTTCGTTTCAAATAAAGAAAACATTAAAGAATTCTTAAACTTATTACTAGAAACAGGTGCTTTACCACTTGACACATTAAAAGAAATCGTTGAAAAACATTACAACTTATAATTTATAAATACTAAAAACCAGCAAAAAAGACGCTGGTTTTTAGTATTTTTTTAGTAATTTAAAAATAAAAAAAATTTTTTACAAATTTATAAAAAAGTATTATAATAATAAAGCATTAAATTTATTAATGCCCAGGTGGCGGAATGGTAGACGCTACGGACTTAAAATCCGTTGGCTGTAATGGCCGTGCTGGTTCAAGTCCAGTTCTGGGCACCAGAAGCGCCCTTAGCTCAGAAGGTAGAGCAAATGGCTTTTAACCATTGGGTCAGAGGTTCGAATCCTCTAGGGCGTACCATTTCAGGTGACTGACTTAAAAAACAGGAGCGAATCCTGTTTTTTATATTCATTTTTGTTTTGTTAATTTAACTCTAAGTAAATAAGTAAATAAGTTAATAAAAGCAATTATTATAAAACCAATTCATAAATAAGGAGATATATCACCAATATCTTTAGCTCGAGATAAGTTAGCTTTTTGACCTAATAAGGAAGAAGAAAGCGACCCATAAGTAATAAAATTACGTGTTATTTTTTCTAATTCAAAACTAGAAAATGTAATAAAATCCAACTTAATTTTAGGTCTAATATAATTTCGATATATCCAAAAATTACTATATTTTAATTTTTTAAGCTCTGAAATTTTAGTTTCGCTAACGTTATTAATTGTTTGATATAAATTTCTCGATAATGAGGCAGAACTATGAATGGCAAAAGCAAAAACAAAAGCCGCCGAAAATTCATTAAATAAATTTGAAATTAATAAAAATAAAATGACTGCAGGAATTGATCTTATAAAAATATTAAAATATTTGTAAAACATTTCTACCGGTTTTCCTACTAATTTTTTAGTCATCAACATCATTCTAAAATAAGAGATAATATAAACTAAAATAAATGTTAAGAAAACTAATGATGATAATTGTAATAATATTCAAAAAATCCCATCATTACTAAAATTTCAGGTTATCTGTCCCCAATCTCCTTGAAACATTTTTTTGAAAAAGTGTATGGTTTCGGTTTTGTGAAAATGTTGATTAGTTAAATTTTGAATTGTTATTGCCGCTATTACAATTCCGACAATAATAAAAAATAATGCTAATATTCTTTTAATTATCTTCTTGCTATTATATTTTTTAAAATTAATATCATTAGTACTTTTTGAAACAAAGAAAAACTTATTAAAATATTCACTAATAATTTCAAGTAAAAATAAAAAACTCACTAAAACAAATAAAGGGACTAAAAGTTGTGAGTAGTTTACCGGGTTTTCTTGTGGATTGATAAGTATCCCCATTCCTAAATAACCTAAATTAGCTAAAATTGCAGATCATCTTAAATTAGTTTCAAACGCATAAAAATAATAACTTATAAATTTTTTTCTTATTTGTGGTCAAATTTCAATTCAAAAAGCTTTAAATTTCGAATTTTTCGCTTTTGAAATATGATAAAAAATATTAAAGTTAGCATTTTCTATTGTTTGAGAAAAATATTCATGTAATCAAAGTCAAGTAAATCAACAATAAATTAAACTTATTGCTAAATTTTTATCAAAAGAAATTTTAAATAAATATATAAAAAATAGTTCAGGAAATATTCTTAAAAAAATTACAAAAACTTTCACGGGAATTGCTATATATTTTGAATTTGTTTTCATATTAGATAAATAGGCCGTTAAAAAAGCAAATATAAAACCAAAAAACGTACTTAAAAAGACTAATTTAATACTATTTCATAAAAACGTAAATGAAATATAAAAAAGATTGTGATTATAAGTGGAGCTAAATGAACTAGGGCTAAAAAAATCTTTTAAACTTTCAAAAAAAAGATTTAAACCATTATTTGAAAAACTAAAATTTATAACGTAAATTGAAATACTGATTAAAAAAGTAAATAAAACAAAAAAACCTATTTTTCAAAAAAGACGAAAAGGTCCGTTTTTCAAAATAGTTTTGTTTAATTGTAGATGTTCTCTAAAGAAACCATTTTTTAATGTCATTTTAGTTAAAAATACTATTATAAGGCGAAATAACCTCTGCTTCCGGGTCTTCAATTATTTTATAACCATTGAATCCAACAGTAGGTCCATAATCATCCTTTCCATCCCTTCATATGTTAATTATAATATTTTTTAAGGTGTTTATTTCTATTCTTGAAAAAACGTTCTTATCAACAACAATTACGTTGTATTTTAATGGATCTGTTGCTGTTAAAAATTCTATTTTAACATTTGCATCTTCAGGTGTATAGTAAGCGCCTTTTTTGTTGTTAGTATATGCGAAAGAAGCAAGTTCATCAAAAACAATATGATATTTTTTAAGAGCTCCTTTAGCAATATTTTTTGCTTTGTCTTCAGTATATTTATCTGAATTATGTAATTTATCTTCAGCAAAGGAAATAAACTTATTCCCTTCTAAATTAAAATGTTTTTTAAATAATGCTTCTTGTAAAATGTACTTTGAACCACTGGTTTGTTTCCCTGTTATTATTCCAAAGTTTCTAAAAGCATTTCAGTCTTTTGAATTTCAAGCATTTTTAATTGCTTCTCTTTCTTCCTTAGTTCCTTGAATCATTACTAAACCACGATAATGTTCAACTAATTCATCTTCGGCGCCATAGAAATATTTATATATATTTCCATCTCATTGATATTCTTCATTTGTTCACTCTGCATATGGTTTTGCATCAAATAAATCTTGTAATTTTTTTGCAATCTTTCTTAGCTTGTCATTTTCAGAGCCATCACTATATTTATCATCATAATTTTTCTCAAATTTAAATGCTCTAGTCATTGTTTGAATAATTGGAACCATATTGTTATTCTTAATATTTTTACTTTGCAAAACAAAAAGTGGTGTAGTTAAAACAGCAATATTACTTGTTCCCTTTTTAATTAAAGAAACTAAATCATTATTTTCAGAAATATACTTAACTTCACTTTCTGTTTTTCTTTCTGTTTGTTTTTCGAATTCTTTAATAATTTCTTTAAAAAAATTATGATTATTGTTTCCGAACCATGGAGCATTAACCGCAAATTTCAATACTGTTTTTTTATTACTATCATCATTTTGATTGCATGATGCAGCAATTAAAGGTGCAGATAATAATAAGGCACCTGATGTTAAAAGTAAACTAATTTTTTTGTGTTTCATATGTTTATAAAAAATCCCTTCATATTTTTTAGATACAAAGAGATGCTAAAAAAGGAAACTCACTACGCCAGCATAACCTGGATCAGCTAATGAGGGTATTTCTCAGCCTAAAGCACCCCTGTTCTGTAAAAAATTTTATATTAAATCTTAAAAGTTTTTTAATCTTATCTTCTTTTATAAAGATATAGTAAATTTTAAATTTTAAAATATATAATTTAATATATTAATAAGGAGGTGTAATGAATTATTCAATTAATCAAATAATAAAGGCTAAAGTAATAAAAGTTTCAAAAAAAGTTGTTACTTTTATTACTAAAGAAGCAGAAATTGGCTATTTAAATATTTCGGAAGTTAGTGATTATTTTGTTAATGATTTAAATTTAATGTTTAAGTTGAATGAAATAAAGGAACTTAAGATTATTGAAATTTTACCAAATTCAGAATTGTTATTGTCTTTTAAACAAATTCACCCAAAAGAATTACGCAATCCCTTTAAATTTAAATTAGATAAGAAGGAAGCAAAATTTGATTCATTATTAGATTTTACAAATAAAGGAATTAATTATGGCGATTAAAAGTAAAATTAATTTTATTTTCGATAAAGTAATTCTACCCGAGGTGTTTGAAGGCAAGTATAAAGAAATTATTAATAATTTGAATCAAAAAATAGCACTTAAAGAAGTTGTCGGTCAGAAAAACTTAGGTTTTTTTGAAGCTGATAAATGTATTCAAAAAAACGACTATCTAAAAATTAAGAACATTGTTAAGTTTTTTTGAAATGAAAAAATTGATGCTTTAGTTGTTATCGCTCCTAAACATATTTGTATGCAATCTGAAGGAATCATTAATTTAGCAAATTCAAGTGCAAAGAAAAACAAAAAAATTGAAATTATTTTTGTTGATGAAAGCTATGATGGAATTGACGTGGCTAAATTAATTCAATATTTAGAAAATCGCTCATTTGCTATTAATATTATTTCTCAAAATGGTGAAGATTTTGAAAGTCTAATTATTTTTAGAGAATTAATTTCTTTACTTAATAATCAAGTTGGAAGAAATAATGCCATAAAATATATTTTTGTAACAACTAATAATAATTATGGAAAATTATTTAACTTAGTGCAAATGAGAAAATATCATCATCTAGTTTTATTAGATAATACTACTGAAAGATTTTTAAATTATTCAGCTGCAGTTTTATTACCAATGGCTTGCGCTAATATTGATATTGACGAGTATATAGAAGGCGCAAAAGAAGCTAATGAATTCTATAGTAATACTTCTCTAGAAAATAATCCAGCTTATAAATATGCTCTTGTTAGATATATATTTAATAAACAAACAAAAAACCGTGATGAAAAAGATATTTTTTCATTGGAAAATATTGTTGTTGGATCAAAAACTTATAAAGCCTTTGCTGATCTTTTTTCAATGTATTTAAATTCTACTTCATACCGAAGTTATCGGGGAATTTGTGTTAATTCATATATTCAACCTTCCGAGACAAAAGCAAATGCTAATCTTTTTTTTAACAAACAAAGAAAGATGTTTGATACACATTTAATTATTAAAAACCCTTTATATGATTTTAATATTGCTATAACAAGTGACATTGAAGGTGATGATTTAAGTTTCTTAATGAAACAGACATATAATAAAATAAATAAATTATTAAATCAAGTTGTAAAAGATTATCATTTAATTAACCAGATTCCATTTCTTGAAATTGTTATCGAGGACTTGGAAGATAAAACTCTTGGTTGATTAATAGCATTTATCCACCGGGCGGCAATTATGAGTTCTTATTTAATGAAGTTAAATCCTTTTGAAGATTTTGGATTAAAGACTTATAATATTGAGATGAATAAAAAAATTACAGATTTAATTGGAGGAAATAAAAATGACTAAAATAGGAATTATTGGTGTAGGAGCAGTAGGATCTTCATTCCTATATGCTTCTTTAAATAAATGAATTGAAGCTGACTATGTTTTGGTTGATGCTTTTGTTGAATATGCTAAGGCACAAGCAAAAGATTTAAACGATGCTGCTTGTTCAATGGCAAATAATGGTTCAACATTCAAAGCGGGTAACTATGAAGATTTAAAAGATGCCGAAATTGTTGTAATTACAGCTTCTGTAAAACCAAAAGATGGTGTTCTTAAAGATAGATTAGAATTATTAACAGATAATGCTAAATTAATTGCTGATATTGCTACAAAAATTAAAGACTCAGGTTTTAAGGGAATAACTATTATTGCTTCTAATCCAGTCGATATTATGGCTTCTGTTTACCAACAAGTTACTAAATTTGAAGCATGTAAGGTTATTTCATCTGGTACAATCCTTGAAACAGCAAGAATGAAAAAATTCTTATCAGAAAAAATAAATGTTAAAGCGGGTTCAATTACCGGCTTTGTTATTGGCGAACATGGAGCAAGATGTTTAATTCCTTTTTCAAAAATGAGAATTGGACTAGGGTCTTTAAAAGACTGATTAGCAAATGGAACTATTACAAGAGAATGATTAGATAGTTTGAACCAAAAAGTTAAGGACGAGGCTTTTGAAATTATTACTGGAAAAGGAATAACTAACTTTGGTATCGGTGAAAACTTAGCAGAAATAACTCAATCAATTTTAACTGACCGTCAATCAGTATATTCATTAGGTGTTAAGTTACCAAAAGAGTACACAAATAGTGGAATTTATTTTGGTCTACCTGTTATTTTAGGAAAAAATGGTTATCGTCATTTGCCAAAAATAAGATTAGAAATTGATGAACAAATTATGTTTGATGCTTATTCAAAAGAAATGAAAGAAACTGTTTTACAAATTTTGAATAATTTAGGTATTGAACCAGATTTTGAATAAAAAATATATAGTAAATTTTAATTTGAATAATCCAACTTAAAATTGGCAAAATTGAAATTTGCTATATTTATTTTTTTTATTTTAATTATAATATTTGATATGAAAAATATAGATTTTGTTAATTACTCAGGTTCTTACCAAAAAGATAAAAAACTTGTTTTAAAAGAGTTGAATTTATCAATTAAAAAAGGTGAGATGATCGCAATTATTGGTAAGTCCGGAGCTGGCAAGACAACAATTTTTAATGCGATTTTGAAACAGCTACAAACAAAATCCGGAAATATTTTTATTAAAGAATCTGATATTGATAAATTAACTAACAAACAATGAAAAAACATTGTTAAAAAAATTGGTTATCTTTCGCAAGAAACTAATTTAATTGAAGATTTAAATATTTATGAAAATATTCTTCATTTTTATCCTTCATATAAAAACAAACTTTTTGCTTTTTTTAAAATATTAACTAAGAAACAAAAAACAGAAATTTTTGAAGTCTTAGAAAGTTTAAACATATTAGACAAGGTTTTCACTAAGGTGTCTGATCTTTCAGGTGGCCAAAAACACCGTGTTGAAATTGCTAAACTGTTATTAAAAAAAGTAGAAATTATTTTAGCTGACGAACCAACTGCATCTTTAGATATTAAAACTTCAAAAGATATTATGAATATTTTAAAAAGCATTAATAAAAATTATGAAACAACAATATTAGTTAATATCCATGACTTAAATATCATTCAAAGATTTTTTACAAAATATATTTTTATTAAAAACGGTGAATTAGTACAAATAGGAAATCCTAAAGACTTAACAAAAAAAGAGATGGAAAAATTATACGAATCATAGTTATAAACAACACGTTTATAACTTTTTTAATTTTTAATTAACTCTTTGGGGTAAAATTTATACATAAAATGAAAGGTGACTTAATGGAAGTGCAAAGTAGCGATCGAACTAGTAAACAAAATGTGTTTTCACTAAGCACATTTTGTTAATCGTTTAAAAGCACCTCTTTGTCAATAATAAAAAAGGAGGTAACATGAGTAAAAAAACTAATATTCAACTTTTAGAAAATAGAAATTCAAAGTTAAGTAAACAAGATTTAAAAAGAAACTTGGTTAACCAAAGATTATTAGAAGCTTCAGAAGCTGATTTAGATTTTTTATATTCCAAATACAACACTTCTAAATATGGTATTTCAAATGAAGACCTAGTTGAAGAAAATAGAGATGAATATGGTGTGAATAAGATTGCTAAAAAAGGATCTGACACTGTAGGCAAGAGATTAGTTAGATCTTTCTTTAACTTATTTAATATTATTCTTTTTGTATTAGCTATTGTTTCGGCTGTTGTTGATATCATTTTGCCAATTACACAATCAAAGAAAGATGAAGTTAATTACATAACTGTTGTTATTATTTTAATTATTGTTTTTGCAAGCAGTATTATTCATTTTATCCAGGAACAAAAATCTGCTTCGAGTGCTAATAAATTAATTGAAATTATTGAAACAACGTGTCTTGTTGAAAGAAATGGAGTTTTAAAGGAAATTCCAATGGACGAAATTGTTGTGGGCGATATTGTCCACTTAGCTGCTGGAGATATAATCCCTGGTGATGTTCGTATTTTAACTGCAAAAGACTTATTTGTTTCACAATCTTCACTAACAGGAGAAAGTGATGCAATAGAAAAATATGGAGATATTGATAAAAGTAAAAGTTATGATAATATTACCGACCGTCCTAACCTTGCTTTTATGGGTTCTAATATTATCTCAGGTTCTGCAAAAGCAATTGTTTTAGTTGTCGGAAATGATACTTTTATTGGTAAAGTTGCAACTAAATTAAATGAAAAACAAGTTCCTACTAATTTTGAAAAAGGAATTAAGAAAATTTCAGTAATGCTAACAATTATTATTGCATCAGTTATTCCTGTAGTATTTCTAATTGTTGGATTAATGCACCAAAAATTAGAAGGTAATGCCGCCTGAATAAATGCTTTATTGTTTGGAATTTCTATTGCCGTTGGTTTGACACCAGAAATGCTCCCGATGATTGTAACCGCTTGTTTATCAAAAGGTTCGATGGCCATGGGGAAAGCAAAAACAATCGTTAAAAATATTAATTCTATCCAAAACTTTGGAGCAATGGATATCTTATGTACTGATAAAACTGGTACTATAACTCAAGATGAAATTATTTTAGAACGCCATCTAGATGTTAATGGTAAAGAAGACGCCCATGTTTTAAAATATGCTTTTTTAAATTCATATTATCAAACAGGTTTGAAAAATTTACTAGATAAATCAATTATTAACCGTACTTTAGATTTAGCTGATGAAGAAAAATCTTTAGATAATCTTGAACTTCATTATTTAAAAATTGACGAGGTTCCTTTTGATTTTAATAGAAAAAGAATGTCTGTTCTTGTTAAATCATTAAAAAATGATAAGGTAACTTTAATTACCAAAGGAGCAGTAGAAGAAATTATTAACGTATGTAACAAAATTTATTTAGATGGAAAAGTAGTTCCTTTAGATAAAAAGGTTGTACGTAAAGTTTTAAATAAAGTAGAAGAATTCAGTGAAGAAGGTATGAGAGTTGTTGCTGTTGCTTCAAAGAAATCTCATATTGATGCTGTTGGTAAATTAAGTGTGGCCGATGAAAAAGATATGACATTAATTGGTTATTTAACTTTCCTTGACCCACCAAAAGATTCAGCAGAAGATGCAATTAAAAAGTTACATAATTTAGGTGTTGAGGTTAAGATTTTAACTGGAGATAATCCATTAGTAACTAAAGCTGTTTGTTCTAAAGTAGGAATTCCTTATGAAAGAATTTTATTAGGTAAAGATATTTCAAAATTATCAGACACCGAATTAGCAATCGAGGTTGAAAAAACACAAATATTTGCAAAATTAAGTCCAGATCAAAAAGCAAGAATTATTACCATTTTAAGAAAAAACGGTCATGTTGTTGGTTATATGGGTGATGGTATTAATGATGCACAAGCAATGAAGGTTGCAGACGTTTCTATTTCTGTAGATACAGCTGTTGATATTGCTAAAGAATCAGCAAATATAATTCTTTTAGAAAAAGATTTAAATGTTTTAGCAACTGGAATAATTGAAGGAAGAAAAACTCACGCTAATATTAATAAATATATTAAAATGACAGTTTCTTCAAACTTTGGAAATATTTTTAGTGTTGTTATTGCTTCAGCAATGCTACCTTTTATTCCGATGGCACCAGTACAAATTATTTTCTTAAATTTAATTTACGACTTTTGTTGTGGAACAATACCATGAGATAATGTTGATAAAGAATTTATTCAATCACCACGGCAATGGGGTCATAAGTCAATCTGGCGCTTTATGTTATGGTTTGGACCAGCAAGTTCAATTGTTGACATTATGGCATTTTGTTTATTATTCTTTGTAGTTATACCTAATGCAATTAAAGGTTCAACATTTAGTAGTATTAGTGATTATGCTAAATTGACACCCGAAGAACAAAAAGCATTTAAACTAATGTTCTGATCTGGTTGATTAGTAGTTTCAATGTGAACTCAAACGTTTGTAATTCATTTATTAAGAACAGATAAAGTTCCAATGTTTAAATCAAACGCTTCGACACCAGTTATTATTTCTACTTTAGTTGGTGTTGGTGTTGTTACTGCTCTTCCTTATATTCCAAAAGTAAATGATTCGTTACAATTAACACCATTACCTGCAGAATTTTTTGCTTGATTAGCGCTTTTATTATCTACATATACTATTTTAGTTTTAATAACAAAGAAAATATATAAAAGAATATACAAACAATTTCTATAATTATTAAATAAGCTTTTAATAGGGCTTATTTTTAAATTATTCTAATTTTAAAAACAAAAGTAGCAAAAACATTAACTTTAATATTTAATATATTAAAATTTATATGTAAAAATTAAAAAAGGAATAATGAAAAAAAGATAAAATGAATAAAGCAGAAGACAATGTAATTATTTTTGGAATGGATAATTCCCAAAAATTAGCTAACGAAATCGGAAAGTATTTAAATAAGGAAATTAAATCAATTAATAAAATAGTTTTTGCTGATGGCGAACAACTTATTTATCCTGAAGAAACAGTAAGAAACAAAACAGTTTTTATTATCAATAATACCGGTAAACCAGTTAATGACAATTTAATGAGTTTATTAATTTTTATTGACTCGTTAAAAAGAGCAAGTGCTAAAAGAATTATTTGTGTAACTACATATTACGGATATGCAAGACAAGATCGTAAAACAAGTGGTAGACATCCAATTACTGCGAAATTAGTTGCAGATTTATTAGAAACAGCTGGAGCAGACAAACTTATTACTTTAGATCTACATAATGCTTCAATACAAGGTTTCTTTAATATTCCTGTTGATGATTTAAGAGGTCAATTTATTTTTTCAAAAGAACTAAGAGGAAGAAAAGATAAATTTGTTATTGTTTCACCTGACCACGGTGGAGCTGTAAGAGCAAGACAATTATCAGAACTACTAGATAGTGATGAACAAATTGCAATTATCGATAAAAGAAGAACTGGACCTAATGTTTCTGAAATTATGGGCGTGTTAGGTAATGTTAAGAATAAAAATGTAATTATTTTTGATGACATTATTGACACTGGTGGAACAATTATTCATGCAGCAGAAACTTTAAAAGCACAAGGGGCAAAAAAAATTATTATTGCTGCAACTCATGGATTATTTTCGAGAGGTTTTGAAATGTTTGAAAATAACCCAATTATAGATGAAGTAATTATTACAAATTCAACTGATCACTCACACCTTTCGCATTTTAAAAAATTAAAAGAGTTATCAATGGCTGAATTTTTAGGATTAGTTATCGAAGCAAATATCAATAATACTTCAATTAGTGAAATTTATGAAGACTATAGCAACGGAAGAGTTTAATAATTTAATTAATGAATATTTAGGAGAAACTAACAAGGAAATAGTTTCTAAACTTTGAATCTATTATTCTTTAATAGAAGAAGAAAATCAAAAATATAATTTAACTGGTTTTTATGGCGAAAAACTTATAAAAGAGGGAATTATTGAATCAATATTAATTTTTAAAAACATTAATGATCAGGTTTTAGATTTAAATCAAAAAAAAGTTTTAGACATAGGTTCAGGCGCAGGTTTTCCTATTATTCCTTATTTTATTTATAATCCAAATTTTGATTTAACTATTTATGAGCCAATGCAAAAACGTGTTAACTTTTTAAATTTGGTTATTTCAAAATGTAATTTAAAAAATATTAGAGTTCTTAAATTAAGAGCCGAAGATTCGAAAGAATATGAAACCTTTGATTTCATTAGTGCTAGAGCGGTTTCTGAATTAAAAAACTTGGTAGAAATATCTCACCATTTAGGCAAATTAAATTCTACATTTTGCTTTTTAAAATCAACTAGTTTTCAGAAGGAAATTTATAATTCAAGCTTTATTCAAAACGCTTTAAAAATTAAATATAAGGCTTTAGATTTAAAAACTTTTTTCAGTATTAATAATGTCTTAGTTTATTATCAGAAAACTTCAAAGACACCAGATTTTATTCCAAGAAAATGATCTATAATCATTAAAGATAATCTTAAAAAATAATAAAAAAACTTACTTTTTTAAATAAAGTAGGTTTTATTTTTTATTTCTTTTTTCTTCTTTATTAAATAATTTATTAAATAATTTATTTAATAAACTATATAATTGTACTATCCAAACAAGGAAAGGTAAATTATGAAAAGACTATTTAAAGAAGTTTTTAGATCCTTAGCTAAAAACAAAGTTACATTAGTTTGTTTAACAATACTAATATTTTTAACAACATTTTTATTTACATTATTAAATGATGTTAAAACCTCATATTCAAGAACGATTAATGCCTATGATAAGGTATCTAAATTACATGATCTAACGGTGGATTTGGATATTAATCCATCAGGAATCATTCCTCATCAAGGTTATAATCAAGTGGATAAGGATAACAATACATTAGTCAATTCTCCAATACAATTTGAATCATCAAAAAATGGTTCAGATGTTTCATATACAATTAATTTTCCAAGTGAAGATCAAAACTATATAAAAATTAAAGATACTATAGAAGGTTGAAACGTTGATGATAACTATTATTTATTAACTGAAGATTTTTTAAAAATTTATTACGAACAATTATCAGGCGGAGTTACTAGCGTTAATTTTGAAATCAATAAAGAAAACCCTGACCCAAATAAAATTAGAGAATTTACTTTTTCAGGAGAAAACCGTAAATTTAGAGTATTTCGCAAAGAGGGAAATAAATATGTTTTAGTAACCAATAAAACTACAATAAATAAAGATGATACTATTACTTTAAAAAATAATGTCAAGTTGGCTGATATTTTAACTATTGCTTATGGTCCTAAGGGCCCTTTTGCTCAACAAACAGTAAAAGATTCTGTTATCGAAGCTTCTCCGCTATTTTTAAATACCAAAACAAAACAAGCATCATTTTTAACCGAAGATTATGATAATTGAAAAGCTGAAGGAGTACTATATGTCATTTCCTCAGAAAAGGTATTAGAACTTATGGGCTTTGAAAAAGACCAAACAAATCAAAAATGATACTTCAAAGATAATGCTTATCAAAATGCAAAAATTAAACTTCAAAATGATAAAAAAACAAATGAATGAAACATTATTAATGAAGATAAGTTAATTAACACATTTAAATTAGGTAATTTTATCGATACAAATAAAGTTGAATCAGATGCGCCCTTATTACAAGAATTACAATCTAATCAAATTTACAAAATTCCAGAAGATTGAATCAAAAGAACAGAAAAATTAGTTTCTTATAATTGATATCGTTATGTTTTAAATTGAAATGAATTAAAAGATGAAGAAAAATCAAACTGAAAAGGTTCATACTTCAAATTTATTGAACAATTTAGTAAAAATAATCCTAAAGAATATAAGACTAAATTATATTTCTCATATTGAGATAAAACTACGACAATTAAATATTCAATCGGTAATAAATACAAACAAACATTTGTTCAAACCACTCCAATTGACAAAAATGATTTAAATATAACTTTTAAAGAAGCCTGGAAAGGTGGGGGGAATAATAAAAACATTCCTCTTGAAAAACAAAATCAAGAAAAAATAAATCTA
This sequence comes from Mycoplasmopsis arginini, assembly GCF_900660725.1. Lineage (NCBI taxonomy): Bacteria > Bacillati > Mycoplasmatota > Mycoplasmoidales > Metamycoplasmataceae > Mycoplasmopsis > Mycoplasmopsis arginini. The sequence continues at coordinate 24,578 of NZ_LR215044.1, forward strand.
TGAAACATTAAACAAATTGAATTTAATGAGCTTTCAGATGCTGAACCAAGCGAAGAACAATTTTTATATGCTTCAAATGTTGAAAAATTAAATGAACACCAAAACTTCATTAGAAATGGGGCTTTAAATTTTGCCAGATCTTCTATTCTAAAAGATATCGAGAGCACTGTTGGTGCAGAAAATTTAGGTATTAGAAAAACAGTTACTGTTGAAACTGTAAATGAAGAGAATGCAAAGAAAAATGTGTTCCACTTTGTTGATATGGGTGATAAAGATAAAAAAATTCTTGGTTTTAAAAATAATGTTGGCAAATTATATAATGAAACTTTAAATCCTTCAATATTAAATTCAAGTATTTCAAATGAAAACGTGGATAAATTTTTATTAAAACCAGACAAGAATAGTAATAAGATTCAAAAAATACCTTCAGTTTACACAAGATCATTAGTTGAAGCAATTTTTAAAAACTTTACTCCTAACATTAATTATTTTAATGCTGATATAAGATTTGAAAATTATTATGACTTTTTAGAAAAAACAAAAATACCTACTTTATTAAACGGAAAAATTTTAACTCTAACAACAGCTACACCAGAACTAAAAATAAAATCGGGTTCAACAATTGTTGGAGCCATTGCTATGCCTCGCCCTAATAAATATATTTTCTTAACACAAAGCAACATTGATGGATTTACTGATGAAATTGTTTGAAATAAAGTTTTAATTAATAATAAAGATTATTTAACAATTGATGAAGTCTATAACTACTTAGTTGAACAAGATTATACCGTTCGTGGCGAAATAGGTCCAAATGGGTGAGCAGTAGTTAATAATCAATTTAAAAACTCAATTAGTCTACCAATTGCCTTTGGATCTATCTCAAATGATTTAACAACAGAAATTACTCAAAAGAATACAATTAAAACATTGGTTGAACGTTTAAGATCTGTTTTTGTTGACACAGATTTGGCTAAATTATTTGATCGTAAAGATATTTATCGTTTATTTAAAGCAATTTCAGATTCTGTTGAAGAAAATGGTCTTCATACATTGCTAGCAATTGGAAAGACAAACAAATTTATTTTAGAAAAAACACTGTTAGATGTTATTAAGTTTTTAGTTAAACCTTTATATCAAAAGAATAATCAAAACTTAGAATACATTAACATTAATGCTAATGCCTTTATTCATAATTTCTTTAACAAGATTTTCCAATACTTTAAGAAACAATATCTTGCTTCAGGTTCAACACCAGAAGAAAGAGATAATTATTTAGTTTCACAAATAAATAATTTAAGTGGGATATTTAACTTTTCAAAAGTTTATATTATTCCTCAATTAAAAATATCATTAAAAGATTTATTTATTTATGTAAAAGATAAAGAAAGAATTTTTGATATTTTAAGTAATATTATTTCTTCAATTGATTTTGTTAAGTTTTCCGCAATTATTAATGATTGATATGATCGTCATCCTTACAAACCTTTTACAGCGTTAAATGATACATATTGAACTATGTCGCATGAAAGAATGATTATTTCTTTATTAAGTTCCGTTAAAGAAAGTCAATTTAAAAATGCAATTAAGAATTTAATTAACTTAGTTGATTTTGGAAAAATTTTAGATCCAGATCAAACAAGCAGTTATTATTCGAAATGAGTTAATGCATATAAGAATGCAAACCAAGAATTAAGCAACGAAACTAAAGAACAAGCTAAGAAATTCTTTAAAGCTTTAGACGCTAACAAAAATGGTTCATATGCAAATATTAATGAAGGTTTATTTAGCATTTTTTCAAATATTAGTGTTGAACAATTTACTAATTCATTAAATAAATTAATTAAGATTAATAAATATCCAATTACAGCAAATAATAAAATTTATAATGACTATAATACAGAATATTTAAATCAATCTGATTATCTAGCTGCATTTATGTCTTCATTAAATTTAGCTAGGGAAAACGAAATTTCTTCAAGCAAAATTATTCAGATTCAAAATGCTTTGATTAAAATATTTAACTTTTCAAATAAAACAGACAACTTTATTAAGGAATTAAATATTGCTATTCCTACTTCCGAAGAAGGTAAGGTTTCATTACTTGATTTAGCGATCTTACCTAAATTAGCATTTCCAAATGACGTTAGTGAAGCAACTATTCCTTCTTCATATAATGTTCAAATAAATAAATACGATTTAGTAGATATTCAAAAAGTTATTTTTAAAGTAAAAAAGGCAATTTCAAATAATGAATTATTAAAATTAACAAAATCTGAGTTTGATTTTGTTAAAAACGAAGCACTTATTAATGAAATTGAATTAAATAATTTAGAAACATTATTAAGTAAGCTAGAACAATATTATAAATTTGTTGAATTATTAAAACTAAAGAATCTAAAACCAAAAAATAACAATTTTAATTTTGTTTTAGAAGATAATAACTTACAACCAGGTTCATATGGTGATTTAGCTTATTTATCAGCAATAATAGATGTTAATAATAAAGAAAAACAAGATAATATTGAAATATTAAAAACATTACATAATTTATTAGCAAAATACTTTGCTTCATCATTTATGAGTGAAGGTGAAAATTCAATTATTAAGAATAATTTTATTTTATATAGTCTTTGAATTAAATTAGCTTATTTCTTAAATAAAATAGAAAGACTAGAAGATAAAATAACAATTGATGAGAAAACTGGTAAAAGAATTATTGAAAAAAGATTTAATAAAACATTATCTTTTGCTCAAATTAAATTAGTTTTAAAAGAAATTTATAATTTAGCACTTAACCCAGAAATATCAGCTAAGATGACTAATTATGATAAAGTTGTAAATCCAATTCCAAGTATGGGTGTTTTAGGGAGTGATAGCGAGTATAAGGCCACTTTATTAAAAATCCCTTATGCACACGCACATACAAACTTAGCAAATAAAGAATTGGTTGAATTATTAAAAAACTCAACAGCAATTGACACTTTCAAATCTAATTTAGCCAATGCTCAAATTAAAGAAGATATTATTAATAAAATTTTAGATTTATTAGTAAAAAATTCAAATGAGTTAACCTACAACTTTGGTTATATTGCGTCTGCTTCACAAATGGCAACTTTCTATAACAGAAGTTTAGTCACTTTCTTGGATTCATTTCTTGCTACAAATGAAGAAAATCCAGCAATAAAACCACTAATTAATAATGATTACGAATTTGATTTAGCATTTAAAATGGCTACACAAAATGCAAACTTAAGTAATCATTTATCTTTATTAAACATTCCTAAGAACTTATTAAATCCTTTAACACTTTTAAGTTTTCCTCAAATTCCTTTATACTATGCTTTAAGCCCAAATCCTAACGAAGGAAACCTTGCTTATATTGTCAAGAAGATGCTAAACAATTTAAAATCTTCAAATATTCAAGATATCCTATATCAAATTGAAGGATTAACTCAAAAATTCGATAGTTCTGTGCAATACATTGAATCAAAAAGTGATACTGCTGTTGATCTAGATTTATCAAACTTTAATTATTTATTTAATAGATTATTAACAGATGAAAATGGTAATGAGCTAGAAATTTTTGGAATTAATGTTACTTCATCTATTAAAAAGTCACTTTACAAAATTATTGAACCAATTCAAATATCAAACTTAATTTCTTATTCTGATTCTGGTTCATATGTAGCTAAAATTAATTATGGTTATGCTTCAAAAAATGGAAAAGAAGTATATACTGGCGACATTAGTAAATATTTATCAAACCCATATGCAATGCAATTATTTATTGCTTCATTAGATAATAAATATAAAGTTAAGGTTAATACACAAGAATATTTAATTATTGGTATTGACTCAAGCGTCGATTATTTATACCCTGTAATTAATGAAGAAAATATTCAAGTTGATACTAATTCCCAAGCAGTTGTTTATGTTAACTCAAAAGGATTTGACCGTATTTATTCAGCTTATCCAACATTTGCTATTAAAACATATGTACTTGTTAAAGCACCAACTGATGCGAGAGGAAGATTTTTAGAAAACAAAAACCCTCAACAACTTCAAAAACAATTTAGTGAAGATATAAATAAAATAAATCCAAATTCATTTAAGGGAGTCTATTTAAGAGATGAGTTAGATAATATTAACCCTGAGAGAATGATTAGAATTGTTACAATTAGATCAATTGTTAACTCAATTAAAAACGCAACTTTATATCTAATTACTGTTTTAACAATCTTAGTAGCATTCATTATTTACTTTATTATGAAGAGATATATTGAAGCAAGAAATAAGGTTGTCGGTATTTTAAGAGCACAAGGTTATAAAACTTCAAAAATTGCGTTAGCCTTTTGTGCTTTTGGTTGAATACCAGCAATAGTTGGATCTTTAGGTGGATATATTTTAGGTTTTGCTCTTCAAAAACCAGCAATGAATGTTTTATCTTCTTACTGAACATTGGAAAATAATATTATTCCGGTTCATGCACTGGCAATTTTAGGAACAATGATTATTCCATTCATTTTTGTCAGCTTATTAATCTTTATTATAACTGCTATTTCGGTTCGTAAAAAGCCAATTGAATTAATGAGTGGATTAACTGAAGTTAGTGTTGGAAACTTTGCACAAAGAGTCTCAGCAATGTTTAGAAAATTACCAATCAAAGCAAGATTTATAGCTTCAATGGCATTAAATAATTTCTGAAAAATGTTTTCACTATTCTTAGCCTTTTCAACAACATCATTAATTTCAATGTTCTTCTTATCTTCAAATAATATTTTTAACAAGGCAATTACTAAAACATATAAAGATCGTCTATATAAATTTAAGTTAGACCTAGAAAGTCCGACAACTGAAGGCGGACCATATGTAACATATAATAAAGATGATATTAACTCTTTACTTTATGTTCCAAATGATTTAGCGGGAAACTCATCATCAAATGGAAGCCAATTAGATTATTCTAACCCTAACTTTTTAAGACCGGGTAGCTCATTTAATACCGACGTTATTCAACGTCCTTACGCACCAACGGTTTTAACAAAATCATCACTGGATATTTTAATGGATTTATCTGTTGAATTAAGTCCTTGAGATATTACATATGCAAATATGCCAGAAACACAAAGAGCTAGAGTGGCACAAATTTTCAAACGTGTTTCAAAACAAATGCAAAATACTCAATATTTAATTGATATTAAAAAATTAAAGAATAAAGAAAATTATTTAGATGTTAATGGTTCTTCAATAGATGATATTATTGCTGTGAATAATTTAGAAAAATTCCAAAAAGATTTATCCGAAAATAAACCTGAAGATATGAGTAATAGAACAAGTTTCTTCTACTTTATTCACTCAGGAAGATATAAAAATGAACAAAATACTGGACGTATTAGTGAACAATTTAAATTTGTTGAATGAGATCCAGTAAATGAAACATACTACAAACCAAAAGCGGTTTCAACTTCAAGATACCGTCAAGAATATAGAAACTTCTTAGTTAATGCATACCGTAAAATTGATCAGTTAGATTTCTTTGTATCATTTGGTGGTATTTATTGAAATAATACAACAAATGAAAAATACACTTATGCCAAAACATTGTATGACAATAAAGAAATGAAGATTTATGGATATTATGAAGATAGTAAGTTTATTTCAATGCATAATAATAAAAATGAAAATTTACAAGAAAAACTAGCTAAATATAAATATCAAGAAAATAAACCGATTCCGTTAATTATCAACACTGTAGCTGAGAAAAAATACCGTTTATCAATCGGATCAAGAATTGAAGTAGAATTATTGAACCACGTTGATAGATTTAGCCACCGTGCTTTATTCCAAAAGGCTCCAAAAACTAAATATACATTTGAGGTTATTGATATTTCTGAAACATATATCAACACCGAAATGATTACAAGAAAAGATATCTTAGATAAGATTTTAGGTTATGATACTTTAACTAAACGTCTAAAAGATGCACGTAAACAAGAATTAGATAATGCAATTTATTTAAACCCAGATAAAAAAGAAGAATTAACCAAACTATTTAATAGAAAATACGAAGCATTTAATGGTATCCTATCAAATGATATTACTCCTGTTCAAACCATTGATACATTAACAACATATTCATCAACAGGATTCTGAGGAGCTGCAGCAACATTTGAAGTAGACGGCGCTAGTGATCAAAGCGTTTGAGAATTCTTTAAGAGAATATTTATTTCTGATGAAAGTATTAACTATGTTTCAGTATATGAGCATAATGTTAATGCTTATAATCAAGCTCATCCTGAAGCGAAATTAAATTACAAAGATGTTTTATTTAAATTATTAAATATTAATGAAATACAGTTCCAAAAAATTGTTAAGGAATCTAATTCAAATGAAGAATTTAAGAATATGGCACGTTCTATTCTAACTAAGTTCTATGGAACACAACCAGATACAATTTATGGTAAAAATATAATGTTTGGTGCTTCATTTGATGTTAATAGTAAAGACATTGAAGCAGGATTTATTTCTGGAATTTCAGAAACAGTTAATATTATTTTAATTGCATTTATTGTTATGTCATTATTAATATCAATTATCATTTTAATTGTTATTACAAACATTATGATCGCATCTAACCAAAGAGCAATAGCAACATTCTCAGTATTAGGTTATACAAACAGTGAAAAAATTTCATTATTCTTTGCTAACTTTGTTCCAACAATTATCTTTGCCTGCTTATTAATGATTCCTGTTACATTATTATTAATATCAGTCTTTAATGCATTTATGATGGCAACATCACAAATTATTCTTCCACTAGTTTTACATTACTCAACAATTATTATTTCAGCAACAATTTGCTTAACAGTATTTATTTTAACATCTATGGCAACATGAAAGAGTTTAAATAAGGTTAAAGCTGTTGATGCTCTGAAAGGAAAATAATGCCAAGAAAAAATAAGAAAGATTTACATAATAATTTAAATGAATTAAGCCCAATTGAAATTTATAAACATGATAAACCTTTTGAAATTCAAGATGAGGGTTTAACTGTTAAAGTGTTGGACAAGAATACTTTGAAACAATATAAATTAGCTAATGACAAACCACGTAAAAAAGACGGATTAGAAAAAGAAAAAAACACTGAAGGTAACATTGTTGAAGTTAGCGATGTTAAAAAAACCTATTTATCGGGTAATGTTGCAACTGATGTTTTAAAAGGTATTTCTTTCTCAATCAAAAAAGGTGAAATTGCAATTTTATATGGTAAATCTGGTTCAGGAAAATCAACACTTTTAAATATTATTAGTGCTTTAGATCGTCCTACCAGTGGTAAGGTTATTGTTAATGATGTTAACCTACCTTATTTAAGCAATTCAAAACAAACACTTTTTAGAAGGAACAACATTTCATTTATTTTTCAAAACTATAATTTATTGCAAAATTTAAATAGTTATGACAATGTCGAAACAGGTGCATACTTACAAAAAGACAAAGCAAAGCATTTAGATATTAAAAAATTATTTAAAGATTTTGATTTAGAACAATGTATGTTTAAGTATCCTTCACAAATGTCTGGTGGGCAACAACAACGAGTATCAATTTTAAGGGCTATTGCTAAAAATGCCGATATCTTAGTAGCTGATGAGCCAACTGGGGCACTTGATGAAAAAACTGGTCAAATTGTTTTAAAAATTTTACAAGAAATTAATCGCGATTATGGGACAACAATAATCATTGTTTCTCATGACCCTGATGTAGCTCAAATGGCCGATAAAGTTATTTATTTAGAATTAGGTCATATTAAAGATATAATATTACAAGATCGTAAATGATTAATTGAGAAAAATAAAAAGGAGATGTAAATGGATATAATAACAATAGTATTTTTAATTCTATCTTTTGGACTTTCAGCATTAGTAATTACTATTTCTGCTTTCCTGTTCAAAAAAACAATTAAAAAAGATTTAATTATTACTTCATATTGTTCATTATCAGCATTATTACCAATTCTAATTTTCCTATTAGTTTTAGTTTCATACTTTACTAAGGTTTTATTAGTATTTTGCATTTTAGCAATATTTACTATAATGGTATCTGGAATTATTTTCCTAATAGCAAGAATTCTTGACTGAAAAAGAAGTGCTGAAAATAAATCAAAAAGATAAAAAATAAAAAAAGAACCAGAGTGAATAACTCTGGTTTTTATAATGTTTTTTTATACATTTATTCCATTTCTTTAAATTCTTCATGTTTAATTATTCCGGTACATGAAACAAAGTCATATTTTAAATCTAGGTTTCTAATTTTTTTTCATTCACTACCAAAAATATTTTTTAAGTAACTTTGATATTCATTTATAACATTAATTTTTAAACCATCTTTTTCAAAAATTCTTAAATTATAGTTTGTATTTGTAAGTCATTTTGTTAAAAAAACCTTATTAATTAAAGGTGAAGTTACAATAAAACCTTCATAATTATCGTCATGTAATTGATTGATAAAATCCTTATAATTTAAAGAACTTTTAAAGTTTTTTATAATTTTAGAAAGAAAGATTTTGTTTTTAATTTTAGGGATATTTGTGTAATTAATAGATGCAAAAAATTGGTGGTAGGAAATGCTTTTATTCTTATGTTTATAAAATTTTCTAATTTTTTCAATTGATGTGGGAATAATAAGGTTAATATCAATAAACGGACAATCTTCATATATGTTATTAATATTCTCAACAAATTTATTTTGTAATGAATAATAATCAGAATGTTTTACTGAGTCTAGAATCTTATTTGGATATAATTCTCTTAATTTTTCATATGATTCAAATGTCATAATAACTTCATAATGATCAGTTTTTTCTCAAAAATCAAGGTCATTAACTAAAGCCAATAAACTTTCATTATCAAGACTATATCATAAGCTATGTTTATTACAAATATCAATAAATTCCTTTAAAATTGCCAGTTTATTTTTAAAAATTTTAGTCATATATTAAATTATATAGAATCCAATAATTTTTTCTTATTTATCTAAAACTATAAGAAAATAATTTATTTTTCAACTTAATTTAAGCAATATTTTTACTAAATTTTTTGTTAAAGAAAATAAAGTTAAAAAGTGGTAAAATTTTTGTATTCTTATTTAATAAAATTAAATATGAATAATTAACAATTTTTTGAATGTTAGAAATAATTTTATGAAAGGCAAACATGTCAGAGAAAATTAAAAAAACTAAAACAACTGAACAAAAAGCTAAAAGAAGAAAAGTTCTTTGAGGTACTTTTTGAGCAACTGCTATTTCAGCCGCTTTAGCAGCTGGTATATCAATTCCATTAGTACAAGCATCAAAAGCGCTTCCATTACCAACTCCAATTTTAAAACCAGAAAGTTTAATCTTAACTATTACCTTACCAGACGGAACTAAGCAAGAAATTAAATATAAAGAACTTGATAAAGCACCATCTTTAACAAACAAGAATAAAAATATTTTCGATTCTATTGAAAAAAATATAGCTAAATACTTATATGAAAAAGAATATGAAGCTTCATTATGATATCAAGCTGTTTATAATGCAAACAAAGCAAAAGCAGATGAAAAGACATTTGCATTAGATTCAATTGATAAGGTTAAAGAAAAAATTCAAAAAGAATTAAATGATCTAAAGAAACAATATCAAAAACAATATGGACTGGAAAAGAAATGAGAAGAAAAATTCTTAGAAGCACTTTCTAGACCAGAATGAGGTTCATCTAAAAATGAAAGTCAAGCTTTAGAACATAAAGTTAATATTGAAATTAACAAACATGCTTACCGTAGATATAGAACTGAAGTTAATACAGATTGAACTTATAACGATTTAAAAAACGGAATAGTTGCTAATAAAGATGTTTACTATGAATACAATGGTAAAAAAGTGGAAATTGCTAAAAAAGGCGAAACTATTCGCTTAGATTTTGCTGTTGAAAACAAAAACTATGTTTTACCATCAGAAGATTCAATCGAATCACAAACAAACTCACAAGCATCAATTAAAATTCCTATGTTTGTAACTAAATCATTTGTTAAGGAATTTAAAAATCCAGAAAGATTTATAAAACCATGAATTGATAAAAAACAAGCAATTTTATCAGAATTTTCTTTATCAGCTCACCAAGATCAAACTGGTGCTGAAAAACCATGAATCGTTACAAAAGCGGAAATTATTAATTTACTAAAATTCTCATCATATGTTGAAAATGATAAACAAGTAAAAATTAAATTAGCAATTGATGGATTAAATGGTTTTAAAGGTTTTAGCACATTAATTAAGAATGGACAAATTTCTAACGAAGATGAAAGAACTGCTAAAAATGATCAAAGATTAATTGAATATTTATCAACAGATAAATCAAATGCATCTAAATTTGGGTCGAAAGGTTTTGTTAACTTAAAACAAGCTATTTCTTCTTCAGAGCCTTCTTCATACTTTACATTATTATCAATTTTATTAGGTGATGCCACTGCGAATAATAAAGGAATTTATAAATATAAAGAAAAAAATGATTTATTTACATTATTAAAAACTAAACTAATAAATGCTCTAAAACGTCTTGATGATTTTGCAAAATTAGAAGATAGTTTTAAAACAAAATTAGAAAACGCTTTGTCAGTAGAACCAGTTACAAAAGAAAAAACTGAAAATTACGTTGAAGAATTTGCCAAATATAATAGTGAAGTAGAAAAATTAATTAATAATTTAGAAGAAAAGACATTTAATAAAGTATTTGGTGATGTATTTAAAGAAGTATTTACAAACGGAAATCAAAACAGTAAAGTTGATGCAATTTACAAAGTTGGAGAAAACTTTGTTTCTGTAACACCTAAAGGAATTTTAATTCAAAACCTTCACAAATTTGAAACTGTTGAAGAGGTTCAAAAACTAATTGTTAAAGATTTAGCAATTAAATCAAAAGCAAATTACAAAAATACTTTTACAAGTGAATTATTTGATTTAGGATCAATTTTTTCTGATATTTTAAACTCTTCATATCAAATTGATGATTTATTATCACAAGAAACATTCAAAAACTATTTAAAAGAACAAAAATTTACACCAGTAGATTCTGATAAAGAAAAGAATTTTGATGATAATGATATTAATGGTGCACTAAGTTATATTAAAACACTAGAACAAACAAACAAGGCTTCTATCGTAAGTAAAAAATACAGTCAAATTAAAGAATTTATTAAAAAACAAATTACTGATAATTTAGTTAAAGATTTTTCTGTTGATGATAAAAATAAATTTAAGATTGAACCACATACAACTGATAACATTGTTGGTTATATCTTTAATATTATTGTTAAATATGTTTTAGATACTGAAATTCAAGGAACACAAGGAGAATAAGATGAATAAATTAACAAAAATAACATTAAGTTTATCACCCGCTACTGTAGCATTAACTCCTATTCTAGTTTCATGTAATAATTCAAGCAATAACGGAAATAGTGAAACTCCAGGATATCAATCAGGATTCTTAAAACAACAAACAACAAAAAATCAAATCATTTTATCAGTGGTTGATACTTACTTAGAAAAATTTTATGCTAATGATTTAACAAACATTCAAGGCGAAAATAAAATATTGTCAGCAATTAAAGACAAAGGAAATCAATTACATAAAGATTTGTATGATATTTTTAAATACTATGCAACTTTAAAATTAGAAGGTGATGCTCAAGTCTTTTGAAATATCAAGCACGAATTTATTAAGTTAAATATTGATACAACAAACTATAATCCAGCTCCAGAAAATTTACCAAGCGAAGATGAGTTTATTTTCTTAATGGAACACTCAAAATTCTTATCTTTAAACTATAGATTAGAATTAGAAAAATTATTAGTTTCAAAAATTTACTTATTAAAATCAAGACAAGAATTTAAAACTTTAGCAAATAATGAAAACGGATTAGATAAATACCAAGTAAGTTTAGCTGAAGATATGAAAAAAGATTCAACTACTAAACTTAAAAAAGATATTTATGCATCATTAGATTTTTCTGCTGATAACTTATATTTAATTAAATATTTAGTAGAAAATCCATTAATTCAAAAATGATCATTTACTGATAACAGAGATATGAATCTAAGAATTGGAAAAGCAAACGTTTCAACTTTTGCAGACTTTAATAACCTAGCTTCATATAACCCAACTAATGCACAACAATATGAATATAACCCAGTAGCTAAAAATAAAGAATATTTATTAAAAACCGGAACTTCAGAAGACTTTAAACTTGAAGATTTACGTGCTTTTAAAGGAATTAGTGCTAACTCTGAAAGTACAGGAGATTTAACAAACTCATTTTATGCTCTTAAAAAATTAGAATCACCAATTTTTGGATTTGTTGATCCAGCAACTAAAAAAGTTTTAGATCAAGACTACTTTAAGTTAGCTAAAATCTTAGCCCAAGAAAAAAAATTACCAAAAATGAAGGCCACAGCAGAGCTTAAAGCTAAACAAGGTGATGAAACTAAATTAAAATCACTTAATGCAAGAGATATTGAATTTGAAGGTTTAACAAGAGATAATACAAATGAAAAATTATTTACTAAAATAGTTACATTAGATTCTAAAAAATACACATTACAATTTGAACTTAAATCAGAAATAACATTTAGTGGCCAAATTTTAAGAGCCCCCATGAGACTAAGTGTTAAAGAATTAGGAGCAAGACACTTCTATGACTTTAGTAGCGAACTTCAATACACCAATAATGCCTTTGTAGATGAAACTGAAGGTAATGCATATAATTTAGACAAATACCCAACATTCATTGATATGGTTAAAAACAATACAATTGATGCTTCTTATGTTGTAAAAATTTCACCATTATTTATGAACAAACAAGTTAAAAACTTAAAAAATGGAAATGAAGAAAAGAAAGTATTAACTTTTGAAAATACTCCTTGAAAAGAAAATGATCAACAAAATATTCTTGCAAACTATCTTGCAACTTCAAAAGGAAATACATTATTTAGAGAAGCAAACAAATACATATTAGACAATTTAGGGTTTAAACTAACTGACCTAAACTCAATTGTTTTAGAATTATTTAAAGTGGAAGGATTAATTTAATAGAAATCATGGAAAAAGATACATTCCAGAGAATTATTGACCGTGAAATACCAGCTTCAATCATTTATGAAGATGCTGATGTTATCGCTTTTTTAGATATCGACCCAGAAGAAAAAGGGCATTTTTTAGTGGTTCCCAAAGAGTTTTCAGAAAACTTATATGATATTGAAGATGAAGATCTTACAAAATTAATTTTAAAAGCAAGAGAATTAGCAATTGAACAGACTGAAAAATTGAATGCCTCAGGTTTTAGATTAGTTGTAAATAATAATGAATCAGCCGGCCAAGCAATTTTTAGAACTCATGTTCATATTATTCCTTACTACGACTAAAATTCAAATTAAGATTTAAAAAAGGATTTTACATAATATGGAAAGAAAATATTCAGAACAAGAACAAATAAGAAGAAATAAAATTTCAAGTTTAGCTGAAAAAAATATTAGAGCATTCAATTCGACAATTAAACCAACAATTTCTTCAGTTGGAATTCAAGAATTATATGCAGATAAAACTAGAGAAGAAATTGACGCTGATAATAAGTTCGTTATTTTTAACGGAAGAGTAATTGCTCAACGTGGTCCATTTTTAGTATTACAAGACCGTGATGGAAGCATGCAAATTTATGTTGATAAAAAAACTTTAGATGAAGTTTCATCAGAAGTTTTAAAACAACTAGATTTAGGTGACATTATTAGTATTGAAGGGCTTGTTTCAAAAACCCACACAGAGGCTTTAATGGTTAAGGCATCAAAAATTACTTTATTAACTAAAGCCTTAAAACCATTACCAGATAAATATCATGGTTTAGTTGATCCTGAAGAAAGAAGAAGACACCGTTACGTTGATACTATTGTTAACGAAGAATCAAAAAATACTTTTATTTTAAGAACTAAAATTATTAAAGGTGTTAGAGAATTCTTTGATAATTTAGACTATCTAGAAGTTGATACCCCAGTTCTACAACCAATTTTAGGTGGTGCAGCTGCAAAACCATTTATAACATTTTATAATGCTTTAAATCGTAATTTCTATTTAAGAATCGCTACTGAATTACCATTAAAAAAATGTATCGTTGGTGGATTAGAAAGAGTTTACGAAATTGGACGTATTTTCAGAAACGAAGGCGTAGATAGTACACATAACCCAGAATTTACCTCAATTGAATTCTATGAAGCATATTCAGATATGTGGGGTATGATGGAAAGAACTGAAGGTGTATTTAAACATTTAACTAAGAAATTAAACATAGATAAAGTTAAATTTAATGGTTATGATATTGAATTTAAATATCCATTTGCAAGAATCAACATGGTTGATGCAGTTTCAAAAAAAATTGGTATTGATGTTCGTAAATTAAATGACCAAGAAGCAATTGAATTAGCTAAAAAACACGGAATTAAAACGGAAAAATACTATAAACTAGGTCACGTTATTAATGATTTATTCGAAAAATACATTGAAGAAACATTAATCCAACCAACATTTGTTTATGGTCACCCAATTGAAATTAGCCCACTTGCTTTTAAAGAATTAGACGATGAAAGATTTACCCAAAGAGCTGAGTTATTTATCGGAACAAAAGAATTTGCTAATATGTTTACTGAATTATCAGATCCTATTGATCAATTAGAAAGATTTAAAGCTCAATTAGATGAAAGAGAAAACGGTAATGAAGAAGCCAACGAAATTGATTGAGATTTCGTTAATGCTTTAGAATACGGTTTACCTCCAACAGGTGGTTGTGGTATCGGTATTGACCGTTTAATAATGCTTTTAACTCAAAACGACTCAATTAGAGATATTCTATTATTCCCACAACTAAAAGACGTTAAATAATAATTAAAATATGCTTTGCTAAAAGGCATATTTTTTTCTTTATTATCAATTTATTAATTTATGCTAAGATAATATAACTAAAATATGGAAAATAAGACATTTACACAAGAAATAAAAGAAGAGTTAATTAGTCGCCCACTTAAAAAACAAGATAAATTAAATTTGTTAAGTGGAATTTTTGCTACTTCAAAAAAAGAAGATCCATATTTTAAATTAATAATCAATAATAAAAGCATTTTTGATTTTATTAAAAATTTATTAGAACAACTTAATATTTCTTTTACTCAAGAACATAAAAATGATTTATTAATTGACATAACCACATTTAACAATCTAAAACCAAAATATGAAAGAGATTATTTTTCAGGAATATTTTTAGCCTCCGGTTCTATTTCTAACTTTGAAAGCCCATCAAACCATTTAGAATTAAAGTTTTATGATTTAGATAAAGCAATTGAATGTTTGACTACATTAAATAAATATAATTTGGAATTTAAATTACTTAAGAGACAAAATAAATTTTTGATTTATCTTAAAAAAATTGATCATATATGTGATTTCTTAAAAGCTATTGAGGCCATTAATTCTTATTATCAATTAGAAGAATATAAAATTGAAAGAGACTACTACAATAACATAAATAGAATAACTAATTTTGATATTTATAATCAACAAAGAATAGCTAATGCTAATACACTATTTTTAGAAAATTATGACTATATTATTAAAAATAAATTGACTAGCTTATTTACAAAAGAAGAATTAAAATTTTTTAAAATTAAAAAAGCAAATTTAGATAGTAGCTTAAGTGATTTAGTTAAATTGTTAGCAGAAAACCAAATTTTTAAATCTAGGTCTTCTTTAAATCATGCTTTGATTAAACTTAAGAATAAAGTTTTAAAATATCGTTCTAAACTATCTAAAAATGACAAAAAAAGTTGAGAAATATAGCGAAAGAGCTATATTTTGTTTTGATTTTTTTAAGTAATATAATAATTAAATTAAAACAAAAGATGCTTATATTTTAAAGTGTAAATAAAGTATAATAATTATTAATTAAAGAAAATCTTTTTACTTTATTAATGATGTATTTATTGAAAGTGTGTTTTTATGGATAATGAAATACAGAACAAAATCTTGAACTGATAATAAAACGCAATAGAAATCTAAAATTAGATGGTTATTAAGATTATCAATTAATTTTTCTTATTTTAACTTTAATTTCATTTTGAATTAATTTTTGATATCTTTATACAAAAAACTTTTTTAGAATTATCGATTATTTTACTGTTCATATTATAATTAATGTGTCCTTTTTGTAATGGATCTTTGTTATTATATGTATTTATACAAAGGACAAAAATATGGCGCCAGATTACTTACGTATACTGGAAACGCCATATTTTAATTTTTATTTATAAAAAAATTTTTAAAAATAAAACAAAAAAATTTTTTTCTGTATAATATTACATGTAGCAACCATAACGAAGGGGCCCACCTGATTCCATTCCGAACTCAGCAGTTAAGACCTTCTGTGCCGACAATACCGTAAGGGAAGATAGGTCGTTGCTTTTTTTTATTTCTTTTTGAGATTTAAAAAGTAAAATTATTATGGTTATGGAAGAAAGAGAATATGAAACACTTGGAATAATTCTAAATATTAAAAATTTTGCTGAAAAAGATGCCGTAGTAAAGGTTTTATTGCCTAGTGGAATTAAATTTTTATTTGCTAAAGGAATTCAAAAAGTAGAATCTAAAAATAGAAGAAATCTACCAATTTTAGGTTTAGTAAATTTAGAAATAATTAAACCTAGAATTATTGATCATATTTCTACACTTAAAAGGGCAACCTTAGTTTCTTATTTTCCGATTAATCCTACTTTACAAAATATCTATGAAAAAACTTTATTCTTTTTAAATAGAATTAATAACAAAGACCTTGAAATATTTATTAATAGGTATAATATTTTTTTAAATAATGTTGAAATAAAACCAAACCATAGTTTTAGCTTTATATTATTATGTTTACTTGAAGTTTTTGGATTTAAACCAAATTTTGAACATTGCGTTGAATGTAAAAATAAAGATAATATAATTGATTTTGAATTTTATAAAGGAGGCTTTCTTTGTTTAGAACACTCCAAAAATACAAAAGGAATTAACTTTCTACAAGCTTTATATTGACTAAATAAAAACTTTGATTATTTTAAGAATAATATAAGTGAAGAAGAAAGCGTTAAAATTAATTTATTAATAATTGAGTGACTAAGTTCATTAATATAAAAATCTGCTAATTTTAAGCAGATTTTTCGTTATCTTTTTTGTTATTTTTCTTTATTTTTGCTTTTCTTTTCTCAGCAACCTCTTTTTGAACCTTGGCTACCTTTATTTTTTGCTTGACAGATTTAGTTTTTTTACTTTCCTCTTCATTTTTCGTATTTTTTTCTTCAGCTTGATCTGTTAGTAAAATAGTTGGAATAATAACAACGTTTCTTCGCTTATTTTTATAAAAGAAAGGATCTAAACGGTCTATTATCAATTGTTTAATTTTAGGTATTGTTCAGTCTTTTTCATTTTTAATTGTGTATAGGATTGCACCATGAACAAGTCTTTTTGCTTCTTCAATTAATTGTAAAGAATTTTTAACAAAGAAAGCTCCACGAGAAACTATTCTTGGTTTACCTAAAATTAAATTTTTTTCTTTATTTATAGCAATGATAACATGAACAAATCCATTTTGTCCTAGTTCCATTCTTTCTTTCATAATTTGTGAGTTAGTTTTTGAAAGAATATTTCCATCAATAAAAACTGGACCAAAGTATACTTTCTCATCTGATAATGAAATCTTATGATTTTCTAAGTAATAAACTTCACCTAATTTTGCAATAATGATATTGTTTGGTTTAACCCCGCTTTCAACAGCAGTATAACCATGAACAACACTCATTCTAAATTCACCATGATATGGCATAAAGTATTTAGGTTTAGTTAATTCGAAAATTTTACGATGTTCGTCTTTATAAGCGTGTCCTGATGTATGTAAATATCCATCAACACCATTTTCTCTAATAATTGCTCCTAATTTATATAAACGATTAACTAGTAATTCACATTTTGATCTGTTTCCTGGAATAGGACTAGAAGAAAAAATAACAGTATCTTTTGGTTTTATTGAAACATTAGGGTGTTTATCGTAAGACATTTTAGCTAAACCGGCCATTTCTTCACCTTGTGAACCAGTAGTTAAAATCAATAGCTCATTATCATTGTATTTTGAAAGTTGTTTTTTATCTATAAATACTTCATCAGGAGCATTTATATAACCTAATCTTCTACCAATGTCAATATTGTCAATCATTGAACGACCAAAAGCAATAACCTTCTTTCCTAAAGAAGCGCCTAATTCAATTATTGCTTTAATTCTTGTTAAGTTAGAAGCAAAAGCTGTGACAATAATTTTTTTCTCAGCTTCTAACATATATTTTTTGATGTCTTTTAGAATATCACTTTCTGAAGGAGAGTGGTTAGGACGCATAGCGTTAGTTGAATCTGAAAATAATACGTCTAAACCTTCTTCCCCAATTTTCTTTAATTTTGAAAAATCAGTTAAGTTTCCAATTGGAGTGTAATCAAATCTAAAATCTCCTGTCATCATTAAACTACCATTCGGTGTTTTAACTCTAACACCAAAGGCATCAGGAATTGAATGTTGTGCAGTTCATCAATCAACTGAACACTCGCCAAACTTTACAACTAAATCTTTATTGATTTCAATAAATTCAACATTAGTTTTTATTTTCATATCTGAAAATTTTAATTTTAAATATTGAATTGCTATTCTTGGCGCAAAAATTTTCTTGATATCAACTTGTTGAACTAAATAAGGAACTCCCCCGATATGATCTTCATGGCCATGAGTGATAAAAAGACCTTCAATTTTATGCTGATTTTCGGTTAAGTATGTAAAGTCAGGAATAGATCCATTAATTCCGGTAACAAAGCTATCACAAAACTTAATTCCAGTATCAATAATAAAAATTTGTTGGTCATACTCAATGATTAAAGTACTTTTACCTATTTCCTGCATCCCGCCTAAACCAAAAATTTTTGTTGGTTTCATAAAAATCCTCCGATAATTTATTATTTTTTTAAAAAGAATAAGATTATATTTTAAATATTTTAACAAATATTATAATTATAGTTATATATAAATTAACAAAAAACAAGAAAAGGATTTTAAATGACAAAAGAAAGATCATTATCACTTGCTAATCTAATTATTAAATTCTTCTTAGTAATTGTTTTAGCAATTAGTTTTTATTTTCTATATAGGGGACTTGAAAAAATAATGCAAGATAATTCTCGTGATTATGCAAATGACGGAATTCAAGTTTTATTAGAAGACATTAAAAAAACATTTGAAAAAAATTCTATTTGAGGAATACTTTTAATAGTAGGATCAGCAGTAAGATTTTTAACTTATGTTATTGACGTTGTTATTTTATCGATAGCTAGCTGAAAACAACAAACATTTGGAAAGATTATTTTATTTATTACCACTATTTTCCCAATATTATGAGTTATTTCTTGAATTGGAAACATTGGTATTATTGCTAAAAAAAGAACAATAGAAAATTAGTACAAAAGGATTATAAAAATGACTAAAAAAGAATTAGAAGAAAAAAGAAAATATTTTAAAAAATCATTTAAAGATGCAAACTCTGTTTTAAAACGTGGCAACATTTTTATGTTAGCTATTGGACTTTTATTAGGGGCATCTTTTGGTGCTGTTGTATCTTCTTTAGCAAAAGATATTATTATGGCAGCCATTACTTCTTTATTTGATGTTCAAGAAGTTAAGCAAATTAAAGTTGGTAATATTCTTTTAGGAGAATTTTTAGCCGCTTTAATTCAATTTATTATCGTATCAGCATTTATTTTTATAACTTTATTTGTATTCTATTTAATTAAAAATTCAATTGAGTATCACAAGGCTAAAAAATTGCCAATTGAAGAAGAAAAAGAAGAAAAAGTTGTTTTAACAACCGAAGAACTTATTTTAGAAGAACTTAAGAAAATCAATAAAGAATTATCTAAAAATAATCAAGAAAACTAAAACAAATGGAAAAAAATTATTTTTTTTAAAATAAAGAAAAATTAAAAAACATTAATTACTCAAGAAAAGTTAACAGTTATAATTGTTGACTTTTTTATAATATTTTTTTGTCAAAATATTAATTTATTTTATAAAAATAAATAAAGTAGCCAAAAAACTAAAAAAGATAAAAAAATGTTATAATTTCAACGTGTTTTATTTAATAAATTAAAAACACTAAAAATTAAAAGTCTATCTAAAAAAATAAAAAAACATATAAACAAATATACTAGGAGATTTATTATATGCCAATGAATTTAAAAGGTCGTAGTTTAGATACAGCTCTAAACTTCACAACCGAAGAAATTAACTATCTTTTAGATCTTTCTTGAGAATTAAAGAAAGCTAAAATGCAAGGATTACATGTTAACAACCGTCCTCTAACAGGATCAAATATTGTTATTATGTTCCAAAAAGACTCAACTAGAACACGTTGTGCTTTCGAAGTTGCTGCTGCTGATTTAGGAGCAAGCTGTACATACATCGGACCTACAGGATCAAACTTTGGTAAAAAAGAATCAGTTGAAGATACAGCTATGGTTTTAGGTCAAATGTACGACGGTATTGAATTCCGTGGATTCAAACAATCAGATGTTGAAGCTTTAGCTAAATACTCAGGTGTTCCAGTATGAAACGGTTTAACCGATGCTGAACACCCAACACAAATGTTAGCTGACTACTTAACATTTAAAGAATTTGTTGGTGACCTAAGAGGAAAGAAAATTGTTTTCGCAGGTGACATTAAAAACAACGTTGCTCGTTCATTAATGATCGGTGCTGCATTCTTTGGTGTACACATTGTTATGTGTGGTCCAAAAGCACAATGAGAAATTGTTAAAAATGGTCCAGACCATAAAGCAGTTTACGAAGCAGTTCAAAAACTATTTGAACGTAATGGTGGATCAGTTTCATTCTCAGACAACAAATTAGAAGCTGCTAAAGATGCAGATGCTATCTACACAGACGTTTGAGTATCATTAGGTGAACCATTTGAATTATTTGAACCTCGTATTCAAGAATTAGGTGCTTTCCAAGTTGACATGGCTATGATGAAAGCAGCAAAAGAAAGCGTTATTTTCTTACACTGCTTACCAGCATTCCACGATGACAAAACTTTATTCTCAGCTGAAATTAAAGAAAAACTTGGTGCAAAATACCCAGTTGTTGCAACAGGTGCTATGGAAGTTACTGACGAAGTATTCCAATCAAAATACAACAAATCAATTCAACAAGCTGGAAACCGTATGCACACAATTAAAGCAGTTATTCTAGCTACAATAGGATACTAATTATGAGTAGAATTGTTATTGCTTTAGGCGGAAACGCTTTAGGAAACAACCCAGCAGAACAAAAAGAACTAGTTAAAATTCCTGCCAAAAAAATCGCAGAACTAGTTAAAGCTGGACACGAAGTTATTGTTGGCCACGGTAACGGACCACAAGTTGGTATGATCTTTAACGGCTTTGTAAGTGCTGCTTCAGTTAACCCTAAATCACCATTAGTTCCTTTACCAGAAGCTGGTGCTATGTCACAAGGATATATTGGTTACCACATGGTAAATGCTATTACTAATTCATTCAAAGAGGAAGGAATTGAAGAAAAAGAAGTTTTATATCTTTTAACACAAACTTTAGTAGATCCTAAAGACCCTGCTTTCTTAAACCCAACTAAACCTATTGGTCCATTCTTCCCTTCAAGAGAAGAAGCAGAAGTTGCTAACCCAAATAGTGTTATTGTTGAAGATGCTGGACGTGGATTTAGAAAAGTTGTTGCTTCTCCAAAACCAATCAACTTTGTTGGTATTAACCAAATGAAAAATGCTATTAACTCAGGTGCTACAGTTATCGTTGGTGGTGGTGGTGGTATCCCTACTGTTAAAGATGAAAATGGATTCATCAATGGTGTTGATGGTGTTATCGACAAAGACTTTGCTTTAGCTAAAATGGCTGCTTTAACAAACGCTGATTACTTCATCGTTTTAACAGCAGTTGATTATGTTAAAGTAAACTTTGGAAAACCAGATCAAAAAGATCTAAAACACGCAACAAAAGCTGAATTAGAAAAATACATTGAAGAAAAACAATTTGCTCCAGGAAGCATGTTACCAAAAGTACAAGCTGCTATTAAATTCGTTGAAGAAGGCGGAAAAGCTGCTTTCATCGGAGATTTAAAAGATTTAGAAGACATTATTGCCGAAAAAATAGGTACAAAAGTTACTTTAAATTAATTTTAAATTTATATATATAAAAAGTCGGGATTTCTAATCCCGGCTATTTTATTATTTATTTTTTTGATTGAAAATTTCATACAAGCATACTGCTGTTGCAACTGAAACATTTAGCGATTGAACGGCTTCACTATCTTGTTTAATGTAAATTATTTCATCAGCGTGTTTTAATAAAGTTTTAGAAACTCCTGATCCTTCATTACCCATAATTAAGGCAACAGGAAAACTGAAATTAGTTTTAGAAATAATTTTTGCCTTGTCATTTAAAGCGGTTGCATAAATTCAAAAACCGTTTTTTTTCAAAAATTCAATAAATTCAAATAAACTTGTTACTTTAATAATTTTTACATTTTTAAATCCGCCAGATGATGTTTTTAAAACAGTTGGGGTAACATCAACACTTCGATCTTTTGGGATAATAATATGTTTAATTCCAAAGACATTAGAAGATCTTATAATTGCTCCAAAATTTTGTGGATCTTGTATATGATCTAAAATTAATACAGTTTCAGGTTTATCTTTCAAAATTGTATGAATATCATGATAATTAAAAGGTGCGATTTCAGCAATATAGCCCTGATGGTTTCCATTTGTTATTTTATTCATTTCATTCATTGAAAGATAAGTGATATTTTTAAATTTAATTGACTTATTTTCTAAACCTTTTAGCAAATAGATTCTTATAATTGGAAAATTATTTTCTAAAGCTTCTAAGACAGAATTTTTACCATAAATAAAATTTTTCATTAAATTAAATTTTGTTCCTTTAATATTTTTCTAATTTCATCAGCTTTTTCATATTCTTTGGATTCAACGTATTTCTTTCATTCCAAATATTTATCTTTCATTTCTTGTGAAACTTTTAAATCAGGAAATTGAAAACCTAATAATTTCATAATTTGAATTAAAGTTGTAAAATTTTCTTCTTTCTTTGAAAGTTCCATTATTTCTTTAAAAACAAAAGAAAAGTTTAAATCAGCAGCTCCTTTAATTACTTCATTAACTCTTTTAATGTCATATAGTTCGAAATTAATGTTTTTTAATTGAACAGTATTGTTAATAAATTTAAACTTATTAATAGTTTTTTGTAAAGAATCAAAAATTTCGTCAGTTAAATTAATTGGTTTAGTGTAGTTTGTTGTTAGTATCAAAAGTTTATATGTATCTGGGTCGTACTTTTTAATAAAGTCATGTGGAAAAATCAAATTACCAATTGATTTTGACATTTTTTGATTTTTGTAGTTAAGTGTTCCAAAGTGTATTCAACCGTTAGAAATTGGTTTTTGATAAATAGAATAATGTTGAATATTTTCATTTTCATGGTGTGGAAAAATTAAATCAATTCCACCTCCATGAATATCAATTGTTTCACCATTGAAATATTTATCAATAAAACAACTACATTCAGTATGTCAACCTGGCCGCCCTAAACCAAAAGGACTATCGTATTTAATTCCTCTTTCAGTTTCTTTTCATAAGGCAAAATCTTGAACATTCTTTTTGTTAAGTTCATTATTTTCTTCATTAATTAAGTTTTCTAATTTTTGATTACTTACTGAACCATAAATTTCTTTAAATTTTAAAACATCAAAAAAGACATTACCGCCAACTTGATAAGCTGCTTTTTTGTCAATCATTTTTTGAATATAATCATACATATCTTGTAAAGAATCTGTTACTCTAACTATCTTATTAGGTTTTTCTAAGTTAAAGATTTCAAATAAATTTAAATAATATTCTTCGTATTTTTTTGCTATTTCATTTTCAGTTTTATTCTCTTCAATTGCTTTATTGATAATTTTGTCATCAATATCAGTAATGTTATTTAAATAAAAAATTTGCTCTCCTAAATATCTTTGAGCACGAATCATAATATCAAAAGTTACTGTAGGTCTTAGATTGCCAATATGTGGATAATTATAAACAGTTGGACCGCATAAATAATATTTTTTCATAAAGAACATTATATAAGAAAAAGGGTAAATTTATTATATAATAATAAAATATGAAAACGGCAAAAGAAATTATTATAAGCTCGATTAATGAAGCTTTAGACAAATTAAAAATAAACAAAACAGTAGTATTGACAGAGGCAAAAAACTACGGAGATTATTCTACAAACATTGCATTAACATTGCAAAAAGAATTAAGAAAAAAAGCAACTGAAATTGCTCAAGAAATTGTAAAAAATATTGATTTAAATAAGTATAAACAAATTAGTGAAATCCAAGTTGCTGAACCTGGATTTATTAACTTTTGAGTATCTAATTCAGTTTTAGCTGATACTGTTAATTTAATTAATGAATTAGGTTCTGAATATGGAAGTTTTTCAAAAGAAAATAAAGGAAAAATAAATGTAGAATTTGTTTCAGCAAACCCTACAGGATATTTGCATATTGGTCATGCAAGAAATGCAGCAATTGGAGCAACATTATGTAATATTTTAGAAAAAGCCGGCCATAAAGTAGTTAGGGAATATTTAGTTAACGACTACGGAAATCAAATGAATAAATTAGCAATTTCAATTTTTGCAAGATATCAACAAATTTTTGATCCTTCATATGAATTACCTGAAGACGCATACCGTGGTGGAGATAATATCATATTTGCGCAATCATTTTATGAACAATACAAAGATAAATATAAAGGTGTTGAATATACAAAAGAAATCGAATTGATCTTTAGAGAATTTGGTAGAGAAATTGCATTAAAAAATATTGAGGAAGATTTAAAAAACTTTGGAGTTTGATTTGATTTGTATACATCAGAAAAAGTTCAATATGAAAAAGATTTAGTTTGACCAGCAATTAGAAGATTAAAAACCACTTATGTTAAAGATGGTGCAACATGATTGCAAACAACAAAAGGTGGAAAAGACGATAAGGATAGAGTTATTATTAAAAGAAATGGTGAATCAACTTATTTATGTGCAGATATTGCTTACCATGAACAAAAATTTAGACAATTAGAAGATCCTGAAAAAGGTAAAATTATTGATATTTGAGGAGCTGACCACTCGGGTTATGTTGAACGGGTAAAATTTGCTTTTGAGGATTTAGGATATCGTAGAGATCAATTAGAAATTATTTTATTCCAATTAATT
Organism: Mycoplasmopsis arginini; assembly: GCF_900660725.1. Lineage (NCBI taxonomy): Bacteria > Bacillati > Mycoplasmatota > Mycoplasmoidales > Metamycoplasmataceae > Mycoplasmopsis > Mycoplasmopsis arginini. Next base: position 50,021 of record NZ_LR215044.1, read on the forward strand.
AGAGTTATGAAAGATGGCAAAGAAATCAAGATGTCTAAACGTCTTGGAACATCTTTAACATTAAGAGAATTAATGGATGAAGTTGGAAAAGATGCAATTAGATTTTTCCTAATTGAAAGATCATATAATTCAAAAATTGATTTTGATATTAAAAAAGTTACAAGCACTGACGAAACAAACTCAATGTACATTATCAAATATGCACATGCTCGTTGTGTTCAATTATTACAAAAATTTAATTATGAAAATCCTAAAGCATTCGAATTAAATGATGAGTTTTCACAAAAAATAGTTTCAGAATTGAAAGAATATCCAGATTTAATTGCAACTATGGCTAAAACATATAAAGTTAATTTATTACCTCCATATTTACTAAAATTAGCCGGAGCATTTAATTCATTTTATTCAAATGTTAAAGTTATCGATTCACCAAATGAAGAAAGTTATGTAGCTTTAGTTAAGGCAGTAAAAACAGTTTTAGCAGATGCAATGAAGTTGATGGATTTAGATATTCCTGAAAAAATGTAATTTAATAATAAAAAAACAGCCCTAATATTTTTTGGAGCTGTTTTTTAATTCAATTTTATAATTTAAAAAAATGTATAAAAAAAATGGCGGGTAAGAGAGGATTTGAACCTCCGCGGGTGCTTTATACACCCCTACAGTCTTAGCAGGACCGCCTCTTCGACCACTTGAGTACTTACCCATACCTTAATTAAGCAATGTAAATTATATACTAATATCATGAAAAAAATAAGAAATAAAAGATAAGAAACCTAAAATTTTCTTATCTTTTGCCTTTTGGAGGATATATTTCTTCAATCTTATCGCCTCAAATTCCTATTTTCTTTTCTCTAGCTTGTCTTTCACTTTTCTTAATTCAATGATAATAATTTTCATTTTTAGTGTAATACTTGCTTTTTGAATTTAAGTTAATATATTCTACTTTACTATGACCATTTTTAATTAATTCATTATTAAGGCAAATAAATTTACCATTTGATTTTTCAATAATAATTATTGCGACGATTCTTCCGTATGGATCAAAGAAAAATCTTCCTTCATCAGTATTTTTTTCACTAATTGTAGTTTGAGGAATAACTCAAATTCTTTTCGCTTCTTCAAGATTAGATATAGTGAATTTTTTTGCTAACGTACCATACTTATATTGTTTACCATTTGTTGGCTGGAAGTCCCCATTATTATCTTTAAATCATGTTTCAGGTGTGTCGATTCCTGAAAATCTAAATTTATTTTCTTCATTACTTAAAATACTATTGAATTTTGCTGTATCTCCGTCATTAACATCTACCAATTTAACTTCAGTAGCAAGACCTTCTTGGAATCTATTTGAAAAATTATATTCTTTATCATTAACAACAATAGATTTATTTGTAATTTTTATTTCTTTATTGTTATCTTCTGGCTCAGGTATTGGTTGAGGTTCAGGCTCTGGCTCTGGTTGTGGTTGCGGACTTGGTTCTATTTTATATATTTGATCAAGATCTTCATTATTTATTGTGTTATCAGGGTTAAATAAGAAACCATATTTCAATTTAAGAATTGCAATTTTTCAATTATCTCAGTTAGGAATCTTCTTATTAATTAAAGATCTAACCTTTTTATTTAAAACAATAAATCTTTTTACAACGTTATCAAATTCTTCTACGCTAAAAATTCGTTTTTTAGTTAAAACATCACGTATGTCTAAAAAATCAGGTGTTATTTTATGTATTTCACTTTTTTCCAAAAAGCCTTCCATATTAACAACAAAATGAAATAATTCATAAATTACTTTTAATTTTTCTTCTGGCTTTTTAAGACCTTCTGGCAATTTATCAAGTAAAACTGGCGAATTTTGTGTAAATTCCAATAAAGATAAAAGATTCTTAATATAGTATTTAGATCTTTGGTTTAAAAAATCCTTAGGTGAACTTTCGATTACAGCTTTTGCATAAGAATAAAGCGCATTATCAATAATATTTGGATTTTCCTTATCCAAACTTTTTATTTTTTCTTGAATTTCTTTTATTTCATTTTCTTCTTTATTGCTACATGAAATTAAGGCAATAGCAGATAGTGGAACAAATGATGTAGCCAATCCTGATAGTATTAGTTTAGTTCTTTTCTTCATAAATTTTTCCTCGTAATTAAAATTTATTTAACAGCTCTTTTGCTTTGTTATATAGAGCTTCATTTGCTTTTTTATATAGCTTTCTTGGATTATAATTTTTGTCTTCCATAATATTATTATTAATAATAAATTCATTTATCGCTCTTGCATTTTCAATTTGAAGTTCGGTATTGATATTTATCTTAGTAATGCCACAAGATATACATTTCCTTATATCTTCTTCACTTATACCTGATCCACCATGCAAAACTAGAGGCATTTTAACGGCATCATTAATTTCTTTTAACAAATTAAAATTAATTCCTTTTCAATCGCTCGGATATTCACCATGGATATTGCCAATTCCAATTGCGAGCATATCAATACCAATTTCCTTAAAAGCAACAGCTTCACTAATTTTAGTGTAAACAACTTCGCAAACTATTTTATCTTCAATACCACCAATTCTTCCGGTTTCACATTCTAAAGATACATTTTTTTCTTTACATAATTGCAACACTTTTTTTGATAATTCTAGATTCTTTTCAAAAGGCATTTTGCTGCCGTCAAACATAAGTGAAGTGAAGTTAGCTTCAAGTGCTTTAAGACAATCTTCATAACTTCCGTGATCTAAATGTAAACAGACATCGGTAGTAATATTTAAATCTTTGATTAATGAAGTAACTACTGCATAACAAACATTATAGCCGCCAAAATATTTAGCGGCTGAAGGGCTAACTCCTAAAATGATAGGTTTATTAGAATCATTTGCAGCAAGTAAAACTTGTTTAGTTCATTCTAAATTATTTATATTGATGTGAAAAACAACTTTTTTATTTTCGTAGGCCTTTTTTAAAATTTCTTTAGCACTAACTAACATAAAAAAATAAAAAAACTAGTCAGTAAAAAAAGACTAGTTTTTAAAATCAGGTCTTATTGTTGTTCAAGTACCATCAATATTGTGAAAGAATCTACCGTCGACTGTTAATAAACGGTAGAACTCGCCACGTTTTCTTAATAATATTTGTTCATCAGAAACATTTTCATCATTTTCGTTTCTTCATCTTTCAAATAATACTTGTTGAATTGAGTTAAATAATGTATAGAAGTCTAAATTTTGTTTTTCTTGTAAAATTTCTTCAGCGACATCAAGTAATGTTTTGTATTGTTCTTTTTCAGCCATAATCCCTCTTTATATAATGAATTAGTGATTTTTATTTATTATATTATATCTGTATATTATAACTATAAAAACTAATATTTAATAATTATAAAATAAATTAGCGAAAATATAGTTTGTAATTTTTGAAAAATATAAATTTCAACTAATAATTAGGTAAAAAATAATTTAAGAATAGAAAAAAAGAAAAATAATAATTTTTAAAAATAACAAAAAACACATTTTTTCTTTTAAAAATAGGACTAAAAGTAGAAAAAATAAAAAAATAGTATAATATAATAGTATAATATAACTGTATAAATTAAGCGATTTATCTAAATAAGGAACTAGCTTATTTATACATAAATAACATCATTTATTTGAAAGGAAAACCCAATGTCTGTATTTGACAGTAAATTTAAAGGAATTCACGTTTATTCAGAAATTGGTGAATTAGAATCAGTTCTAGTTCACGAACCAGGACGCGAAATTGACTATATTACACCAGCTAGACTAGATGAATTATTATTCTCAGCTATCTTAGAAAGCCACGATGCTAGAAAAGAACACAAACAATTCGTAGCAGAATTAAAAGCAAACGACATCAATGTTGTTGAATTAATTGATTTAGTTGCTGAAACATATGATTTAGCATCACAAGAAGCTAAAGACAAATTAATCGAAGAATTTTTAGAAGACTCAGAACCAGTTCTATCAGAAGAACACAAAGTAGTTGTAAGAAACTTCTTAAAAGCTAAAAAAACATCAAGAGAATTAGTAGAAATCATGATGGCAGGGATCACAAAATACGATTTAGGTATCGAAGCAGATCACGAATTAATCGTTGACCCAATGCCAAACCTATACTTCACACGTGACCCATTTGCATCAGTAGGTAATGGTGTAACAATCCACTACATGCGTTACAAAGTTAGACAACGTGAAACATTATTCTCAAGATTTGTATTCTCAAATCACCCTAAACTAATTAACACTCCATGATACTACGACCCTTCACTAAAATTATCAATCGAAGGTGGGGACGTATTTATCTACAACAATGACACATTAGTAGTTGGTGTTTCTGAAAGAACTGACTTACAAACAGTTACTTTATTAGCTAAAAACATTGTTGCTAATAAAGAATGTGAATTCAAACGTATTGTTGCAATTAACGTTCCAAAATGAACAAACTTAATGCACTTAGACACATGACTAACAATGTTAGACAAGGACAAATTCCTATACTCACCAATCGCTAATGACGTATTTAAATTCTGAGATTATGACTTAGTAAACGGTGGAGCAGAACCACAACCAGTTGAAAACGGATTACCTCTAGAAGGATTATTACAATCAATCATTAACAAAAAACCAGTTTTAATTCCTATCGCAGGTGAAGGTGCTTCACAAATGGAAATCGAAAGAGAAACACACTTCGATGGTACAAACTACTTAGCAATTAGACCAGGTGTTGTAATTGGTTACTCACGTAACGAAAAAACAAACGCTGCTCTAGAAGCTGCAGGCATTAAAGTTCTTCCATTCCACGGTAACCAATTATCATTAGGTATGGGTAACGCTCGTTGTATGTCAATGCCTTTATCACGTAAAGATGTTAAGTGATAGTAAATTACTATAAAATTATTTAATTTTATATATTAAAAATCTCCAGCACTTGCTGGGGATATTTTTTAATATTATTTCAAAAAATAATAATGTATGTAAAATAATAAATAAAAGGAAAATGTATGGAAAATAAAAAAGTTAAATTATATAATGAACATCAAAAGTTTTTTCAAATTATTTGGTCCAAATTTTGGGGTTCATTATAAAATATATTATATTTCCTGTTTAAATGGAATATGGATTAATAAAGTTAATAAATGATTATTTTTATGATATAAAAAATTCTAAAGAACAGTCTTCTAAAAAATAAAATTATGTTAAAATATTAGAGTACTTTTTATATATAAAAAAGTATCGATAAATTATTCAATTAAAATTAATTTATCAAACACTATTATGGATTCAATTGCATGTGCCAATAAAAAAAATGGTGTTAATTGTTAGAAATAATAGGAAGCTAAAAAACAAACAATTTTATAACAAAGGAAAAAATATGTCAGAACAAAAACAAGTTGAACAAAAAACAACAGTTTCAACAGAACCAGTTATTGTTTCAAGAGAAAAATTATTAGAAGCTGGAACATACTTTGGACACAGAGTTAGCCGTTGAAACCCAAAAATGAAACAATACATTTATGGAAAAAGAGCTGGTATTCATATTATTGATATTGCTAAAACTCAAAAAACATTAGAATATGCTTACAAACTACTAAATAAAATGGCTCAAAAACCAATTTCATTTATTTGAGTAGGTACAAAAAAACAAGCTAAATCAGCTATTGAAGCAGCAGCATCAAGAACAAACTCAGTTTATGTTTCAGAACGTTGATTAGGTGGAACTTTAACAAACTCACAAACAATTTTTAAAAGTGTTAAAGAATTGGAAAGATTAGAAGAACTACAAAAAAATGGTTACAAAGGTTACACCAAAAAAGAAGGTCTTTTAAATGACAAGAAAATTGCTAAGCTACAAAAGAACTTAGGTGGTATTAGAAAATTAGCTAACAAAGCTCAAATGCCTCAAGTTATGATCGTTGCATCTCCAATTGAAGATGAAATAGCTATTAGAGAAGCAAAAAGAAAAGGATTAAAAGTTTTTGCTATTCACGATACAAACTCAAATCCAGATTTAGTTGATTTTGTAATCCCAGCAAATGATGATTCAGCAAAATCATTAACTTTAATTATTACCATCTTAGCAGATGCTATTGCTGCCGCTAGAGGTGAAGCACAATTATTCGCTTATAAATCAAACGAAGAAATTGTTTTACCAGAAGACCCAAGATCAGCTGAAACAAAAGAAAGAAAATTTAGTAGACCAGTTGAATCAAAAACACAAGAAAATAAATAAAGTTATCTAAAAAAAAGAGGTAAATTATGTCAGTAGATTTAAATAAAATTAAAGAATTAAGAGAAAGAACAAACTTAGGCTTCCTAGATGTTAAAAAAGCTTTAGAAGCTAATGATAACGATGTGGAAAAATCAATCGATTGATTACAAGAAAAAGGAATTTTAAAGGCTGCTAAAAAAGCTGGAAGAATTGCTGCTGAAGGTATTGTAAGAGCATTAGTTAAAGATAACGTAGCTGTTATTTTCGAACTTAATTCTGAAACAGACTTTGTTTCAAAAAACGAATTATTTATCGAACTTGCAAATAAAATTGGTGAAGCTTTATTTTCTAATGATTTTTCAACAAATGAAGAATTATTAGCTATTAAAATTGATGGTATTTCAATCGAAGATCATACAAGTTTATTAACAGCAAAAATTGGTGAAAAAATCACTTTAAGAAGAGCATTAAAATATGTTGCTAAAGAAGGCGAAATTGTTGCGGCATATACACACGCAAATAATAGAGTAGCAACAATTATCATTGGTGAAGGTTCAAACCAAGAAGCATTAAGAAATATTTCAATGCATATTACTGCTTTAAACCCATCACATTTATTTGAATCATGCTTATGTGAAGTTGAATTAAAAGAAATTCACGACAGATTAGATGCTTCTCCAGCATTAGCAAATAAACCAGAAAAAATTCAACAATCAATTAAAGCTGGTTTATTAAGAAAAGAATTAAACGAAAAAGGTGTTTTACTATACCAACCATTTGTAATGGATGACAGCAAAACTGTAGCGCAATACTTAGAAGATTCAAAATTAAAATTAATTAATGCTAAAAGATTTGAAGTTGGCGAAGGAATCGAAAAAAAGACTGTTGACTTCGCAGCTGAAGTTGCTGAACAAATGGCAAAATAAGAATAATTTAAATAAAAATTAACCTCTTTTTATTTGGGGTTAATTTTTTAATATTTATTTTCTATTCTTTCGTAATTTTTCTTGTTTTTTTCGCGATATGAATTAATAATATCTTCTTCATTAATATTAACAAGTTTTCCAAGACCAAGATATGCTTCATAGGCTTTTAATGCACTTGTTTGATTCTTTTGTGTTAATAGTCTAGTAAATAGTTTATATGTATATGCTAATTGAAGGCTAAAATTTTTATGCTTAATAAAAGGGTTTAAATTTGGTTCTACACCTAAAGGATAAGAGATACTAGTAATAAAATGTATTCCATCTGCAAATTCTTCTAACATTTTAGTTCAATTTATTCTTTTATCTTTTTTTCAATATTTAAATGCCTTAACTTCATTAGCAAACTCCCCAAGTTCAACTAATAAAGCAATAACAATTTTAGTGTTAAAATATCTTTCGTCTTTCTTTGAAATATTGTCTGAAAAAGCTTTATCTAATTTTTTTTGTGATTCAAAAATTTCTTTTAAATTCATAGTTTAAAAATTATAATCCATTAATAATAATAAAATTAAGATTTATATTATTTTTTTAATATCTTATTTTTTGTAAAAAAATATAAGTTTATTAATAATAATTTATAATATTAATGCTATTTTAAAAGCTCCAGTGGCGAAATGGTAGACGCAGTTGACTCAAAATCAACCGGTTAAGAGCCGTGCTGGTTCAAGTCCAGTCTGGAGCACCATATAATTACAAAATAAATTACCGATTTACTTATCATGAAAGATACTTATTTAATATAAGTATTTTTTTATTATAATTATTGTGTTAAATAATTTCATAATTAAGGAATAAAATGAATAACAAAAAACAAGAATTAAAAAAGATTAAAAAACATGAATTACATTCAAGTTGGCATCTAATTTTATTACTTTCAGTAATTACAATGGTGTGATTTTTAATCACTTATATGGTAGCTATTTTTGAAAACAAATATTCATCAGACAGTGGATTTAAACTTTTTAATGATATTACTATTAGTATCTTAGCCGGTTTAATTTCTGGAATTTTAACAATATTATTGGCTTTTGTCTTTTTAGATTTATTAAAAAGATTCTATATCAAGGACTATTTTCATTACTATTCATATATTAATTCATTACGAAATAAATCCAAGTTTGTTTTCTTTAAAGATAGTAAAATACCAAGTGAACGTTATAAGAAAACTAAAGAAACAAAACAAATGACAAAAAGCACTTTTATCAACTTAGTTGCCGATATTTTAGGTTATACATTAGTTTCACCTCAATATAAAAATTTAATAAATGAAATTGACAGCGATTTTGCAATGCACTCATTTATTACACCTAATTTTAATAGTCAAAGAAAATTTGCAATTACAAGAATCGTATTTTTAGATATACTATTTCCTTTAATTGTATCTTCGATTATTATTGCCGTTATTGTCATTTTATATAAAAAGCAAGATGAAAATGTTCCAATTTCTGCAATCACAAGAATATTAATAATATTATTAGCAAACATTTTTTCACTTTCATTTTCTATTACAATTTATGAATTTTACATTTTAAATAAAGTAAAAGACTATAACAGTTTTAATGATTTTTACTTACTTTCATTTAATAATTTTGAATTTAAATATTTAAATTCTTCATTAATAAAAAGATAAAAACCACCAATGCTATTACCACGCTTTGTGGTTTTTTTTATTAAAAAAGTTCCAATTTTCATTTTTTATCCAAAAAACGTCTTATTTTAAGTTAAAAAAAAGACATTTTTTGCACTTTTGCCAAAACTCCTTAATAAAACTTCTTTTTTTTTTTTTTTTAATTTTAATAGGTTAAAATTAGGTGGCAATATTTTTGAAAAAAATATATTTTGCAAAATACAACATACAAGCACATAACTTGAGAGGTAAAATTGAAAAAATCAAGAAAATTAGTAATTGGTTTAACATTCTTAACAGCAGCAGCTGCAGCAACGCTAGTTACCACAGTTGTTGGAATTTTGAAAAACAAAAATTTACCCCCAGAAAATAAGTTAGAACTTTCAAAAAAGAAATTTGGGGAAAAAGTAAATGAGACTAAGGAACTATTAGATAAACTATTAGATCCTAAATATAAAGATATTAGAAAAAACTTACAAGATGCACTAGATGAAACAAATAAAAATATAACTAAAGATAGCAAAGCAGAAGATTATGATAAACAAATAGAAAATTTAAGCAAAGCTATTGAAGAAATTAAAAAAGATAAACAACAAATTGACATTAATGATGGTTCTTTAGATAAATCAAAAAAAGAATATGAAGAAGCTAAAAAATCCGCAGAAGATTTAGCATCTAAATTAACAGATGATAAATATAAGACTGTTAAAGATAAATTAGACAAAGCTATTGTTGATGCAACAAAAAATATCAATGAAAATAGTTCAAAAGAAGATTACAAACTAGCAACTGAAAAATTAAATAAAGCAATTGAAGTTGCTAATAATGAAAAAACCACGATAGATAATTCAAATGAAACTTTAGAAGATGCAATTAATAACTTTAATAATAAACTTACTGAAGCAACAAATTCAGCTCGAGAATTATATGATCCTGAATTTATTTTAGAATGACAGGAATTACAAAAACGTATTGATGAAATTGAAGATGAAGTTGTAAACGCTTCGGAAGAAGATAAAAAATCAAAAGAACTTTATCAAACAGGAACTGCCAAGTTAAATGAAGTTATTGCAAAAGCAAAATATTTAAAACTACAAAGAGAATTTGAATATCGAGAATTTGATAAATTATTAGAAAAACTAAATGATTTAATTGCAAAAGTTGATAATAAGCCATACTTAACAAATTTAAAAACTAAACTTGAAAATTATAAAGCTAATAATTTTAGTGATAAAAAGAAATTAGAGTATACTAGATTACCTATTTCTGAATTAAAAAATAAAATTTGAATACTAAAAGAAGCTGTTAATAGTTGAGAATCTCGTGTTAATGGATTATTGCCTTATGTTGCTTCATATGAAGATAAACATAATGAAGCAGCTCGCTTTGCTCATGAATTAAAAAAACCTGAATATAGTCATATTAAAGGTACATTAGAACAAAAAATTTCTGAAGCACTTGATTTAGTTATAAATAACCAAACTAAAGCTAAAGAATCATTCCAAAATGCAATTCAAATCTTAAATGATGCTATTTCATTAGCAAAAAAAGATATAGAAATTAAAGACCGTGAATTAGTTGAATTAGAAATTGCAAAAAATGCATATAAAGCTAAAAAGACAAAAGTAGAAAAGCTTATTGAAGAATTAAATACTGATCGTATATACCTAAATGCAGAATTCAAATTTAAAGAATTATCAGATAATTTATCTGAACTATTAAACAACATTAATTCTGGACTAAATGATTTTTCAACCAAAACTGATTATGAAAATGCAACAACTAGTTTGGAAAATGCTATTCAAAAAGCTAAAAAAGCAATGCGTGAATTCAAAAACCAAAGATGAAACTTAGATGAAGCTAAAGATGTTTATAAATCACAATTGAAAAAAGCTGAAGATTTATCAAACGAACTTAATAAACCTGAATATGAAGAAGTTAAAGCAGAATTAGATCAAAAGATTAATGAAATTAAAAACGGTATAACTGATACATCAGATAAGGAAGATTACCAAGATGCTACTTGAAAATTAGAAGATTTAGTTGAAGAAATAAAAGAAAAAGCTGAATCTATAAAAAATCAATTAGACAAATTAGGAACTGCTAGAGATCTTTATGAACAAAAATTAAATCAAATATTGCAATATAAAGATCAAATTGCTAGTGATTTAAAATACTCTTTTCTTTCTATTCAATTAGAAAATGAAATTAATAGAATTAAAACTTCTACTGATTTAGAAAATATTTCATCTCTAGAAAAAGGGGCTGATGATTTAGCAATTTTGTTAGATAAAGCATCCTATGAAGTTGCAACTAGAGATAATTTATGACAACAATTATTAAATGAAAAAGCTTTATTAGACACATTAAAACAAAATGTTGAAGGTAAAGATCATTTAAATAGTTTAAAAGATAAAATTAATACTAAATTTAATGAACTATTTCCTAATAACGAATTAACAAACCACGGACTAGCTAACAATCATGATTTAACAATAACTGTTATTGAACTTGCTGATAGTTTAAAGCAATTTAAAGAAGAATTTGATTTATTAGAAGCTAAACAAAATTATTTAAAACAACTTAGTTTAGTTAATGAAAAATTATCTGAAATAGAAAAATCAGTTAATAAAGAACATTATAAAGAATCTAAGGATAAATTAGTTTCAGTCAAAGAATCAGCAGATGCAATAGCATCTGGTAATACTAAAATTTCTTATGACATAGCAACACAAGAATTAAGTAGAGTATTAGCAGAAGTGATAGAAAAAATTAAAGCCATAGATCAAGAATTAAGTTCACCGGAAGGAATGGAAAGACTTTATTGAGCTAAATTAAAAGAAGCTAAAAATTATGCTGATGGTGATTTAAATTCTGATCAAGAAATTTATAGTAATGAAAAAGATCAATTAAAACAAGCAATACAAGCAATTGAAAATGAAGTAACTACTACTCCTGTAGAAGATCAAAAAAAAGAGGGATTTTTTCAAGATAAAATTGATAAATTAAATAAAGCTCTTGATCAAGCAAAAGAAACAAAACAAGAAAAAGATATAAGTTTATCTGAATTTGACGAATTAGCTTTAAGAGCAAACGAATTGGATAAGCGTATTGACGATTCAAAATATTATTCATATTATAAAAATGAATTTAAATGATCAATTATTGATGATTTTCAACCACGAAGTAGAAAAAAATTTTCTTCACTAGCACAAGACGCAAGAAAACAAAAAATCGATTCCTTGAGAAATAAAGTAATTTATCATGAAGAAACTTTAGAACGTGTTTTACCTTTGATTAGTAAATATTTAGACTTAAAGAAAGAAGCAGAAGCATTTCTCCAAGAATTAAGTAAAAATGTAATTTACAACGATATTAAAATTGCATTAGAAAAACAAATTTTTAATAGTGAAGAGGAAATTAAAAATAGTAGATACATTGATTATGGTGTTCAAATTCCAATTTTAGAAGAAGCATTAGAATTATCTAAACAAGCTAAAAAAGCTAAAGATATTTAGTTAGCAGAACTTGCAAAAGCTAAATCTGCTAATTTAGGTTTAAAAGTTGATGAAGCAAAAAATATATATGAAGAAATAAAACAAAATGCTAAAAATTATATTAAAGAACAACTTAGCCAACCTAAATATTTGCAAATAAAAAACGAATTACAAAGTAAAATTGAGAAAATAGAAGCTGAAGTAATTTCTTCACCAGCTACCAAGGAATTATTTGATCAAAAAGATGCGGAATTAAATCAATTATTATATAATGCCCAAAATGAAAAGGAAGCAAAAGATGCCCAGGAATCAGGGAATTAATCTACTGTTAGACAAACAATACAAAGATAATTTAATAAAAGTTAAAGATTTTTAAACAAGAATTTAAATAAATTTTTATATTATATAGTATTTAAAAAAGTTTTAAATGCCAAATTTTAGAAACTCAAGAAGTATTTAGAAAATAACAAAAGATGACAAATTAATGATGATAATCTAGATGTTGAAATTTAAATAATCAAAACATAACTATAAAAAAGTTAAAATGATTATCAAAGCATATTAAACTCATAATTATTAATTAAAAAAAGAAAAGTCAAGTTTTAAAAAACAACGACTTTACTTTTTTATTATATTTAGTACAAAAAATGTTTAAAAATTATAATAAACTCCAAAAGCTTTTCCAAATTACTTGGTCCAACTTTTGGGGTTCATTATAAAATGCTGTAGGTTTTTTCTTATTTTCTTTTCGTTTTAAGAATATTTTATACTAATAATCATCTATAAAATAAAAAGTGCAAAACAAATCTTTTTATTTTAAATAAAATAATTTTATATTTTATAGTTAAAAATATAATACAATTATTATTGTGAATTACAAAATCAAAACTCATATTTCACAACTACACAACAGAATTAGAACACTAATTCTTGTTGTGTTTTTTATTTAATTAAAAAATATTTGTAAAATTTTTTAACTTAGAAAGGAACAAAATGAAAAAGAGTAACAAAATCCTACTTTCAATTAGTGGTTTTTCAGCTGTATCTCTTCCGTTAGTAGCAGTTTCATGTGGTGGATCTGCAAGATTCGATCAAACCGATGATGGAAAATTAAAAATTGCTACAGGTTTTTCAGAAAATAATGACCAGGGTGTTGCTTTGAAAGCTATAATTGGCGCTTATAATGATTGATTAAATGCCGGTACTTCAGAAGAGCAATTAGAAAAAATTAATAAAGGTTATTTACCAATTGAAATTCATTTCCAACCAAATGGATATAGTACTGGAACTTTAACAACAAAATTAGGTGCTAAAGAACAATCTGATTTCTGAAACATTATGGTTAACTACCCGACAGCAGCTTCTATATTAGCTCAAAATGATATGAATTTATCTTTATCTAATGAAACTTATGAAAGTTTAGATATTGCTCCAGCATTTAAAAATGTTAACGATGAAATTGGTGGAAACTTAGAAAAAAAAGAAAAATGAGTTGTTCCATTCTCACGTTCTTCAGAAATGCAATCTGTTAATAAAGTTCTTTTAGGAAAATTATTAAAAGAATTAAAAGAAATTCAAGGTGTAAAATTTGGAACAGACGAAAAAACCAAAAAAATAAAAGAATATATCGACTATTATACAAAGGTTTCTGTTGAGGGTAAAGATGGCAAATATGTTGATACAGAATGAGAAAAAAGCAAGGCTTCAAACTTAGAAGCAGCAAAAAAAGCGATAGTTGCTATGGATTTAACATTAGAAGATGAAATGTTTTATCAATATGACAAGTTAATTAAATTTGCAATAGCAGCAAAAAAACTATATCCAAATGATTTATCAAAACCAATTATTGGTATCGACTCACTAGCATCTGTTGTTAACGTTATGAATGCAGCAATTTCTAAAGGTGTTAAAGCTGATCAATACATAAATCCTTCTTCACAACATGAACTTACAGGTGGATATGATTATGAATCATTTAAACAATCTGGAACTAAACAAAATACTTTATTAAAAGAAATTTTAAGTGTTGTTTATAAAGGAATTGAAACAGGTGCTGTTTGAATCGGTGGTGGCGGAGCATATGGTTCTAACCTATTAACCAAACATAACATGGCAATTAGTATTGGTTCAACCGCAGGTTATGACTTTACATACATTAAAGACTCAACACAAACAACAAACTATATTATTGATCCGCAAAACACAATTCAATCTCCATATGAATTAAAGGCTAAGAGCAAAACAGATAATGATGGTGTTTCTTTATTAATAAAATCTGGTAAATATGAAAATAAAATTTTCTCAAGAAATTTACCAGAGGGTGTTAAACCAGGAAAATATGACAAACAATTTAAATCTTCCGAAGCAGAAAATAAGGTTAATGATGCATTTAATAAACATCAAAATTGAAAATTAATTGATGCTGATTTTGATGGTACAAACATAATTCTTTCTAAAGATAAAAAGATTAAATTATCTGATGATCAAAAATCTAAAGTAGTTGCCTTAGGTGAAATTTTTGCAAATGATAGTAAAAAATACACCTTCATTTCAAACGACCTAGTAAAAGAAGAAAAATTAACATCAGAAAAACTTTTAAATAAAGAAGATGCTGATTGAATTAGTACTCCATTAGTAAAAAGTTCAGCAGATAAAAAATCAGTATTTATTCAAGGACCTTCATTAGTTTTAATTCATGCTAATGACAGAGAAGATAAAGCAACCAAATTATTTGTTGAATGAGTATTTAAACACAATATTCCTTCATTACAAATTAAAAACAAAGGTAAAACTCAAAACTTTACTAATACAAAAGCTATTGATGCATTCAACCTATTTGGTAACTATATTTCACCAACAGGAACATATTTTAAACAAACAACTGATGATTTAAAAGATAAACTAAATCCTTCTCTTCTAATTGCATTTGATAACTTTAAGAAAATTCAAACAGATCCAGAAAATTATCAAGCAGCAGAAGATGTGTCATCTTCATCTTCAGATAAATTAAGAGATGCTATTGGTGCTGCTGGTAGATTCTTAACAGGACAAGTATCAAGTAAAAAACCAGTTAAATTTGATGATTTCTTAAATAAAATTATTAATTTATTTATATAGTATTAAAAAAAATGACACAAACAAAATCTTGATTTTTGTGTTGTTTTTTAACAAAGGAAAAAATGAAAAAATTATCACTGCTTTTATCAGCACCTATAATTTCTTTACCCTTAGTTGCAATTTCATGTTCAAAAAATTATGATGATATCAAATTAAATAATACATTTACTTTCGATATTAAAGATTATGAACAAATTGGAAAAATCTTTGATTCTTCTTTTGAAACAGAAATTATTAAGGATTTAGAAACACGAGAAACAGAAAAAATAATAACAACATTGTGAGAAAGATTTGCTGGCGTTGATGCAACAATTACAAGAGTATTTGATGGTGATACTGTCGAAGTTTCGGTTGTTAATAATCTAACTGAAAAAACCAGTTTTGCTAAAGGTGAACTAGTTAAGATTAGAATACCCTTAATTGATACTTTAGAACAAAATACTGAAGGTGTTACTGAAAGAGAAAAGAAACTTTCTAATTTAGATAGTAAATTTGTTGAAACAATTTTAAGACCAGGAACTAAAGTTAGACTACTTTCTGACAACTGAACTAATGGATCGTATAATCGTAAAGTCGCTTATCTTTTCTTCGGTGAAAATTATCACAAAAACTTTAGTATTGAAATGTTATCTAATGGATGAACCTTACCAAGAATTAGTCAAACTGATTTTAAGACATTCAAAATTGATTACAATAATGTTGAAAAAACTACAGTCTTATCATATTTATTACCTTATGTAGCAAGAGCGTTTAATGACGGCTACATGAATAAAAAAGGATTTTATGTTGAAGAAGGGGTTAATATTACTTTAAGTGGAACACCAACAAATATAAAATTTAACTTACCAATGGATTTATCAAAAGAATATATAGCTCATGGTTCGACTTTAATGAGTGATGCTTATCAATTTTTACATCCACACAATATTGATAAAAAGAATAGGGCAAAATTTGTTAATCCAGAAAATAATATTTTTGAATTTTTAATAACACAAAAAAAATAATACAAATAAGGAAAAGGGATGAAAAAAACAAATAATGAATTAAAACAAAATAGCATTCATAGTTTTTCAAAAGAGCGCTATCAAGCTAAAAAGTTAGTACCCGCTATTGAAGTCAAAGATTTAGTAATTGACTTTGGTGAATCTCTAGCTGTAGATAATGCTTCTTTTGCAATCAAAAAAGGAGAGCTAGTTACATTATTAGGACCATCTGGTTCTGGTAAAACTACAACTCTTAATGCTATTTCTGGTTTGTTACGTCCAACTAGCGGAAAATTATTTTTCTCTGGTGTTGATGTTACTAAGTTTTCACCTCAACAAAGAGAATTGGGATTAGTTTTCCAAAACTATGCATTATATCCTCATATGACAGTATATGACAATATTGCATTTCCATTAATGAACGACAAACACTGAAAAGAAGAAACTATTGAAAAATCAAAATTAGCACAACAAAAAATATTTGAATTAATTTTCAAACATTTTAAAGTATCAGAAGAAAAAATCTTAGATGCAAGAACAAAGTTATATCATACAATTGATAATCCAAAAGAAACAAGAAATTATTTAACTGAGTTAAAAACTGCTTATAACAATATAATTGACAACGAATTAAATAATTATAATTTCCTTGTAACAAAGAAAACCGCTCTTTTATCTAATTTAACTAAACAAGTTTTAAAAGATATCAAGAATGCAAAAAAAGAAACTGAGAATTTTATTTCTGACTATGAAATAGAAAAATTGCAAAAACTTTCAGATTTACAAGAACAAGCTGAAATCGCTGTTGCAAATAACAAAGAAAATGAACATTCTTTTTCAAATGCTAAAAAAGACTTACTTGCAAAATATTATTTATTAAAAGTTAACGCAAAGAAAAGTTTAAAAAAATCAATTTCTGATTTAAAAAATCAGTATGTTGAGAAATATAATTCAATCAAAAAAGAATACACACTAAAAGTTGCTGAAGCAAAAAAATCTTTAAATGATAAAATCGCCTTACAAAAGCAAGACCCCTTAAGACAACAAATTAAAGAAATAAAAGAGCGTATTAAAATCACAAAACAAGAAACTGAAAAAGTGTATTCATCTACTATTAATGAATTAATCACACCTATTTTTGAACAAAATAATATAAAGTCTAAGAATATTAAAAAAGCCCTAAATGATTTAATTCTTTTATTACCAGAAGATCTTCAAAAAGAAATCAAGATTTTAGGAAAAGATGTTTTAACAATTGAAGAGGCTATTGTTAGAGATGTTTTAGATGTTGCACAAAGAGTTGAAATTACAAAGAACTTAGGTAAAAGACCTACACAATTATCTGGTGGTCAACAACAACGTGTTGCTATCGCTAGAGCGATTGTTAAAAAACCAAAAATTCTTTTATTAGACGAGCCATTATCAAACTTGGATGCCAAATTACGTATTTCAACAAGAAAATGAATACGTTCAATTCAACAAGAATTAGGAATTACAACAGTTTTTGTTACTCACGACCAGGAAGAAGCTATGTCAATTAGTGATAGAATTATCTGTATGTCAACTGCAAAAGTTCAACAAATTGGTGCGCCAATGGAACTTTATTTAACACCTAAAAATGAGTTTGTTGCCAAATTCTTAGGTATGCCAGAAATGACAATTTTTGAAACACCTGTTAAAGATGGATATATTTATTATGCAGGTAAAAAATTAACAAAAGCACCAGAAAACTATAATAAAGAAACAATTGACTTAGGATTCCGTGGTGAATCTTTAGTAGAAGATGAAAAAGGAATTATTAATGGAGATATTAGATTAGTTGAATACCTTGGAAAAGAGATTCAAGCTCAAATTTATATTAAAGATATCGACAGAATTGCCAATGTTTTCTTAGGTGCTAAAACTAAATACGAAATTGGGGAAAACGTTAAGTTACGTATTAAAAGAGAAGAACTTTACCACTTATTTGATGTAGATTCAAAGGAAAGAATTTAATGAATACATACTTTTGAAGAAAATACCGTATTAAGAAAACAGGAGAAGCATTAAGTATTTTAAATACTAGAACTCCATTCTGAAAACCTTTTATTTTAATGCTCACTTCTTTGATTGCTTTATCTTTTATGGTAATCATACCTTTTATATTTGTTATTATTGGATCATTCAGAGCTAGTGTTTCATTTAGTTCTTTTGGATGATCAATCGGTAACTATTATAAAACTACAGGAAAAGTTGGTATTTTAAACGACCCAAAATTTCAAACTGCTGTTACTAACTCATTATTATATGCAGTTATTGCATTACCAATCGGGTTATCTATTTCTATTTTAATTAGTTCCGCCATAACAATGGTTATAAGAAGATATGCTCGTAGTTTTTGACAAACAGTATTCTTCTTACCATATATGACCGGTGCGGTCGCAGTTTCTTTAACTTTTACCGCTTTATTTGGTAAATCTACTGAAGGTGCTATATTACCATTATTATATGGAAGCGGAAATAGATGAAATCCATTTATTGTTATTTTAATTAGAGGTATTTGAGGTGGACTAGCATTTCAAGTATTAATTCTTACAACAGCTATGTTATCTGTTAATCCAGATTTATATAAATCATCTGCTATAGATGGTGCTAGTGGAAGAACACAATTCTTTAAAATAACATTACCATCAATTCGAAAAACAATATCATTCTTATTTACAATTGGAATTATTAATGGTATTAAAGTTTTCCCACTTGCTTTATATAACAACGATGCTTCTACTGCGATAGTCGAAAACGGTAGCACATTATTAATTTATATTTTCCAAGCAGTTAGATTTGCTGACCAAGGTTTTGGAAGAGCCATGGCTGCATCAGTATTTCTATTCATATTAGGTATTATGGTTTCATACACACTTAAAAAATCTGTAGCCTCAATTTATAAACTAAAAATTAAGTTAGGAGAAAGAAATGTTATCAACAAGCTTAAAGCTGAGATACAAAAGAGAAAAATCAGTTTTAAAATCTAAACAAGAATTAATGACAAAACCTTATACAACTACAAACGTATGAGGAAAAATATTTTCATGATCTTTTAAAATAACCATTTTAACATTTTTTAGTTTTTTAGTTATTCTTCCATTTTACTTTATGATTGAACAATCATTAGTAGATCCAAGGTTTTACCACGACCAAGGATTTAAGATTGCATGATGACCTTTTGAATATGAAAATTATGTAAAAGCAGGTAAGGTTTTTGCCGGAAACTTGGGAACAAGCCTTAATTGATCAAACTTTGCAAGTTCACTTAAAGAAGGATATTTGGAATCTTTAGTTTTCACAGCAGGATTTACATCAATATCTGTTGTTGTTAGATTATTCTTCGCAATTTCTTTAGGATATGCATTATCAATGAGAAATTGAAGAGGAAAAAATGTATTTTTTGGATTATTATTATCTTTAATGGTTATTCCAGAAATTACCCTTATTTCATTACAATATACTTTAGTATCAAAAGCTGGATGAATAGGTAATAAAAACCCATTAATCATTATTGCAATGATAGTCCCATTTGCAACATCAATATTTAATGCTTATATGTATAAAAATGCTTTTGAAGCAATTCCTAACTCTGTTAAGGAATCATCAATGCTTGACGGGGCTGGTGGTTTAAAATACTTCTTTAACATTGCTTTACCAATGGTTAAAGCAACAACATGAACAGTTGTTATTTTAACTGCTTTAGCATCATGAAACTCATATACATGACCAGCATTATTATGAGATTCTGCACCTGGTGAAACTGCAGGATATTATGCCCCTATTAACTTATGACTATTTACCACTGGTAAATACGAAGTTGCTCCAGGACAAGTTCAAACAGTTTTATCAATAAGAATGGCAGCAACATTATTAGCTGTTTTACCAATGATTATTGTATACTTCATTTTAAGAAAGAGAATTATGGCAGCTATTTCTAGACAAGGAAATGCTACAAAAGGATAGAATATGGATTACAAAAATTTTAGCTCATTAAATAACCAAACAAAAACAAAAAAAGTAGCGAAAAAAGTTTTAAGAGTAATTAGCATCATGCTAGTTGTTATTGTTGGTTTAATTATGTTAGGGTTTATAATCTATGGATTAATTTGAGGTGTATACAAAATCTTTAATCAAGATACATTAAGACTATTTTAGTTCAAAATATATCCAATAGGATTTAAAAAAGTAGGCTTTTATAACAAGGCCTACTTTTAATTTGCTTATTTTTAGTAAATTTAATATAAAATATTAAATTATGAAATTTTTTAAATTTAAATCAACAGAAATGCGTATAGCTGAACATACACTAAAGAAAATTAATCAATTAGAAAAAAGTGTTGTAAAACTAACTGATGAAGAGTTAAAACATAAAACTATAGAATTTCGTGAAAGAATTAAACTAGGCGAAACTCAGGACGATATTAGACCTGAAGTTTTTGCTGTTTCAAGAGAAGCAACAAAAAGAATATTAGGGAAAAGACCATATGACGTACAAATGATTGGTGGTATTATTCTTGACTTGGGTTCAGTTGCTGAAATGAAAACTGGTGAAGGTAAAACAATTACTTCGATTGCTCCAGTTTATTTAAATGCTTTAGGTGGTAATAGTGTTATTGTTTCGACTGTTAACGAATATTTAGCCGAACGTGATGCTGAAGAAATGGGGCAAGTATTTAAGTTTTTAGGTTTAACTGTTGGAATCAATAAAGCACAAATGCATACTAATTTAAAAAGAGAAGCATATGCTTGTGATGTTGTTTATTCAGTTCACTCTGAATTGGGTTTTGACTATCTACGTGATAATATGGTTATGTCAAAAGAAGAAAAAGTGCAAAGAGGTCTAGATTATATTCTTTTAGATGAGGTTGATTCGATATTAATTGATGAGGCTAAAACTCCTCTTATTATTTCCGGAGGTGATCAAGAAGAAAGTACAATGTACACAATTGCTGATCTTTTTGTAAGAACTCTTAACCATGATGATTATTTTATTGATGAAGAATCAAAATCGGTTTATTTAACTGATCAAGGAATTGAAAAAGCAAATAAGTATTTTAATTTTAAAAACTTATATGACTTAGAAAATTCTGAACTAGTGCATCGAATTCAAAACTCATTAAGAGCACATAAGGTTATGAAGCTTGATGTTGAATATATTGTTAGAAATGATAAGATTGAGTTAGTCGACTCTTTCACCGGTCGTATTATGGAAGGACGTGCTTACTCAGAGGGCTTACAACAAGCTATTCAAGCAAAAGAAAGAGTTGAAGTAGAATCTGAAACTAAAACACTAGCAACAATTACTTACCAAAACTTCTTTAGATTATTTAAAAAGATCAGTGGTATGACTGGTACTGCTAAAACTGAAGAAAAAGAATTTATTGACATCTACAATATGCGTGTTAATGTTGTTCCAACAAATAAGCCAGTTGTTAGAATTGATGATAAAGATGAAATTTATGTTGATATGCATTCTAAGTGACAAGCTGTTACTAAAGAAGTTAAAAGAGCATATCAACGTAAACAACCGATTTTAATTGGAACTGCTCAAGTTGAAGATTCAGAAATACTACATGAATATCTATTGCAAGAAGGAATTCCACATACTGTTTTAAATGCTAAGCAAGATGCTTCCGAAGCTGAAATAATTTCTAAAGCAGGACAGGCTGGAGCTGTTACAATTGCAACAAACATGGCTGGTCGTGGTACGGATATTAAACCAACAAAAGAAGCTATTGAAAACGGTGGATTATACGTTTTAGGAACAGAAAAAGCCGAATCACGCCGGATTGATAACCAATTAAAAGGGCGTTCAGGCCGTCAAGGAGATATAGGTTATACAAAATTCTTTTTATCTTTAGATGACCAATTAATCCTAAGATTTTCGGTTCAAGATAAATGAAAAGAAATCTTTAAAGAGTATGGTTCAGATCCGATTCCTGGTGAATCAATTCGTTCAGCATTCTTACGTGCACAAAAGAAAATCGAAGGATTTAACTATGATAGCCGTAAAAGTGTTTTAAACTTTGATGACGTTATTAGACAACAACGTGATTTAATTTATGAACAACGTGATTTAATTTTACAACGTGATGATTTAGGTTCAATTATTCACAAAATGTTTCAGGTCGCTGTAAAGCAAATTGTTAACAATCCATATTTTGTGCAAAAAAATGACACGCTAGATTTTGAAAACTTTTCTAATTATCTAAATAAAAACTTTATGTTATTAACACAACATAAATTTACAAACGAAGAAATTAGAAAAATGGATAAAGAAGAATTGATTAATTATATTTTTTCAATTTGAAAAAAAGAATATGACACTTTAAGACAAAATATTGTTGAAAAATATGGATTAACATCTTTAGTTAAATCAGAAAGAAGTATTATTCTAAATGTTTTTGATAGCGGATGACAAGATCATATTAACATTATGGATAAATTACGTCGCAGTACGCACTTAGTTCAATACGCACAAAAAAATCCATATCAAATTTATACAAAATTAGGTTCGAAAAAATTCAAGGAATTAACCGATCGAATAGCTATGGAATGTAGTATTAATTTATTAAATAATTATGAAGGACTTCCTTCATCAAACAGTCAAATTGATTTTCCTTGATTAGTTAATAATAATGACTTTAAAAACAATGAAGAAAGTCTTGAAACAGCAAACCAATTTATTAACTTTTTATTAGATTCAGAAAGAAAACATTTAATTTCTGAAGGCAAAAATGAAGAAGAAGTGGAAGAAATTTTAAAAACCAAAAAACAAGAGGTTTTAAAAGAATTTAAAATTAAGCTAGAAAATTTATTAGGCTTAAAAGAAAACCAATAATAATAAAAAAAGATGATTTATAGTGAACCCCAAAAGTTTTTCCAAATTACTTGGTCCAACTTTTGGGGTTCATTATATCTTACTGCTTGTTTTTTATTTCAAATTATCTTTGATATGGCAGGGAAATACAGGAGTTGAAATTGCAACCTCTTGAGCCGTAATCAAACACTCTGTCCAATTGAGCTATGGGCGCATTTATTGTGTATGGTAAGTATTTGTTAATACAATGCACCCTCTATAGACGAAAGTGTACCCTCTAACCATTATTTATTGGTATATACACTTAGTGACACATGACTGGCGTGACAGATGTGACAATACATTTAAAGCATCTACCATATTTTAGATAGATGCTTATATTTTATTAATCTTTTACTTCCCAGTGTCCAATTCTGCTTGATCCAACTCTTAAAATTAAGTGCTTTTGTTGGAGACTTGCCGTAGTTCTTGAAATACTCATTTTCGTTTTTCCGGTCTTAACAACTAAATCTTTAGTGGTATTAATTCCTTGTTTAATTAATTCAAGCACTTGGTTTTCAAGATTGGTCAAGTTTTTAGTAACATTGGTAACATTTTCGGTAACGTTACCGTTTTTACCATAATTTGCATTGTAAATTGTTACCATAAAAAATCCATTGTTATTGTAGTATTCAACATGGTAACCTTCATCGTTGAATAATCTTCTGGTTTCATCAGTTATTTTCTTTAAGCCAGATCCTCTTCTATCCATATAATGCATTCTTGAAAATACATCAGCTAAGATTGGATTTCTTCTTTTTGATTTAACTATAAAATCAACATTCTTTGGTATGTTTTGATTATCATAAGCAATACCCGGAGATGATATTTCAATCCTATCATCATAAATATCAAGACAAACTTCACTACCAAGCTCTGTATAATCACGATGAATTATCGCATTAACTAGTGCTTCTTGAATGGCTAACATATCATAATCAGGTTCATCTACTCTTCCTGTTGATTCTTTATGCCATCTTTTATGAGTGTTCGCTTCAAAGAAATCTAAAGCTCTTATTAACTGATTAACAATACTTCCTTCAATTTCTCTATCGTCTCTTGCTTCATCTAAACCAGTTTTAGTTAATCCGTTCCATCTAGTACAAAATAATCTATTATGCAAATATGTATTTTGATCTGCTATTAAAACACCTGCATTAGTTAAAAATCCTTCGTCATTAGAAAGACCTAAAGAGATATAATCTTCTTTAGTAAATTTTGTATGTGTTCTATCATACCAAGTTGCTTCAAATACAGTAAATGACTTTTCTGTTTGCTTTATATTAGTCACTACTCTATCATATGTAAGATTAGCACCTCTAAGCACTAAATTTACTATTTCTTGATTAGTAGCAAGTACAGTTGAACTACCTTTTCTTACATATACTTCTCTTGTCTTTTCATGAAAATAATAATATGGTGTGGCATTACCTTTTGATACTTTGATTTCAATACAATCTAATTTATCTTTAGAATAAGGAATTAATTCATAAGGCAGTGAAGGTGTTATTCTTTTATCAATAAAGTCTGTAATCTTTTCTGCAATATCTTGAGCATTTTTCAAACCAATTAATTCAGCATTATTATTAACTCCAAAATACATCGAACCACCATTTGAATTAGCAAATGCAACTAAAGTTTTAAGCCAATGTGCTGGTTTTTCAGTTTCTAAGTCAACTTTAAATTCAGTTAAAGAAGCTTCGATAATTACATTATCTATTTTCAATTTAACACCACCTTCCAAAGATACCAATAGTATACCATATTAAGGCTAAAATATCGATACTTTTGGTAAGTTTTCTTGACGATATTTTTATTTTTTTAATTGGGTTAAAATAGTTTTAATATACAGAAAAAATAGTAACTTATCATTTTAAATACAACTTGACTTTAAGTCTCTTTAGATTGATAGATAGACACAACTTGAAGAGGTTTTTATTATGCATCATAAACAAATTGAAGGCGAAATAAAATATAGATTTGCATGTCTTCTTCTAAATCAAATGCTTAAAGATAAATTTATAACAAAAGATGAACTTATATTATTTAAGAAAAAGATCATTAAAAAAATATAATCCTATAATTAGTGTGTTTGATGAAATCGATAAAAAAGATAATTAAAGAAATTATTCCAATAAAGAAAAAGGTCGAAAATTATAATGAACCCCAAAAGTTTTTCCAAATTACTTGGTCCAACTTTCGGGGTTCATTATATTTAGTTCATCTTTTTTATTATTTATATTTTCAACAATTTGTGACATAAAAATTAACTGCTTTTTCTAATATTTCACGATTAACTTCATGAGTTATTTTGTTTACTAAAGCATCTTCAATACTATATCAATCGACAATATTAATTTCTTCTTCCTGTTTTTCCTTATCAAAATTTAATGGTTTACCTAAAAAGAAAACCACTTCTTTAGAAGTATTTTTAAAAGGGGAATAATGAGTTACTTCTCTAAAACCTTCAATAATTTCAATATCAATATTAGTTTCTTCCTTAACTTCTCTTATTGCTGTTTCAATTTCAGTTTCATTATTTTCAACATGTCCCTTAGGAAAACCACAATGCCCTGCTCTTTGTTCTACTAATAAAACCTCAAGCTTACTTTCAATATTTCTTAAAACAACAGCACCACAAGATTTTTCATATTTCATTTTAAATACCACCTTTATTTTTAATAAAAATATTTATTGATAATAATGAAATTATATTTAAAATTAAAATAGAATCTAAAATTAACTTAATAATTCTTATTTTAGTAAAAAAGTTTATATTTTTGGTTATTTCTAGCGTATTTTTTTCTTCAAAAGCTTTTATTAAGGATTGATTAATTCCATTTAAAAGAAAAATTAAAATAATAAATATAACAGCAAGTACCATAAGTAAAATAATTAAACCAAAATCAACTTTTAATAATTTTTGATGTGATAGATTATTTCTTTCTTTAAAAATAGGAAAAAAACTAAATGCTGTAAATAAAATTAAAATGTTAGATAATACAACAATAATTAAAATTCCAATGAAAACATTTTTACTAATGTTATATTTTAAAAAACTAATTGCTATTACTTGAAAAATTGCAACTATTAAAGAAACAATAGTTAAAACAAAAAAAGTAAAAAAATTTTTTTGATTTTGTTCTTTTAAAACTCGATCCACTTTATTCATAATAATTATTATATATGGAAAAATAACGATTTTTTACTTAATTTAAAGTCATAAAAATAAATAAAAAATAAAATCTTGCTTTTAACCTTTTATAGATTTTAATTTTGGTAAAATATATTTATATTTTAGGAGGTATAATGTCGCTTACAAATAAATATTTAGCATTATATCGTCAATATCGACCAAAAACTTTTGAAGATGTACATGGTCAACAACATATTATTGATACTTTAAAAAATATTCTTAAAGAAAACAAAATTACTCATGCTTATTTATTTTGTGGTCCGCACGGTAATGGTAAAACTTCAACTGCAAAAATTTTTGCTAATGCCATAAATTGTACACATAGAACTGATGCTAGTCCTTGTGCTAACTGTATTGAAACGATTGATCAAAATATGGATATTATTGAAATTGATGCTGCTTCTAATACAGGAATTGATGATATTCGTGAATTAAGAGAAAAAATTAAACATTTACCAACTCAAGGCAAATATAAAATTTACATTATTGATGAGGTTCATATGTTATCCAAAGGAGCTTTTAATGCTTTACTTAAAACATTAGAAGAACCACCTAAACATGCCATTTTTATTTTAGCAACTACCGATCCTCAGAAAATTCCATTAACAATTCTTAGTCGTGTGCAAAGATTTAATTTTAAAAAAATAGATAAACCAATATTAATTAAACAAATAGTTGATATTTTTGCAAAAGAAAACATTAAGGCAGAAGAAGAAGCTATTAAATTACTTGTTAATCTAGGTAATGGTAGTTTTAGAGATACATTAAGTATTGCTGATCAAATTGCAATTTATTGTGCTAACAAAACAATTACCAAAAAAGATATCGAAGAACTATATGGAATTGTTGACTTTGATAATATTTGATATTTAATAAAATGTATAAGTGCTAATCAACACAAAATGATGCTAGATAAATTTAATTATTTAATCGATAATGGTGCTAGTGTTGAGAAAATAGTTCTACAAATTTTTGAAACATTAAAAGATTATTTTGTATTTAGTAAAACAAATCAAGAATCACTTTTAGAATATGCCCCAAAAGAAAAACTAATTGAATTAAAAATTGATGATGAGCTTCTATTTAAATATATTGATATTATTCAAAAAACAATTAAGGATTCACAATTTAGTGATATTCCTAAAGAAATAGTTGAATTAAATTTATTAAAGATGGCTTCTTGTAAGAATGAATCATTAACATTAATTAATAAAGAAAATAAGCAATTAGAAGTTCAAACTAAAAACCATTTCAATGAATCAAAAGAAAATGAATTGATAAGCGAAACTTACGAAGATACAAATGATTTTCAATTAGTTAATGATTATGATAATAATAAAAATGAAGATAATTTAGAAAACCACAAAAACTTTAATTCTATTTTTAATTTAAAAAATATTTCTAATACTTTTAAAACTAGTGAAGATATCAAGATAGACGAAGTAAAAAAAGAATTAGAAGAAAATGGAATTAGTGAAATAAACGTTGATAATATTTTGGAAAAAACTTCAGAAATCTTAATTGCCGAAACGACAAAAGAATACGAAAATGATGATTTGTTAAATGATATTATTACTACAGAATTTGATAATGAAAATTTTAGTAAAACTGTTGATATTATAAAACCAGAATTAGATCAAAACGACGTTAATATCCTCGCATTTATTTTCCAATATATAAAACTTAATTTATATGATTATGGAACGAAGAATAAACAAGATTTAGACACAATGTATTACAACATGATTGAGCAAAAAATAAAGAAAGAATATGAATATCTTATTTCTTTAATTAAAGGTTTTAAAATATTTTTCGCAATCGAAGATTTAATTGTTCTAAGAAGTGACGATACTTTTAAAGTTCATGAATTGAATTTAAAAAGATGCAATGAAGATTTCATGGAAGCTATTAATAGTATTTTTGGTAGATATACAAATGTTGTTGCCGTAACAAAAGAACAAGTTGAAATAGCAATTCAAAATTGTAAACAAAACTGGTCTAAATTAAAAAATGAAGAAGTAAAAATGTTTAGTTTACCAAAACTAGACAAGTATAAAAATAAAGTGAATGCAAATGTGGAGTTTGCAAAGAAACTTTTTGGAGATATTGTTAAAGAACAAAAAAAATAGGAGATATATATGAATATAAATGAAATGTTAAAAAACGCTAAAAGAATTCAAAGCGAAATGGAAAAAGACGAACAAGTTGTTGCTAAACAATCTTTTGTTGTTGAAAAACAGGGTATTAAAGTAACAATGAATGGTCAAAGAAAAATAACTGAAATTATTATTAATGAAGCATTAATTGATCCTGAAGATCCTGAATTAATTCAGGACTTAGTAATGTTAGCCGTTAATGAAGCGCTAGAAAAAATCGAAGCAGCTTACGATGAAATTGGTAAAAAATATTCAAATAACGGATTACCATTTTAATGAATTTAGAACTTAAAGAAAAAATTATTGAATCCTTAAAAAGAATTCCAGGTATTTCAAAAAAGCAAGCAAATAAAATCGTGGTTTTTTTTCTTGAAAATAAACTTCAAAATACAAAAGAGTTATTTGAAGATATCATTATTCTAAAAAATGAAACTAAAATTTGTTCCCAATGCTTAGCTTATGCAAAGCAAGAAATATGTGATATTTGTTCAGATAGCAAAAGAAATAAAAAGATATTTGTTGTACAGGATAGTTTAGATATTGAAAAAATTGAATCACTTGATATAGAAAAAGGAAAGTATTTTGTTTTTAGCGATTCAATCAATTTAAAACAAATTAGAAATGAAACATTAGAAAAAATCGACCATTTATTAAAAGTTGTTGCTAAAAATGAAGAAATAATTTTGGCATTAAATACTGATTTAAATGGCCAAATTACAATGAAATATTTAGAAAAAAGAATTCGTGATGAATTTAAAAACAAAAATGTTTATCAGTTATCAATTGGAATTCCCTTTGGAATGGCAATTGAATCAGTTGATGCAATATCATTAAAACAAGCAATTTTAAATAAAAGAAAAATATAAAAGGTGTTATTTATGCAAAGAAAAGGAAAATTTATCGCTTTTGAAGGAATGGATGGTTCGGGTAAAACAACAATTATTCAAATGCTAAAAAATGAATTAATTACAAAGAACTTAATTGATAATTTTGTTTTTACAAGAGAACCAGGATCGGCATTTTCAAAAGAAGCTGAAAAAATTAGACAATTAATTTTAGACAATGAAAATTCATTTAGTTCAATGGTAGATGCACTTTTATTTGCCACTAGCCGTCGTTTAAATTTGGAGAAAGGTATTTGACCTGCTTTAGAAGAAAATAAAAACGTAATAACTGACAGATATACAACTTCTTCATATGTTTATCAAGGTGTTTTAGGTGATGCAACTTTAGAAAATGTTGAGATTATTAATAAAATAGCAACCAATCAAACTGAACCTGATTTTGTAATTTTCTTTGATTTAGAGCCCTCTATTTCAGTTGAAAGAATTACTAAGATGCGCGAAGGAATGGACCGCCTAGAAACTTCTGATATTTCTTATTATGTTTCATTGCGCGAATCTTATAAAAAAGTAATAGCTAAAAACCCTGAGAGATATCGTATTATTAACGCTAACTGTTCAATTATTGAACTATTTAATAAAGTAGTAGATATTCTTAAAAAAGAAAATGTATTATAATGATCGATTCTGTTTTTAAAAATATCATTGATAATTCTCTTAAGGAAAACAAATTAAGTCAAGTTTATTTGCTTTCATCAAAAAACATTAAAAGTTTTGATGAATATTTTTTATATTTTATTTCTCAGGTAAATCATGATAATTTTAAGAAATTTAGTGATATAAAATTTGGTGAGCTGTATTTTTATATCGATGGGCAAAATCAAACAATTAATAAACAAACTATTTTAGATTCAATGAATGAAACTACCGAAACATCAATTTTATTTAAGAATAAGAAAAAAATTTTATTTATATCAAATATTGAAAATGGAACACAACATTCATTAAATAGTTTGCTTAAATTTTTAGAAAATCCTCCTTATAACACCATTATTATAATGTCATGTAATTTTATATCTCAGGTAATTAAAACAATTAAATCACGTGCTTTTATCATTGAAATTAATCATAAAAATGATGAAACAAATATTGATAAATCTAAACCTTTTGCTAGTTTTTTTAAAACGATAAATACTCAATATAATGAGGAATTAATTTATATTTTTAATGATCTAAGTAAATCAATTAGTTTATATTATAAAAACCCACTTTTATTTTTTCAATCATTAATTATTAATTTTAACTATGAAAATAAGGAAATAATTTTAAATTTTCTAATAATGGCCTTTATGGACATTTATAAAATTAAAAAAGGTATAAAGGAATTAGATATTTTTAATGATTTTAAATTTAAACAAGAAGCATTTGATTATATTCCGATATATAAAATTATTAGTTTATTAAAAGAAGTAAAAAACAACATAAATAATGCTGCAAACTTTAATTTACAAAAAAGTAATCTATTATTAAAATTAGAGGAATTTTATGGAATCTAGACTATATATAGTTGGTACACCAATTGGTAATTTAGAAGATATTACTTTCCGTGCTATACGTATTTTGAGTGAAGTTGATATTATTTTGTGTGAAGATATAAGAGTAAGTCAAAAAATATTGAAACACTTTGAAATTAATAATAAAAAATTAATTGCTTATCATAAGTTTAATGAAAAACAATTAGCTCCAAAAATAATTGAACAAATATTATCTGGTAAAAATGTAGCATTAATATCTGATGCTGGAATGCCATGTATTTCCGATCCTGGTTTTAATTTAATAAGCGAAGCTAAAAAACAAAATATTTTCGTAGATGTTATTGGTGGAGTAACGGCATTCACGCATGCTTTTATTAAAGCTAACTTAGGTTCAACATTTAGTTTTATTGGTTTTTTAAAGGACAAAAGCGGAGAAAGAATTAATCAACTAAAAAAGATTACTGAGGGAATTTATGTTTCTTATGTTTCACCTTATAAACTTATAAGTACCTTAGAAGACTTTAATAGTGTTTTTGGCGATAATGTAAATCTTTACTTGTGTAAAGAATTAACAAAGTTGCATGAAAAAGATTATGAAGGAACTCCATTGGAAGTTTTAGAGACACTAAAAAAAGAGCCTATTAAAGGCGAGTTTGTTTTAGTTTTTGCAATTAAAAAACAAAAACATATAAAGATTAATAAATACGCAAAATAAAAACCGGAGAATTACCCGGTTTTTAAAATAAATTGGTTCAAAAAAATTAATTTTTTGATTTAGCAATAAATGCATCTAAACGGCTAGCTTTTCTTGCACCATTGTTTTGGTGTAAAACACCCTTTGAAACAGCTTTATCAATTTCATGGTGTGCTTTAGCAACTAATTCAGCTACTTTTTCATCATTAGTTGATGCTGCTAATTTAGCTTTTTTAATAGCTGTTTTAACAGTTGATTTAATAGCTGAGTTACGTGCGTTAGCTTTTTCGTTAGATAATATTGCTTTTTGTTTTGATTTAATATTTGCCATTTTTTTGCCTTTCTTGCTAAAAAATTAATTAGCATACATAATTTTACATAAAAAAAACAATTTTTTTATATTTAAATAAGTTTTTTTGCTTAATTTAAGTTTTTTTAATGTTTTTAATCAATTAATATCAAATTATTTTAATTTTATTAAAATATTCTTATATGAAAAGTCCTGATCTAATTATAAAAAGAATAATAAATAATAAAGAATACGAGGTTCATATTTTTTATATTAAATCTGCTAGAGCTATTTATTTTGAGTTTGAATCTGGCAATTTAATTTTCAGATTAAATCCTAAACACTTAAATACTTCAAGATTTGAAAATTTTTTAGTTAAGTCTATTACTAAAGCCATAAAAAATCCACGCTTTATAAACGAAAGAGAATTAAAAATTAATACAAAAAATCAAAGTTTTTATTGCTTTGGAGAATTAATAAGTTACGATTTAACAAGTAATTTTATAATTTTTAAGGTAAATAACTCATTCGAATATTTAAAACTTTCTAAAGATTATAGTAGCAAAACAATAGAAGAAATAATTAAAAATTTTTTAAAAGAAAAACTTTTAATTAAATTTAAATTTTTTGCAGAAGAAGCAGTTAAGATGATTTTGCAAAAAACAATTGATTTAACTTATAAAATATTAAAGAAAAAAACATCATGAGCATCAATAAATATTCGAACTAAAACTTTAAATATTTGTGAGGATTTAATATATTTCAGTGACGAAATGATTAAATATGTAGCATTTCATGAAATTTGTCATTTAGTTCATGCTAATCATTCAAAAGAATTTTGGAACTTATTGAGTAAATATTTTGAAAATTGAAAAGAAATTAGAAAAAAATTAAATAGTTATATTTTAAAATAAGGAGTTTTATGGAAACACAAATGGTCATAATATTAATTGTAATATATTGTTTCACAGCAGTTATTCTTGCTTTAGATATATATTTCATTGTTCGACATTTTAAAAACAAGAAAAGAGCCAACACCGAAAAAGCGCTTGTGGGTTCCGAAAAAAATTTATTATTTGAAGAAGTTAATAAAATAAATAACTTTATTCATAATAGTAAGTTTATCGAAGGCGGAAAATATAAGATTAATAAAAGTGATTTTGTTTTATCTGGTCACATTATTATTAATAGTTATGGTCTATTTGTTTTAAATCAAATAAATGATTTAGGTAATTTATTAGAAGGTGATTTTAATAGTCGTGAATGATTTTTACACACTGATAAATTTAAATACTGTATTAATAATTTATTTTGAAGTTTAAATAAAAATATTCAAGACATTTTACCGCTTTTGCCAAACAACCTTCCGGTAATAGGAGTTTTAATTTTTGATAATGTTAAAGAGTTTGAAATTAATAACTATCCGGGCCATTTAGCTTATACACATGTTAGTGATTTATGTAATTTTATGTACGAAATTAAGAAGAGTCTAAAGCCAATTTTGACTACTCAAAATGTTGAAAAAATATATGAATTATTAACAAATAAAAAGATTAATTAGCAGTCTTTAATAATTGATATCAATATATTGATTTTTAATAATTAATCTATTGAAAAAGATTGATTCAAACAAAAATATCAATAAATAACGAATTTCAGTTAAATTTGTTATTTTTTTTATTTTTTCTTTAAAATTTAAATTGTATACGTATAAAAAAATATTTATTACAAAAAAATACAGGAGACAAAATGGCAAAAAGCACATTAGAAAGATTTTATATCTCTGAAAAATTTGATGACGATAAAAAAGTATCTTTCAACTTCAAAAAAGCTAACCAAAAAATTTCAGGTAACTTTAATGAATTTGTTGATGCGGTCTTAGAATTTATCAGAGTTAGCGAAAAAACAAAAAATGATACACGTGTATGATTCCACCAAAACGGTGCTTACCGTGGCAGTGTTAATATTACTAAAGCACGTGTTATTGTTGACAAAATTTTAGCTGAAAAAGTTCAAAACGAAAAAGCTATTGAATACATCGAAAAAGAAGACTTAGTTGATAAACCAGCTCCAGCTCCTAAAAAGGCTAAAAAAATTTCAGTTAACCTAAATGAAGAAGCTGCTAAAACAACATTCTTTGTTGAAAATGCTTCATTAAGAAAAGCTTCGCAAATTTCATCACTAGATGTTAAATCAACATCACAATATACAACAGTTGTTGAAAAAATTGCTCAAGTTGAAAACAATGTTGTTGTTACATATCATTTAGAACACGAAGGTAAATCGTCAAAATCATTTGAATATGTTATAACAGGTTTTGCAAGCACATGCACAGGTTGCGCATGAAAATCAAATTCTTCAATTTTTGGAACATCAAAAAAAGACAAAAAAGCATTCTGAATATTATTTGCAATTTTAACAATTTTAATTGTTGCAAACATTGTTTTAGTTTCATTACGTTTAACAAATAATATTTAGTAATTAATATTTAATATTATTCGAATAATAAAGCCCGAGCACAAAAAGTGTTTGGGATTTTATTTTAACTTATTTTAAATCTTTAGAAAATTATAATGAACCCCAAAAGTTTTTCCAAATTACTTGGTCCAACTTTTGGGGTTCATTATAATAACTTAACGTTTATTTTTACTTTAATTCTCTTTTTAAAGTAAATAATTTTTGTAAAAATTCTTCTTTAGAATATGTTGTAGTTTGATCACTTCCATATTCACGCACAGCTAATAGATTATTTTCAACTTCTTGTTTTCCAATGACAATAATAAACTTAGTTTTTTGAATTTGTGCTTCACGGATTTTTTTGTTGATTCTTTCATTTCTTAAATCGACATTAACATTAATATCTAAATCTAAAAATTCTTCATATAATTTTTGACAATAATCATTTAACTCGCTAGTAATTGGCATTATTGTTACTTGTCTTGGACTTAATCAATATGGTAAAACACCTTTAGTTTGTTCTAATAAAGTAGCAATAAATCTTTCGTATGTTCCGATTAAACCACGGTGAATTAAAACAGGTCTTTCAAACTCTTCATTGTCATTTACAAATTTCATATCAAATCTTTGTGGAAGTAAGAAATCTAGTTGTAATGTTGACATAGTAATAATTCTATTTAGAACTGTTCTAACTTGGAAGTCAACTTTAGGTCCGTAGAAAGCAGCTTCCCCAATAAATTCTTTATACTCAATATTTAATTCTTTTAAAACTTCTCTTAAATCGTTTTCAGCCTTATTTCACATTTCATCATCTTTAAAGAATTTTTCATTATCGTTAGGATCTCTTAAAGAAAGTGAAATATGATCAATTTCAATATTAAAATCTTTTAAAGCGGTTAAAATCATCTTGTATAAGTGTTTAAACTCTTGTTTAATTTGATCGGGTCTTACAAAAACATGGCCTTCAGTTAAATCCATTGCTCTAACTCTTTCAAGTCCAGATAATGCTCCAGATTTTTCATAACGATAAAGTCTTGATTGTTCTGAATAACGAATAGGCAAGTCACGATATGAGCGTCTTGTTGAATTGAATAGAATAATATGGTGAGGACAAGTCATAGGACGTGCTACTAATGTTTCATTATCCATTAATATTGGTTTAAACATTGTATCTTGATAATGAGCTCAGTGACCACTAATTTCATATAGTTTCTTTTCACCAAAATGTGGTGTTAAAACTTCAGTGAATCCAAATTTTCTATCAAGTTTTAAAACATAATTTTCAATTGCATTATGAACTTTGATTCCATCTTCTAATCAAATTGGAAAACCTTGTCCTGATAATTGGCTAAACATAAATAAATTTAAATCTTTGCCAATTTTTCTATGGTCTCTTTCTTTTCTTTCTTGCAATATTTGAAGATATTGATCTAATTCATCTTTTGTTTCTCATGAAGTTCCATAAATTCTAGTTAACATCTTGTTATTAGAATCACCTCTTCAGTAAGCTCCTGCTGTTGATAATAATTTAAAGTGTTTTATTTCTTTAGTATTTTCAACATGACCACCAGCACAAAGATCAGTAAATAAAATTTCATTTGTTTTTGGATGAATAAATTGGAAAAAGGTTATTTCTTTTCCTTCTGAAGAAAACTCATCATATAATTCTTTTTTGTAAGGTTGATTTTCAAATGAAAAAAATTCTTGTCCAACTTTTTTAGTTTCATAACCTTGCTCAGCCATTTTTTTCATTAGTTTTTCAATACGGGGTAAATCTGATTCTAAAATAGGACTTTCAAATTCAAAATCATAGTAAAAACCTTCTTCAATTGCTGGACCAATTGCTAATTTTGTATTTGGATATAATTTTAAAATTGCTGCAGCTAGTAAATGGCTGGTTGAGTGGTTAAGTTTATTATTTGCTTTCATTATTTAAGCCTAATCCTTTCATTAATTTCTTAAGATTTTCATTTGCTACTTTAGAAGCTTTTTGTGCTCCTTTTTTTGCAAAGTTATCAATTGATTTTATTACTTCTTTATATTTAAGTTGAATTTTTTCTAAAAATTCTTTAACTAATAATCCAACTTCTTGTTTTAATTCTCCATAATTTTTATCTTTAAAATAATTTTCTGCTTCTTCTAATTCAATATCTTTTAATGAAGAATAAATTGTTAATAAATTTTTTATTCCTGGTTTTTCATCAGAAATATATATTTTTCCTTCTGAATCTGTTACTGCTTTTAATATCTTTTTATATGCTTTTTCAGGATCATCTAGTAAATAAATTGATGATTTTTCATTAGTATCTGACTTAGACATCTTTTTAGTTGGTTCGGTCAATGACATAATTTTAGCTCCAACTTTTGGAATATATGGTTCTGGAATCTTAAAGCCAATATTCAATTTATTATTTAATCTTTGGGCTAAATTTCTTGTTAGTTCAACATGTTGTTTTTGATCAATTCCCACAGGAACTAAATCAGCATTATAAAGTAAAATATCACCTACCATTAATGTTGGATACATCAATAAACCAGTAGGAATAGTTTCCATTCCATTTGAGCTTTTTACTTTAGAAGATTTATCTTTAAATTGCGTCATTCTTGATAATTCACCAATTGTTGTGTTTGTTAAAATCAATCAGTTCATCAACCCATGTTCCATGA
Source organism: Mycoplasmopsis arginini (assembly GCF_900660725.1). Taxonomy (NCBI): domain Bacteria; kingdom Bacillati; phylum Mycoplasmatota; order Mycoplasmoidales; family Metamycoplasmataceae; genus Mycoplasmopsis; species Mycoplasmopsis arginini. The sequence goes on from NZ_LR215044.1 coordinate 87,181, forward strand.
CATCTGATTGAAAAAATAACGTAGATTTTTCAGGATCTATACCGCAAGAAATAAATAAAGCATAAATATTTCTACGATTTTCTTCTAATACTTTTGGATCAATTGGTAATGTTAAAGCATGAAGATCAGCTATAAAAATATAACTATCGTATTCATCTTGTAATTTAACCATATTTTTAATGGCGCCAATATAGTTTGCAATAGTTAACTTTCCGGTTGCAGTTATTCCGCTTAATACTCTTTTTTTAGCCATTATTTCTCCTTGTTTAAATTTCACATAAGTTCTAATGTTTGTTTAAAAAATAACAAAGTCTTTATAAATTTTATTACTTTTTTTAAAAAATTTACTATATTAAATAATTAATTATTTAATAAAGTCAATAATTGTTAAATAATTAATTTTAACCTTAAAATAAGTTGAAAACATTTAAAAATCATAAGCAATTTTTAACATATATTAAAAAAAACTCAATTAATTAAATAATTTTAGTTTTTAATTTTAAATTAAAATATAATTTAAAAGTATAAAACTATTAACTTATATAAAGGATTGCAATGAATTCAAGAAATAAATTTTTATATGTCATTTTAATTATTTTAACTTTTGGTCTTATTTTAGTTTACTGAAAAAATAAGTATAAACAAACTAAAACTAAAGATTATTTAAGTAAAGAAACTAAGCTTAATTTTAATTTTGATGAATTAGTTGATTATTTGGGTGGAAAAGAAAATATTGAATCTGTAACTTCAACTCAAAAAGTTGTAAAAATAAATTTTTATGAAAAAAATAAAGTTGATGCTTTAAATATTAAAAACTTAGATGGAGTTACTGGTTTGACATTTCAAAGCAAAAGTATTTCATTAGTTGTTGGTAATACAGCAAAACATATTGAAGAGTTAATTAATGAGGTAAAGTAAGATGAGTTCAAATAATACAAAATATCAAACTTTAATGGCTAATCTTCTTAACATTGATACTAATGATTCATCTTTATTTAGCACAATTGATAATGAAAAATATTTTGATGTTTTAAAAAACTTTGGTGAATCGACATTCGATAAAATTTACACAAAATTTAATATTGATTGTGTTTTATCAGAAGTTGCTAATAGAACTATAGCTGAAAAAGTAAGAGAAGCTAAAACTAAAAGTGAAGTTGTAAGCATTTTTAAAGAGTACAATAAAAGAATTGAAGATAATCTTTTTAAAATGTTAGGTTCAAGTTTTGAAAAAGCTAAAAATATTATTATTGCCAACCAAGAAACAGAATTTCAAAAATCAATTGTTAAATGAAAGAAAATTTTAAATAAAGCCCAAAATATAAATATTGAGACTAATATATGACCTTTACATATTGGTTTTTTTTATATTTCAATTAAAACAGAAAATAAAACAATTTATGCGCCACTTTTCTTTAAAGAGATTTTGATCGAAGTAAAAAATTCTTTAATTTATTTACATTCTAATTCAGATATAAGAGTTAATAGTAAACTTGTTACTTTTCTAAACCAAGAAGGCTTTTCATTGAATGTTGATTCTTTTGATTTTAATAATTTGTCAATTCAAGATGTTTTTGAAAAATTTAAAACAATTTGATCACCACTATTTAAGATGCCTGAAACTTTAAGAAGGGGTGTTGAACATTTGACTGTAGAAACAATTAACAACACTGCAATTGAATTTCACCCTGGAATAGTTTTAGGTTTTTATAATGTTTCTTCTGGTTATTTATGAAATCAAATGAAAAAAATTATCGAAAATGATGAGTTTGATGAAATTTTAAACCCTAATTTTAATAAAAATTTATACAGAGAGAAAGTTAACAGAGTTATTTTTGATAATAAATTTAAATTATTTAAAATTCAAGAAACAAATTTTTCGCAAGATGTAGCAACTGTTTCATCATTATATCAAGACACAATTATTTGAGGTCCTCCGGGCACCGGTAAATCTCAAACAATTTCTAATTTAATTGTAAATATTATTACCAGAGGTTATTCAGCATTAGTTGTTAGTCAAAAGAAAGCCGCTTTAGATGTTTTAAGAAATAGAATGAAGAAATTATCTATTTTTTGCTTATTTGCTCTAAATGATAAAAATTTAAGACAAGAAACCTTTTATGAACCATTACGTGAATTTATACATTTATTAGAAAACTACCAAAGTTCTAAAAAAGAAGAAGGTTTTAGTGTTTTTACCGATGAAGATGAAAATTATGTTGATAATGTTAATTTAATTAAACAAACTAAAAATCTTGACAATATTATTAATTTTTATAGTGCCATTATGAATGGTAATTTTACTGTTAACACATATGAAAGTTTAAAACTTTTAGATAAAAGTCTAAACTATAATATTAATAGTGAATTTAATGATCGTAAAGAAATTATTAAAAAATTATATGAAGCTAATTACAATAAAAAACACCATATTTTTACAATAGTTCCCAAGAAAATCAAGAATATGGCTGATCTATTATTAGCTGATGAAAGCTTAATGACTATTGATATTAATGAAGCATTAAAATACGTTAACTTAGTTAATTTTGAAGAAATTGTAAATTTTAGTAATCAATATAAGAAGATATTAACAAATAAAACTGTTAAATTAAATGATGATAAAACAATTGTAAAAATGCTTTTAGAAAAAACATTTGAAAAAATGACAAATTTTACTGATGAGCAAAAATCACAATACACATCATTTGCAATGGCAATTAGAACTGGACATTTAAAACCATACAAGTTTTTCCACAAACATAAGGAAATGATTAAGTTGCTATTCCCTATTATCATTACTACTCCAGAATTAGATTTATCAATGTGAGAAAAACAAGAATTTGACTTTGCTATTTTAGATGAATCTTCGCAAATGTTTATTGAAAAAGGGATTCCAATATTATATTTAGCTAAAAGAAAAGTTTTAGCCGGTGATAGTCAACAAATGCAACCAACAAGATGATTCTCTGCAACATATAATTTTGATGAGGAAGATGACTTAGGAAATATTGAGTCATTATTAGATTATGCTAAAGCGCGTGGTGTTTATTCTTTACTTTTAGATAAAAACTATCGTTCTAAGAAAGCGACATTAATGACTTTTTCTTCTAAACATTTTTATGATTCAAAACTGGATGTAATTGATAATTATGAATTATCTTTATCAGATGAAAAAGCAATTGAAGTATTTCAAGTTAATGGTACTTGAGATAATAGTATGAACGTTGAAGAAGGGGAGAAAGTTATTGAATTAGCTAAAGATAATTTAGTCAAATTTAATAAAATAATAATCTTAGTATTTAACGTTAAACAACAAGAATATTTAATCAATAGAATTTTTGGTAACGAACCGGAATTAGAAGAAGCGCTAATGAGTGAAAAGGTTGTTATTAAAAATATTGAAAATATTCAAGGCGATGAAGCTGACTTAGTTATTATGTCAGTTGTATATGATAAGAATACAACATTATACAATACTTATGTAGCAAGAAAAGGTGGTAAAAATGCTTTAAACGTTGCTATTTCAAGAGCAAAAGAGAAAGTTTTTGTTGTTAAGTCAATATATGCCGAAGATATTGAAATTACTGAACGTTCAACAGTAGATATGATTACTTTTAAAGAATGATTAAAGTTTTTAGATTTATCTATTGAAGAACAGAAAAATTATTTAGATAAGGTTGAAGATTATTTAGCTACTAAATTAATTTCAATTCCTGAAGATATTAAATTTAAAGTAGATGTTTTAGATGAGTTAAGACAATTAATTGATGATGAAAATTTAACTTTAAAAACAAATTATTCTGTTGGAACAAAATCAATTGATATTGTTTTAATTAATAAATTAAACAATAAACTAGTTCAAGGCTTTATTCTTGATAATTTTAATTATAAAAATGATTATCGTAAATACTTAATTTTTAAAGATAACATTCATTTCTTAGAAGCTAAAGAGTATCCAATTATTACTATTTCTGAAATTGAATGACCGATAATTAAAAATAAAATCTTTGCATATGTAAAAGGTTTAATTAATCAAGAAAAAAATGCTAATAACTTCATAATTAAAAATAAAGAAAATCAAATTATCGTTGATGAGATGAGCGAAAATCTTGAACAATCTATTTTAGCTTCAAATTTAAATCAAGAAATTAATTTTCAAGATACTAATCAACAAATTTTAGATGAAAAGAATTCAAATGATGATGAAAGTAATTCAGATGAAATTGACGATTTTTATGTTGAAGAAGATTCAAATAATAATTTATCATTAAATGAAATTGATGAGTTTGAAGACCAAAATAATTTTGTGGAATTGGCTAATGAAGAAATTGAAGAAGTAGAAGAAACAGACTCTTTAACAAATAATTTTGCATTTGAAGACATTGAACTAGAAAACAGTGAAGATCAAAACAAATTAGATTTTTCATTTGATGAAAAAGAATTGAATAACTTGGAAGAAATAGAAGAATCTGATAATGAAAATGAAATGAAACATCTTTCTAGAGAAATAATTGAAGATGATTTTTTAGAAAGAGAAAATACTTTAGAATTTTCAAGAGATAATATCGAAAAAAATAATAGTGAAAATATTGAAATTGAACAAACTACTGAAATTAATAACTTTAATTTTGAAAATGCTACATTTAACGATGAAAATAATGATGAAACCATAGATTTTGAAGAAGTTAATTCAGATTTAACAAACAACTTAAATAAAGATGAAAATATTTCTTCTGATGAAAATGATATAGAATTTGAAACCGAAGAAATTAGAAGTAATCAAGATGAAAAAACAAAAACAATTGAAATAGAGGAGATACCTCAAATTTATTCATTTAATAATGATGCTAAACAAATATTATAAGATTTTAACTTGGTTGATACTAATGAAAAAACAACTGAATTTGGAATTGGGGAATAATGAAGAAAAAAAACCAAAAAATAGAATTTGATTGAGAAGATTCAATCGATAAAGATGTTAGTCCTGAAGATCAACTAAAACATAAGAAGCATGCTCAAAATGTAGTTAAAGCTAAAAAAGTGAGAAAAATTTTATTTTGAACTTTTTCAGCAGCTGCGCTTTCATCAATTGTTATTGCCACAGTTGCTATTAATTTATCTAAACCTTCTAAGGCACTAATTTATTGATATAATCATGTTAAGAAATATTCTTTTAATTCAAATAATTTAAATAACAAGGATATTAGAATAACAGTTAAAAAAGGTGTAAAAATTGAAGGTACGCCAGAAGATGTTATGTCTAAGATAATTAGTAATACAAGCGAAGATAATTTCAAATTACTATTTAAAGATTATGCATTAGCAGAAAATTTAAGACCTGAAAAAAATTGAAATATTGAATATGAAAATTTTGTAATTGATTCAATTTCAAAAAATACTTTATTTATAGATTTGGTATTTAAACAAAAAGGAAATACGCCAATTGATTTTGTTATCAAAAACTTTCCAATTGTTACTTCAGAGAATACAAAAAAATATAATGATGAAGCAATTAAAGAAAAGAAGAATCAGTTTACAAATGAATTTATTGAATCAATAAAAAAACAAATTTTGTATAAGTTACTTTTACCAATTAATATAAAAGACAATTTTTCTGACGAAAAAATTAATAAATACAAAAACGCATTTAAATCTTATATTGAAAAAATTAACGAAAAAATTTCAAATAATATAGATAACTTTCCATCTCTACTAGATATTTCATGATCTTTTAGCGAGCCATTTAAAGTAAATGATAATTTAGAAGAAATGAAAATAATTTCAAATTTTGTAACAGAAACAAACAATTTTTATTCGCCAATTATTTTTACTTCACCTATCACTTTAAAAGGCTTTGATCAAGAAGACTGAAAAAACTCTTCAAAACTTGTTTTTAAAGGAAGAATAATTACATTATCAACCAATACTGAAAAAATTAATAAAGTAAAAACTCAATATGGCATTTATATTGAACCAAAATATGAAAATCAAGAAATTCAGTTTGAAATTCCTTTATTATTTGATAAAAACAAATAGTAAAAAATAGGTCTCCTTGAGCAGGCAAGATATCAACGATTTTAATTTCGTAGGTAGCTTGCCTCTCTTTTTTATGATTTTATAGTATAATAAGCCTAAAGGCGACCTTTATGAAAAGATTTATAATTATAATTACAACTCTTGTTTTAATGTGCACTCTAGTTTCTTGTGGTCGATCTACATCAAATCCGGCCACTGAGCCAAGCCTACATACTACTCAGGAGCCTGATGGAACAAGTGATGATACTACGATACAACTTAAAGAGGATGATGAACTTATGAATAAAACTTTATCTTTAAAAATTGGCAATACTGAAGTTAATGTTAATTGGCTTGATAATGATTCAGTTACTGCATTAAAGAAACTAGCAAAAGATGGGAAAATGGTCTTAATAGACCAACAACTGCTGCTAGAAAGCAAATAGTACAGCTATGTAAAGAAAACAATATTGAATTGAAAGAGGTTAATGAATAATGAGTGATAATAAAAAAGTTAAGTTAGGACAATTTTTTACAAAAGAAAAATTATGGTTGAAGCCACAAATTGTTGATTTTATAAAAAAAAGTAATTGCAAAATGACTTATGACCCTTATGCTGGTGGTGGCGATTTATTAAAGGCATCTGTTGATGTTTTGGGATTTAAAGAAACAAAAGGACTTGATATTGATTCTACTCTTAAATGGGAGATTAACGATTCTTTAGTTAAAATTCCTCATATTGATAATGCTATCATTATTACTAATCCACCATATATAGCAAAGCAATCGGCATCTAGAAAAAAAATAGATTTATCTAAATACTTTAATTCTTCACTTTATGATGATGTTTATTTAATTGCATTGGATAAGATGTTAGAAGCCCAAAAACAAGTTGTTGCAATAATACCAGAATCATTTATTAATTCATCCTATAAACAAAAAAATAAAATTAATTCGATAACAATTTTAGAAGAAAATCCTTTTGAAGATACAGAAAATCCGGTATGTGTAGTGTGCTTCGATTCAATAATAAAGGATTATGAGCACATAAAAATATACAAGAATGATGAATATATAAATAATTTAAAGGAAATACAAGACTTAAGATTAGAACCTAATAATAATATTAAAATTACATTTAATACATTAGATGGTTGGCTTGGATTACGTGCTATAGATAGTACAGATGATAAAACTTTCATAAACTTTGATTTTCGAGAAAATTTTGATTATGACTGGTATAACAATATCAAAGTTAGTTCAAGACATTTAAGCCTAATAAACATTGATGTTAATCATGAAAGTAGACGGGAATTTATCAATAGATGTAATGATATTATTAATCAAATCAGGCATGACTCAGCTGATATTTTATTAACACCATTTAGGGGAAATACAAAAAAAGGAATGCGTCGTAGAAGATTAGATTTTAGATTAGCTAGAGCAATAATGGAAAAAGCATATTCTGAAATGAAGGGATAAGACAAATATGGACAACAAACTTTATTTTAAATATAGTCAAGAACATGATGATGAAATAGTAGATTTTTCAAAGCAAAAAGGTGTTTTGGTTATTAATGAAAATTCAACCGATGTTCCTACTAAATTAATGGAAGATAATCATAAGTTGATTGAATATATAACAACTTATAAGACGTTAAAAGGTAATAATCTTTCTGATGAAAAAACATTAAATAATGTAATAGATAAAATAATTCACCTTATAGAAAGTGCAAATCTAATTAACTATTCTTCTTTTTGCGTATATCTTCAAGTCATAGGTTATTCGTATAGTACATATTGTGCAGAGAAAAACAAAATGGATTTAGATGAAAAAAGAGAATTAATTAAAACATTAGTAGATTTATATATTGAAAACAGGCACGATATGTACCTTTACCATGGATATTCTGACCAAGTCTTGCAAGTTCAATCTGATGCTGCATCCAGCAGAAGGAAAGGGAAAACGGGAATTGAAAAAATGGAAGATATATTATTGCCACTTGGTTTCAAAAAAGCATCATCAATCTTTCAATTAGAAAATAGTGGATTATATTATTTATTACCTGATAAAGGGGATATAAGTTTATTTAACTCCTTTTTAAAGAAAAATGGAATTAAATTTGAATTTCGTGAAACAAGAGATAACAAGAATCCGGATATGTTTTTAGCAGTATATGGCGAATTCTATATAGTTGAACATAAATTAACTAATGGTGGAGGTGGTTCCCAAAATGCTGAAATAAATGAAATTATTCAATTTATTAATTACGAAGAAGAAAAAGATAATTGGCATTATATTTCCTGCTTACAAGGCAATTTTTTTAAAAAATTGAATAAAGATAATCATGAGCCAAAGGCAGAAAAACAATTCATAAATGTTAATAATAATTTAGCCAGTCATAAAGGTAATTTCTTTGTTAATGGAAAAGGATTTGAAAAGTTAGTATCTGATTTAGTAGAAGACAAAAACACAGTAAGTGTTATTAAAAGGTATTTCGATAAATAAAATGATAGTTACTATAAATTCAACGCCAATAAGATATTTATTTAGCAATGATTCAATTATTAGAGACATCATTTTGAAATATGGTAACTTAAAATATGAACTATATAACAATTATTATGAATTCATTGTTTATACAATTGTTAGTCAAATGTTATCTAATAAAATTGGGCACGAATTGTTTAATAGGATTCTTGAACTTGTCGGTGGAGAAATTAGCCCGGATAATATTTATCATGTTGGTATAGAAAAACTAAAAGCATCGGGAATTTCACAAGGAAGACAAATGCAATATTTAATTTAACAAAATATTCAATTACAAATCCGTGCTATTTTGCAGAATTAGCTAAATATAATGATAGTGAAATCATTGATTCATTAACTAAAATCAAAGGCATTGGCCCATGGACAGCAAAAATGTTTTTGATTTTTTGTTTAAATAGGAAAGATGTCTTACCAACAGAAGATGGGGCATTCATTACAGCTTTTAAGTTGGCATATAACTTCAAGGATGATACTAGAGATAAAAGATATATTAAGGAATATTGTACTAAATGGAAACCATATTCTAGTTATGTAGTAAGATATATTTACAAGGCATTTGATGCTGGTTTACTTTAATGTTTTGATAAGTCATTCTTTATATAGAGTGGCTTTTTCTTTATTCAAATGAAAAAACTGCCCGGATTTTATTCTAGACAGTTATCGTTCTTACATTGTGTGCTCCTTGAGCCTATTTTTTATAATACTTCTAATTCTTTATCTTTACCTCAAGGATTCTTTTTATTAATTCTATCAATAAATAAATTTCCTTGTAAGTGATCATATTCATGTTGGAAAACAATAGCAGTATAACCACTAACTTCATAACGTTTAAATTTTTTTTCCATATATGAATAAGCATCAACAATTACACGTGAATATCTAGGAACATATCCTTCTTGATTTGGTCATGATTCATTAACACTTAAGCAACCTTCGCCTTCTGATAAAGCTAGTTTATGATTTGAGTGACCAACTAATTTAGGGTTAATTAAAGCGTCATTAAAAATCACTTTATCATTTGCGTCAACAATTAATATATAAAAAATATTTTTAGGTATTCCATATTGAATAGCAGCAACACCGACAGCGGGTCTAAATTTTGTATTAGGTTTTTGACTATCTGAAACATGAAAAATCATTTTTTCAATTAAATCAATGTTTTCCTTAGATAAAGGAATTTCAATATCTTGTGATTTTTCTCTTAATATTTTTTCTGGTAATTGTACTAATTTAACATCTTCAAATTTAAACATAATATAACATTATAAAAGAATTATTTTATTAAAATGATTTTTTTTGTTAATATTTATACATTACTAAAATAATTATTTTATATATGGAGAACTTTTAGATGGATATTCACCTCTACCCTTGACAATATGCACTTTTAATAATATCTTTAATATTATTGCTTGTTAGTTCAGGCATTTTTTCTGCTACAGAAACTGCTTATACTTCCTTATCAAAAGCAAAGATTGAAACAATGATTGAGAAAAAAGTTAAAGGTCATAAAATTATTGAGAAACAACATAACTTTTTTAACCGAACATTAGGAACAATATTAATAGCTAATAATTTAGTAAATATTGCTTCATCGACATTACTTGCCTATTTATTAACACAAGCATTTGGTGCATCTAAAGTAGGTTTAGCTTCGATTATTTCGACAATTGTTATGACACCTATTATCGTTTTATTTGCTGAAATAATTCCAAAACTAATTGCAAAAAGATACCCAGAAAAAACTGTTAAATCATTTTATTGATTTATTGAAATGTTATATTGAATTTTTATTCCAATAACATATCCTATTTCGAAAATTGGTAAGAAAATTTATATTACAAATACTGAAGAAGATGTAAAAAGTTTATTAAATATAGCCCAAGATGAGGGTGTTTTAGAATTTAAAGAATCCGTTATGGCTCAAAATGTATTAGACCTTGATTCTACAAAAGTTTCACAACACTATATAAAAATGAAAAACGTTGATTTTCTGAGTTCAAAAGCAACAATGCAAGAAGCACTAGCAATGTTTAAAGAAACTAATTATTCAAGGATACCTGTTGAGAAAGATGGAGATCTTATTGGTATTTTACTTTTGAAGGATATATTCTTTTTACAAAGAGGAAATATTTTAAACTATATAAAATCAGTTCCAAGAGTATCGGCTAATTCGATATTATCAGTAGCATTAGAAAAAATGCGTCAATCTCGTGCTCAAATGGCATTCGTTACTGAAAGTAATAATGATGATAAAGCAATAGGAATTATCACTATTGAAGATATTCTAGAAGAAGTTGTTGGTGAAATTTATGATGAGTATGATAATGATGAGCAAATTTATGAAATAAGTTTAGAAAGATGCGAAGCCAAAGATACGGTTTTAATGAAAACATTATGAAAACAATTAGAACTTGATCAATATCTTGATTATGAACTAGATGATAAAGAAAAGAATCAAACCTTGTCTGCTTGATTAGAAACTAAAAAAGGCCACGCTTTAAGAAAAAATTCTAAATTTGAACTTGACGAAAAAATAACATTTAAAGTTTTAGAAAAGAAAAATAAAGATCAAAAATATGATTATATTGAAATAGATTGAAGCAACTAAAAAATCTGGAAATTAGTTCCAGATTTTTTATTATTTTTAATATCCCATAGCTTCTTCATATTCATCAAGATTTCCATAAAATAGGAAACTTGATTTTGGTTTTATTTCTAATAACACATTAGCACATTCTTTAATCATTGCTCGGTTATATGTTGTAAAAATACATGAACTTTTATATGATTTAATTCCTTCTATTAAACTATCAATTGATTCTGAGTCTAAATGGTCTAAAGGTTGGTCAAAAATTAAAAAGTTACTTTCTTCTAACATTAATTTTGACATCATTAAACGTACTTTTTCACCACCGCTTGTTACTTGTACATTCTTAAATACACTGTCATTTGAAAATAACATCCGACCTAAAAAAGCCCTCATTCTCGCGTCGCTATTATCTCTAGTTTCTTGTGTTGTATTATTTAAAGGCCATTTACTTAATCAATCGATAATAGTTTCAGATTCTTGGAAATATTCTTGATTATTTGATGGGAAGTAGTTAGGGAAAATGGTAATTCCTCATTCAACAGTTCCGGAAGTAGGTTTCCTTTTTCCTATTAGAATTTCTAATAATCTTGTTTTTGCAATATCATCATTTCCAATAATAACCATCTTATCACCTGGTTTTAAAGAAAATGAAACATTCTCAAACAATGTATCACCCACTTCATTAACATAAGTCAAATTATGAACACTTAAAATTTGTTTACCAGGTAATCTATTTAATTCAAATTTAATGTAAGGATATTTTCTTGAAGAAGGTTTTATTTCGTCAATAACAATTTTTTCTAATAATTTCTTACGGCTTGTTGCTTGTTTTGATTTTGAAGCATTAGCTGAAAAACGCGCAATAAATTCACGTAATTTTTGTGCTTGTTCTTCTTTTCTTAAATTTGTTTTTTGTTGCATCTCAATTAATAATTGGCTTGATTGTTTTCAGAATGAATAGTTACCAACAAATAATTTAGCTTCTGAATAGTCAATATCAATAATATGTGTACAAATAGCATCTAAGAAATCACTGTCATGGCTAACTACAATAACAATATTAGGATAATCCATTAAGAAGTTTTCTAATCACTTAATTGTTTTTAAATCCAAACGGTTAGTCGGTTCGTCCATAATTAAAATATCTGGATTGCCAAATAATGCTTTAGCTAATAAAACTTTAACTTTTTCATTAGCTTTTAATTCTGACATTTGCATATTTCATTTTTCAGGTTCAATTCCTAAATTTGATAATAATGTTTGGGCATCATTTTCAGCATTTCAGCCACCCATTTCACCAAAAAGTTGTTCTAAATGGCTAGCTTTTTCATAATCTTCCATTGTCGCTTCTGGGTTTTCATAGATCTTGTTTTTTTCGATGTTTATTTGATAAAGTTCCTTATTACCCATGATAACAACATCAGTTACATTATAGTCGTTAAATTCATCTTGGTTTTGGCTTAAAACGCTCATTCTCGCATTTTTTTCCTTAACAATTTGTCCTTCTGTTGCTTCAATCTCTCCACTTAAAATTTTAAGGAATGTTGATTTTCCAACCCCATTAGCACCAATAATTCCATATACATTTCCTGGTAAAAACTTTAAATTAATATTAGAAAATAATTTTTTATCAGGAAAAATTTTACTTATTCCACAAACGTCTAACATATTATGCTCCTTTACTTCTTATTTATAATCTATTTTTTAAAATATATTCTATATTTACTGTATATATTAATAATTTAATAATATTAACATATATATTGTTTATTAATTATTTATTAATTAAAAAAATTAGTTTATAATTATTTTGCTAAAAAAATGCATCCTTAGCTCAGCAGGTAGAGCAAGGGACTCTTAATCCCTGGGTCGTGGGTTCGAACCCCACAGGATGTACCATATAAAAAGACAAGGTCTTAAAGCCTTGCCTTTTTTATTTAACTTTTATCACGATCTCATCATCTTCAATATTTATTGTTATGATCGAATCTTCTTTTATTTCATTACTTAAAATAAAGTCTGCGATTTTGTTTTCAATTTGATTTTGAATAAATCTTTTTACTACTCTTGCTCCAAAAGCTGGATTGTAAGCCTTATTAGCTATATATGATAACACATCTTCTTTATAAAATAAATTAGCTTTTATGTTATCTAAAATTCTTTTAGCTAATTTTTTTAATTCTAGATCTACAATTTCTTTTACTACTTGAATACTTAATTGGTTAAAAGGAACTATTTCATCAATTCTATTAATAAACTCCGGTTTAAATTTAGTTAATAATATTTTCATTAGTTCATCTTTTTCTGGCATTTTTTTCATGATTTGCTCTGAACCAATATTTGAAGTCATAATAATAATTGTATTTTTAAAATTAATCTTTCTTCCCTTGCTATCGGTTAGAATTCCATCATCTAATATTTGTAATAAAACATTTAGAACATCAACATGTGCTTTTTCAATTTCATCAAATAAAATAATTGAATAAGGATTTTGTCTTACTTTTTCAGTTAATTGTCCCCCATTATCATCATAACCAATATACCCTGGAGGCGAACCGATTAATTTTGAAGTGCTGTGTTTTTCCATATATTCAGACATATCTAAACGAATAATGTGGTTTTCATTATCAAATAAGTTAAACGCAAGCGCTTTTGCTAATTCTGTTTTACCTACCCCTGTAGGACCTAAAAATAGGAAAGAACCAATCGGGCGATTTGGATCGTTTATTTTTGCTTTAGCTCTTTTAATTGCTTCAGAAACTAAGTCAATAGTTTCTTGTTGCCCTTTCACCCTCTTTGCTAAATTTGCACTTAAATTAAGTAATTTATTCTTTTGTGTTTCTAATAATTTAGTTACTGGAACTTTTGTTCATTTACTTACAATTGACGCAATTTCTTCCTCATCAATTGTTTCTTTGATTAAACGATCTTTTAAATTATTTAGTTGATTTTCTACATCTTTTTTAGATTCTTCCAAACTAGGTAATAATGAATACATAACTTTTGATGCTTCGAAGTATTTACCTTCTGATTGTAAAATTGTTAAATGTCTTTTTAGTTCTTCAATATTATCTTTAAAAGATGATAATTTTGCAATTAATTCCTTTTCTTTATTTCATTGATCAGTTAATAATTTATGTTTTTCTTTTAAAACGTTTAAATTATTATTAATTTGTTTAATTCTTTCGCTGTTATTCTTAATTTCTTTATTTATCGAGTTTTCAATTGCTGCTTTTTCAATTTCTAATTTAGCAATTTCGTAATTTAATTTTTCAATAGGCTCAGGAATATATTTCATTTCAGTTTTAATGTTAGCTGCTGCTTCATCAATCAAATCTATTGCTTTATCTGGTAAAAAACGATCTGAAATATAACGTGCTGATAAATTTGAAGCTGCCACTAAAGCCTCATCCTTTATTTTTACTTCATGAAATGTTTCGTATCTTTCTTTTATTCCTCTTAAAATAGTAATTGTATCTTCGATTGAAGGTTCATTTATAAATATTTTTTGCATTCTTCGTTCTAAAGCTGAGTCTTTTTCGATATATTTACGGTATTCATCTAATGTTGTAGCCCCTATTAAATGTAGTTGTCCTCTCGCCATCATTGGTTTTAGCATATTACCTATATCCATGCTTCCTTCACCAGTTTGCCCAGCTCCAACGATCATATGAATTTCATCTATAAATAAAATTATTTCGCCATTCGAATCTTGAATTCTTTTTAAAATGGCTTGAATTCTTTCTTCGAATTGTCCCCGGTAAGAGGTTCCGGCAATAATTGAAGAAATATTTAATTCATAAACCTTCTTAGATTTTAGATTTTCAGGAACTTGATTTTCAATAATTTTTCTTGCTAACCCTTCTACGATTGCAGTTTTACCTACCCCTGGTTCACCGACTAAAACTGGGTTATTCTTAGTTTTACGTGATAAAATTCGCACTAAAGACCTTATTTCTTCATCACGGTTGATAACTGGCTCTAGTTTTCCTTCAAGGGCAAGTTGAGTTAAATCTCTTCCATATTGTAATAATGGATCTTTGTTGTTATTTTCTTGTGCAGGTGTTCATGATGCGTGCATAACTTTCCTCCTTTATCTAACTTAAATCCTAAGAAAATTATACCACTTTTTTAGCACTCTAGTAATTAAAGTGCTAAAAAAATAGATTAATATTAATTTATTAATATTTATCATTATCCTTAAAAATAAAAAGTAATATAATTTACATAGGTTATTTTATAAATAACCACTTGAGTATGAATAAATTAAATGGAAAAATTTTTTGAATAACTTATACTACCCTAAATATTGCTTTATTGTTAATATTTTCTTCAATAGCATTTTTAGATTATTCTCTATTACTGGGGTATTTGGTAGGTATAGTTAGTTTTTTATTATTTTTAGTTATATTAAAGCTATCACTAAATTTGATAAAAAATAGTATTAATAGTAATAATAAAAAGCAATACCGAATTAGAATGTTTATTGCTATTTTGATTTTTTTATTATTGATGTTTTTAAATATTGGTATTTTAGGATTATTTGTTTGATTAAATTCTTATTATCATTCAATTTATCCAAGTTCTAATGTTGCGTTTTTCCCATTTAATACTATAACAATAACAGCTCCTTATTTATTATTGTCAGTTTTTTCAATAATATGAACTGTTGTTGTTTTAATAAAAAAAAGAAAGGAGGACAATGGACAAACTATTAAAAATTAATTGATTTGGTTCATCTGAAATAAATAGTAATCAAATTTTTTCACTTATATCACTTGTGTTTATAACATTAGTTTTATCAGTTTTAATTTATGTTGCAGTTAAAAGACAAAAAGTTAATAAAGCCCCTAATGCAGCAATTATTTTAGTTGAAACCGCCATTATCGGTGGTGACAAATTTATTTCTGAAACACATGAATCAAAATTTGATAAGGCAAATCCGTATCTTATTTCCTTATTTGTATTTATATTTTTTGGAAATATCTTATCAATAATTGGTTTAGCGCCTATGGGTTCAAGTTTATCGGCTGTATTAGCAGCAACAGTAGTTTCTTGATTAGGAACAGCTGGTGTTGGTATTGCCTATAACAAAGTAAAATATGTTATTAAACTTTTAAATCCATTAGAATTTGCATCTAATTATTCACCAATTATTTCAATGACATTTCGGGTATATGGAAATATTATTGGTGGTGTTGTTCTAGTATCTTTAGCATCAATATTTTTAAATAATATTTGATCAAAAATTATTGGTGTACAGGCAACTTCAGAAGCATCAATATTTAACCCATTTGGAATTTTGATTCTACCAGCATTTAATTTATATTTTGACTTATTTGGTGGCGCAATTCAGGCATTTGTTTTTGTTGTCCTTACAATGTCCTACTGATCACAGGCAGCGGAAGTTGATGTAAAAGAAAAGCATAAGAAAAAAATAAGAGATTGAAAAAAGAAAATTATCGCAAACAAAGGAGAAGTTGAAGATAATATTCAAACTAGTTAAAAAATAAAATAATAATTTAATTTAGGAGAAAAAAATGATTGATAAATTAGACAAAGTAAGAGAAATTATTCAAACCTTTGATGCAAACAAGGCGGGGTTAAAAGACGCACATAATTATCCTATTGCATACGGTTTAACAATGTTAGGAGCAGGTTTAGCAATTTGCGGTGCTGGGGTTGTTTCTTTGGGACAAGGTATTGCTGTTGCTAAGGCTTGTGAAGCTGTTGGAAGAAATCCTGAGGCTTTATCTAAAGTACGTACCTTGTTAATTTTAGGCCTAGCTATTGTTGAAACCGCATCTATTTATTGTTTAGTTATTGCTTTATTATTAATCTTTATTTAAAATAAAACATAACATAAATACAAAATGGAAATATTACCTATTTTTAATAGAATATCAGAAGGCAGTGGAAGCGTTAGTGAAGAATTAGAAAAAACATTCTCGGGCCTAACTTTCAATTGACCTTTATTTGTATTTTCTTTAATTGTTTTAATGCTTGTAACCATTATTATCACTTTTTTAGTTTATAAACCAATTAAAAAAATGGTAAAAAGACGTCAAGAATTAATTCAAAAAAATATTGATGCTTCAATTAAAGCAAAAGATGAAGCTTTAAAAGTTCAAGAAGAACATGATAAAAAAATAATTGAAGCAACAAATCAAGCAAAAACTATCATAAATAATGCTAAAGCTGAAAGTGAAAGAATTGTTAATAGTGGTTCAGCTGCGGCTAAGAAAAAAGCTGAAATGATGTTAGAACAAGCAGAAATTTTAATTAATAAAAAACGTGCGCAATTTAATGTTGAACAAAAGAAAATAATTATGGAAAATGCAGTTGAAATCGCAAAAAAAATTATTGGTCGTGAAATTAAAGACTCGGACAACATTAAAATGATTAATGAAGTTATAGATAAGTAATTATATTATGACTGATTTAAACGAAATTATTAATAATTGATCATTTGCTTTATTTGATCTCGCAAAAAGTTCAAATAAACTTATAGAAATTACAAATGAATCTGCTGACATTATTAAAGTTTTAAAACAAAATAAAGAATATTTAAAAATGCTTAATTCTTTTGATTTATCAGAAGAAAGTAAATTCAAAATGATTGATGAGTCATTTAATTCATATCATCCTTATATTTTAAATATGATTAAATTAGCAACTAAAAAACACGTTGTTAAATATATAGATATTATTTTCCACCGTTTTATCGAATTATCAAATGATAAATTAAATATCAGATATGGTCATGTTTATTCAGTTAATCCTTTAACAAAAACTGAGATTTCAAAATTAGAAAAAAAACTTTCGAAGGATTTAAATTCAAAAGTTACACTAATTAATGAAATTGATAAAAATTTAATAGGTGGAATAAAAATTAAAGTTGATGAATATTTAATTGATAATTCTGTTTTAGGAAAATTAAATAAAATTAAGTCTTTAGTATAACGAAAGGAAAAATATGGCTTTAAAACCAAGTGATTTATCAGCTATCATTAAAAATCAAATTAAAGAATTTAATGATAATGTAAGTTATGATGAAGTTGGTAGAGTTATAACTGTCGGTGATGGAATTGCACTTGTTAGTGGTTTAACTAATGTTGAATATGGTGAATTAGTTATTTTTGATTGTGGTATTGTTGGAATGGCTTTAAACCTTGAAGAAGAACTAGTGGGTGTCGTTGTTTTAGGTGATGATAGAAATATTGTTGAAAATTCTCATGTTAAAAGAACACATGAAGTTATTTCAGTTAAAGTTGGAGACGCTTTATTAGGCCGTGTTGTTAATGCTTTAGCAAAACCTATTGATGGAAAAAATAAAATTGATTCTGAAATTAATAGACCAATTTTTAAAATAGCACCAGGAGTTATGACCCGTAAAGAAGTTTCGGAACCTTTAAATACTGGTATTTTAGCAATTGATGCTTTAATTCCAATTGGTAAAGGTCAACGTGAATTAATTATTGGGGATAGACAAACTGGAAAAACAGCTATTGCAATCGATGCTATCTTAAATCAAAAAGGCAAAGATGTTTATTGTGTTTACGTAGCAATAGGTCAAAAAAATTCAACAATAACACAAATCGTTGACCAATTAGCAAAAAACGATGCTATGAAATATACAACAATTATTGCTGCATCAGCCTCGGAAAGTGCCCCATTACAATATATTGCTCCATATACTGGAATAACAATTGCTGAAGAATGAATGTCACAAGGCAAAAGCGTTTTAATTGTTTATGATGATTTATCTAAACATGCTGTTGCTTACCGTACACTATCGTTATTATTAAGAAGACCTCCTGGACGTGAAGCATATCCTGGTGATGTTTTTTATCTACACTCACAATTATTAGAAAGATCAGCACGTTTAAATAACGATTATGGCGGTGGTTCAATTACTGCTCTTCCAATAATTGAAACCCAAGCTGAAGATATTTCTGCATATATTCCAACAAACGTCATTTCAATTACTGATGGACAAATTTTTACAAAAGAATCATTATTTAACTCAGGCCAAAGACCTGCTATAGATATTGGTTATTCTGTAAGTAGAGTTGGTTCATCAGCGCAAACAAAGATGACAAAGAAAATTGTTTCAAGTTTAAAATTAGAATTAGCACAGTATAATGAAATGCAAGCATTTGCCCAATTTGGTTCTGATCTTGATCAAAATACAAGAATAATTTTAGAACATGGAGCGAAGGTCTATGAATTATTAAAACAATCTCAATTTTCACCTTATTCACCAGCTCAGCAAATTATTTTATTATTTTTAGCAAAATATCGTTTAATTAATGTTATTCCTAAAAACAGCATAATTAAGTACCGTCAAGACATTTTAACTTATTTTGCAACTGATACTAAAGCAACAGAAATTATCAGAAAAATTGATGAATCATCTGATTGAACTAATGAGTTAATTGAAGAAATTTATAATCAAATTATTGAATTTAATGATTTATTTATAAAAACTATTCCATTATATAACAAAGAAAACTATATTCCTATTCCAGAATTACCATGGAAAGTTTGCAAAAAATAAAACAAAGAATTAACTCAATTAATTCAACAAAAAAAATAACAAAAGCAATGGAACTTGTTGCAACTGCAAAATTTTCCAAAATAAAAAATAAAATCAGTGAAGTAAAATCATATTTTAAAAATGTGGAAAATATATTTATTAATTTAATCAAACATTCTGAACAAGATATAGATAAATTATTAAATCGTCATGCTTGAAAATTTACAGCAAAAAGAAATTTATATATTGTTTTTGGAAGTGATTTAGGTCTTTGTGGTTCTTTTAATTCAGAAATGTATAAAAAAATTAATGAGGTAGTTACCGGCGACGATATTTTAATTGTTATTGGATCAAAACTATTAAGTTTAATTGAGAAAAATAAAAAATATCATATTATTCAAACTTTAACGCAAATTGGCGATAATCCAACTTATGAAATAGCTCAAGTGGTTTCAAATAAAATATATGATGTTTTAGAAATTTCATTATTAACATCAGTTAAATTAATTTATACAGATTATGAAAATCCATTAAAAGCTGATCCAATTGTTCAAGAAATTTTTCCAATTTCAAAAAACACAATTGAAAAATTTGACAAAGAAAATATAAACAATAATGTAAATAATGATAATTTAGAAATAATTTTTGAACCTAATCCAGAAGTTATTTTAATAAATTCTTTTCGAATCTTTTTTGAAGCTTCTATTTATAATGCTTTAATTAATGCAAAAATGGCTGAAACAAGTCAAAGAAGAACGGCAATGGAACAAGCGTCTGATAACGCAGAAGAGTTAATAGAAGATTTAAAAATTGAATACAACAGTTCACGTCAATCAAAAATTACTCAAGAACTTACTGAAATTGTTAATGGAGCAGGTTCTTAGTGAAAGGATTTAACAAAATGGCAAAAAAAGAAGAAAAAAGTGAATTAAATTATGGTGTTATTACCCAAATTTTGGGTGCTGTTATCGACGTTAGATTCGATGAAGGTAAGGCTCCTAAAATGTTAAATGCTCTAGAAGTTGTTGATGAAAATAACTCCGAAAATAAACAAATTCTAGAAGTTGCACAACACATTGGTAATGATACAGTAAGAACTATTGCTATGAGTTTAACTATTGGTTTAAGAAGAGGGATGAAGGTTCTTGATTTAAAAAGACCAATTAGTGCTCCTGTAGGAAAAGAAATTCTCTCAAGAATGTTTAATGTTTTGGGTCAACCGATTGATTTACTTGGTGGTAATTTCGAACACCAAATGCCTATTCATAGAAGTGCTCCAAGTTTTGAAGAACAAAAATCAACATTAGAGATTTTTGAAACTGGTATTAAAGTTATCGACCTTTTAATTCCTTACATTAAAGGCGGGAAAATTGGTTTATTTGGTGGAGCTGGTGTTGGTAAAACAGTTTTAATTCAAGAATTAATTAACAATATTGCTAAACAACATGGTGGTTTATCTGTTTTTGCTGGTGTTGGTGAAAGAACTAGAGAAGGGAATGATTTATACCATGAAATGAAAGCAAGCGGTGTTCTAGATAAAACCGCTTTAGTTTTTGGTCAAATGAATGAACCTCCCGGCGCTAGAATGAGAGCACCATTTACTGCTCTTACAATGGCTGAATATTTTCGTGATCAAATGGGACAAGATGTTTTATTATTTATTGATAACATTTTTAGATTTACCCAGGCAGGTTCAGAAGTTTCAGCTTTATTAGGCAGAATGCCCTCAGCTGTTGGATACCAACCTACCTTAGCAGTTGAAATGGGTCAGTTGCAAGAAAGAATTACTTCAACTAATAAAGGTTCAATTACATCAGTGCAAGCAGTTTATGTACCAGCGGATGACTTAACAGATCCAGCGCCTGCAACAACATTTACTCACTTAGATGCTAAAACAGTCTTAGATCGTGATATTGCTGCTTTAGGTATTTATCCAGCAATAGATCCATTAGGTTCAAATTCAAGAATGATGGATCCAAATATAATCGGTTTAGAACATTATAAT
Source organism: Mycoplasmopsis arginini (assembly GCF_900660725.1). Lineage (NCBI taxonomy): Bacteria > Bacillati > Mycoplasmatota > Mycoplasmoidales > Metamycoplasmataceae > Mycoplasmopsis > Mycoplasmopsis arginini. Next base: position 108,884 of record NZ_LR215044.1, read on the forward strand.
ACTGCAAGAGAAGTTCAAAATATCCTACAAAGATTTAAAGAATTACAAGATATTATTGCAATTTTAGGTATGCATGAACTTTCAGAAGAAGATAAAAAGGTTGTTGCAAGAGCAAGAAGAATTAGAAGCTTTTTATCACAGCCATTTTTTGTTGCTGAAAAATTTAGTGGTATTAAAGGTAGATATATTCAATTGCAAGACACAATAAGATCATTTAAAGAAATATTAAGTGGTAAATACGATGATTTACCTGAAGAAGCATTTTTATATGTAGGTACAATCGAAGACGTAATTGAAAAGGCTAAAACTTTAGGATATAAATTTGAAAAATAATTTATGAGTGAAAATAAATTTATTAATATCCTTATAACAACACCAAACGGTGTATATTATCAATCAAAAGCTTTTATTGCAACTTTTACTACAACAGAAGGTCAAATTGGTTTAATGAAAGAAGCAATACCTTTTTTAGCAGCACTTGTTCCTTCAAAAATTATTATTAAAGAAGACAATAATTTGACAAAAACTTTTTTTATTGATCGTGGAATTGTAGAATTTAAAAATAACTTACTTTCTTTAATTGTAAATAACATAGATACCAAAGCTTTTGATAAAGAAGCTAAATTTGAAAAAGTCGACGAAACTAAATACACGGTTATCGAAGAATTAGTTTTAAAGAAAAAATTGGCTGAACAAAAAAAATAATTTAATGCAGATTTATTTCTGCATTTTATTTTTAATTCATTTTTGGTAGTTTTTATATGTTTTTATATTAAAAATGCATTAAAATCCAATTAAAATTGTTTAATTATATAAATATATATATATATATACAAAACTTATAATAATTTGGTAATATTTTTATGTAAAAAAATAAATTATTATATGAGGTAAAATGAAAAAATCAACTAAATTGATAATAGGATTGACTTTTCTAGCTGCAACTGCTACAGCAGCATCTGTTGCTATAGCTGTTACAACAATAACTAGAAAAACTCCTAAAAAACAACTTTCAAATCAAATTAAAATCTTCGAAGAAGAATTAGAAACAAATAAAGAATTAAAAGAATTTCAAAAAGCTGAAATTAAATTAGCTTTAGAAGCTGCTCAAGCGGTTTTATCAAATCCTGAGTCAAGCAATGAACAAATCAAGAATGCTTTAGATGTTTTGGTTAAAAAGGTTGAAGAAATTAAGGCAAAAACTGAACAACCTGAAACACAACCTGAAACACAACCTGGAACTCCAGAAACACAACCTGAAACACAACCTGGAACTCCAGAAACACAACCTGGAACTCCAGAAACACAACCTGAAACACAACCTGGAACTCCAGAAACACAACCTGAAACACAACCTGGAACTCCAGAAACACAACCTGGAACTCCAGAAACACAACCTGAAACACAACCTGGAACTCCAGAAACACAACCTGAAACACAACCTGGAACTCCAGAAACACAACCTGAAACACAACCTGGAACTCCAGAAACACAACCTGAAACACAACCTGGAACTCCAGAAACACAACCTGAAACACAACCTGGAACTCCAGAAACACAACCTGAAACACAACCTGGAACTCCAGAAACACAACCTGAAACACAACCTGGAACTCCAGAAACACAACCTGGAACTCCAGAAACACAACCTGAAACACAACCTGGAACTCCAGAAACACAACCTGGAACTCCAGAAACACAACCTGAAACACAACCTGGAACTCCAGAAACACAACCTGAAACACAACCTGGAACTCCAGAAACACAACCTGAAACACAACCTGGAACTCCAGAAACACAACCTGAAACACAACCTGGAACTCCAGAAACACAACCTGAAACACAACCTGGAACTCCAGAAACACAACCTGAAACACAACCTGGAACTCCAGAAACACAACCTGAAACACAACCTGGAACTCCAGAAACACAACCTGAAACACAACCTGGAACTCCAGAAACACAACCTGAAACACAACCTGGAACTCCAGAAACACAACCTGAAACACAACCTGGAACTCCAGAAACACAACCTGGAACTCCAGAAACACAACCTGAAACACAACCTGGAACTCCAGAGGGGGGGGGCGCTAGATAGCCAATGGATAAGCGATTATAAACAAAAAGTTAAAGAAGCAGAAGAACTATTATCACAATTAAACACTGATTTTGCAAAATATAATAAAATTATTGCAACTCTTGAAGAAGAAATTTCTGCTGCCAAAGCTCTTATTTCATAACAAAATCCAACAAAAAATGAATATGAATTAGCAACTAAAACACTAACAGATGAAATCACTAAAGTAACAGAAGCAAAAAATGCTATAGATTTAGATGAAGAATCTGCTTAACATCTTATTATTGACAAAGTTAATAAAAAAATTTTGAATGTGTAAAAAAATAAGCGTGTCAATAAAAAAAGAGTCCAATATAACGAACCCCAAAAGTTTTTCCAAATTACTTGGTCCAACTTTTGGGGTTCATTATATAATCCAGTTGATAAAAATACTAGATCTAAAATTTTAGAATTATCTAAGACTAAAATTAAAGAAAGTCCAAGAGATAAAACTAATTTGATTTTTTTTAGAAGATAATGAGCCATATGTTATATCAAGTGATGTATTTTTTACTTATCTTTCAAGAATGATTGAAGTTAACGACAAAAAGTATTTTGATAATGAGCTCTCAATAACTAAAAGATTGAGTGAATTTGATGATGATTATGAAAGCAAATTAGATATTATTTTTTTGGATTCAAAAACTAGCAGAGAAATACAAATTTCTGATGTTATTTGTGGCTTTGTTGCTAGATTGTATAACTTTTTGAGTCATAATGCTGAGAAGGCTATATTTACCTTCATTAAAGGCTTGAATAAAAATTGTGAAGCTTTTAAGACATTAAAAACTTTTGCGGATTTAATGTCTTTATCTGATAATGTATCTCATATGATGTTTAAAAAGACTAACCCACTTTTTATTGAGAATAGATTCGCTTTATTTATAAAATTGCTTGAAGAATAAGAATAACTTTAAAGTTTATATTTGCTGTATTGTTCAGGTTATATACCAAAAGATGATAATTTCCTTAATTTAAAATTTTACATAATACTCTAACGAAATAGAGTGATTAAAGCATCAGTTATTAATTTAGCTGATGTTTTTATTTCGCCTGAACGCCCCGATATTTATAGATGTGTAAAAAATAAGTGTGTTGTTAAAAAAAGAGCCACCAACTATAATGAACCTCAAAAGTTGGACCAAGTAATTTGAAAGAACTTTTGGGGTTCATTATATTATTTCTGCATTTTATTTTTAATTCATTTTTGGTAGTTTTTATATGTTTTTATATTAAAAATGCATTAAAATCCATTAAAATTGTCCAATTCTATATATATATATATATATAATTAGGATGTAAAACAATAAATTATTAGATGGGGGTAAAATGAAAAAATCAACTAAATTGATAATAGGATTGACTTTTCTAGCCGCAACTGTTACAGCAGCATCTGTTGCTATAGCTGTTACAACAATAACTAGAAAAACTCCTAAAAAACAACTTTCAAATCAAATTAAAATCTTCGAAGAAGAATTAGAAACAAATAAAGAATTAAAAGAATTTCAAAAAGCTGAAATTAAATTAGCTTTAGAAGCTGCTCAAGCGGTTTTATCAAATCCTGAGTCAAGCAATGAACAAATCAAGAATGCTTTAGATGTTTTGGTTAAAAAGGTTGAAGAAATTAAGGCAAAAACTGAAGAACCCGAAACTCCAGAACAACAATTAGCTAAAGCAAAAGCCGCATATAATGAAAAAGTTAGTGAAGCAGAACAACTAGTAACACAATTAACAACTGATGATAATAAATATCAACAAATCAAAGAAACTTTAGAAGAAGAAGTTGCTGCTGCCAAGGCTGATGTTCCAGCAGACAATCCAACAAAAGAAAACTATAAATCAGCAACTGAAAAACTAACCGCAGCAATTACTAAAGCAACAGAAGCTAAAAAAGCTATAGATCAAGAAATTGCTGAATTTGAAGAAGCTAAAAATGCGTATAATGAAAAAGTTAGTGAAGCAGAACAACTAGTAACACAATTAACAACTGATGATAATAAATATCAACAAATCAAAGAAACTTTAGAAGAAGAAGTTGCTGCTGCCAAGGCTGATGTTCCAGCAGACAATCCAACAAAAGAAAACTATAAATCAGCAACTGAAAAACTAACCGCAGCAATTACTAAAGCAACAGAAGCTAAAAAAGCTATAGATCAAGAAATTGCTCAGCAACTTATTATTGACAAAGTTAATAAAAACGAAATTTTAACTACACAAGTTGATGAAAGAATTAAATCTGAGATTTTAAAATTATCTTCAACTAAAATTAAAGATAGTCCAACAGATAAAAATTATTTTGGTTATTTAAAGATCAATAAAAAAACTAAAACATTTACTTTTGGTTCAAGCAATAAAAAAGCTAAGACAGCATTTAGTGATGGCTTATTTGCACGAGATTTTTTAGATATGGTAGCTAGTCAAGAAATAGTATTTGCAGTTTCTGGTTCTAATAGATCGGCTTTATGCTTTGATAAGAAATCAGATGGAAAAATTGTAATTCCTTTTAGATTTAAAGACAAAATAGATGTTCATGAAATTGAATTATTTTAAATTTAAACCAAAATATTAGAACAAAAAAACACATTTTTAACAATGTGTTTTCCCAAAGAGAAAGTTCAAGTGCAACACAAATGCCTTGGGCTTTTTTTATTATACATTTTTTATTTTTTTTAAATTATTTAATCAAAAAAAAGTAAATAAAAAAAGTTCATTTTTTCAAATGAAAATAAAAATTTTTTGTTTTACTGATATTTGTTGATGATAATTATTATTTAATATTTTCTAAATACACTTGTAGCGGTGTTTTCCAATTTAGTATTTCGCGTGTCATATTATTTATTTGGTTAACAACCGAATCTAATTTTTCTTGCGTTATAGTATTAAAGTTAAATCCTTTTTTAAATTCCCTTCTTAAAATTCCGTTTCAATGTTCATTTGATCCTCTTTGAAAAGATGCGTAAGGTTCAGCTCTATAAATTTTTATATTCATTCATCTAGCTAAAATACCTATTTTTTCAAATTCAATACCGTTGTCCATTGTTATTGTTTTTACTTGTAATCCATTATCTTTTATAATCTTTTTTAGTTCTGAATTAATTGTATGTGGCGATTTGCTTTGTATTATTCTTTCAAACCCAATTCTTGTTTTTCTTTCAGTTAAAGTTAAAACATTATTATATCCATTTGCTCTTTTTCCTAAAACCAAATCTGCTTCTCAGTGTCCAAACTCAAGTCTTAAATCTATAGATTTAGGTCGGGTTCATATTGGAAAAACATAATCAGCTGATTTTACAAGCCGATTTATTACAGATGCAGTTCTTTTACCACCTTTTTTATAATATAATCTTAATTTTTGATACTTTTTTATAACTCAATTATTAGTATTTATTCAATTAAACACTGTTCTCAAAGAAGGACAACAGTGCTTTGTTTTAGTTTTTATATAATTATATGTTGACTTTATGCCAAAAAACTTTTTGTCATATTTTTGTAAAAAAGCTTTAGAAAAATTTTTGAATTTTTTGTTATCGACAAATTTAAAATAATACTTATGTCTAAATCTTTCTTTTGTTTTTAAACTAGCATATTTAAATTCATAAACTCCAAATTCATTTGTATTCCTTTTTATTTCCCTACTTAAGGTTGATACACTTCGTTTAATTAATCTTGAAATCATACGAAGAGAATAATTTAACTTTAAGTAATTTTCAATAATTATTCTTTCAGAATCTGTTAAATGGTTATATTTTTTTATTGTATAATTCATATGAGTTCCTTCCGTTCCAATGGAACTTTTTTCTTTTTTTAATTAATATAAAAAATTCAAGTTCCACATCTAAATTTTACTTTAAATGTGTTGCACTTGAATTTTCAATTTAGGAAAACACATTTTTAACAATGTGTTTTTTCTTTTGCCCTTACGTTTTTAATTTTTAATTAAATTTAATTATTTATGTTAAAATATTAAAGCAATTTATAAAAATGGCGTTCGTGGCGAAGTGGTTAACGCTCCGGGTTGTGGCTCCGGCATACGAGGGTTCGATCCCCTTCGAACGCCCCATTTTTTTTATTTTATTTTTTTACTTTTTCACCTAATAAATGACATTTACGGCATCTAGCTTCATATTCGTTATAATCACCTAGATAATTTAAATCATCACTTTTTGCTTTACGGTAAGAAGTAGAAGCAATATTCTGACAAACAACGCATATTGCTTGTAATTTTGTTACTGTTTCGGCTATGGCCATAAGACTTGGTATAGGTTCAAAAGGGCGACGTTGGTAATCTTGATCTAATCCAGCGATAATAACAAGATATCCTTTATTTGCTAAATCATCAGCAATATTAATTAAATCTAAACCAAAAAAATGAGCTTCATCAATTAAAACCGCTTGATATTTTTGTTTATTTAATAGATTATAAATTTCTTCAATTTTTTTAATTGAAAATGTTTTATGTTTTAAACCGCAACGGCTTACTATTTCGTTTTCCGAGAAACGGTTATCATATTCCGGTTTGATAATTAAACTATTAAACTTTGCATACGATAAAGTTCTTAGTCTTCTTAATAACTCTTCACTCTTACCACTAAACATAGGTCCTGTTATTATTTCAATCATTCCTTTTGAAAAATTTTTATACATTTAAGCCTCTTTTATTATTTTTTAAAATTAAATTTAATTATTATTTTATATTATAAATAGTTATTTACTAAAAAATAATTTTAATATTTTTTAAAACAAAATTAAAAGAATGACACCTAAGAAGTATAGGTATCATTCCATAAAAAGCAATTCGAATTAATTTTTTTAGTTCAATTTTTGGGGTTCACTATAGAGTTTATTTTCACACTAAATGAAAACAAATATTTTGAAATTAAAGAAGAGTTAAGAGAAAAAATTGATTGAAGTAAAAGTATTTATGAAAAAGCTCGCTCAAATTATATTAATTTCATTTTCGATAATGTCTACGAATATCATATCTATGATTTAATGTCTAAATACACTCTGCTAGACTCGATTTGGAAGAAGCAATGAAAATTGCTAATAATGAAAAAAATACAATCGATAATTCTTAGTTAAAAATAAAAACAAGCAAATAAGTTTTTAATAATCTTACTGCTTGTTTTTTATTTCAAATTATCTTTGATATGGCAGGAGATACAGGAATTGAACCCGCACAAATGGGTTTGGAGTCCATTGTTCTACCATTAAACTAATCTCCTATGAAAATTATATAAATTATAATTAAGTTTATATATTTTCAAAAAAGTTTTTAATTTCTTCTATTTTATCAAGTTTTTCTCAAGATAGTTCTAAATCATTTCTTCCAAAATGTCCAAAAGTAGATGTTTGCAAGTAAATTGGTTTTAATAAATCTAAAGTTTTTATAATTCCTTCAACGCTTAAATCAAAAATTTTATAAATAGCTTTTATAATCTGTTCTTCGCTATATTTTGATGAGCTAAATGTTTCAACAAAAATTGATTGTGGTCTTGGTAGACCTATTGCATATGATAATTGAATTTCTACTTTTTTAGCTATGTTGGCAGCTACTAGATTTTTCGCAATATATCTTGCCATATAAGCAGCAGATCGATCAATCTTTGTTGCATCTTTTCCCGAAAATGCTCCACCACCATGTCTAGCAAAGCCACCATATGTATCGACTATTATTTTTCTTCCGGTTAGTCCGGTATCACCAATAGGACCGCCAATTACAAATCTTCCAGTTGGATTAATTAACAATTCATAATCTAAATTAAAACCGTGTTTTTTTAAAACAAAATTAATAATATTGGTTTTAATAAATTCTTTAAATATTTTATAATCACAATTTTCTTCATGTTGAATTGACATTAAAACTTTCTTTATTTTAAATTTATTTAATTCATCATCGTATTCAAGCGTTACTTGGCTTTTCATATCAGATTTAGCAAAAGGAAATTTATTTTCTCTTCTTAGGCCTTCAGCTCTTTTTACTAATTCATGAGACAAGATTAATGGTCAAGGCATAAAATAGTCATTTTCATCAGTTGCATAACCAAATAAAATTCCTTGGTCACCAGCGCCTAATTCCTTATCATTATCTTTATCGACACCTTTAGCGATATCAGCACTTTGTTTTGTAATACCATTAATAATCTTAAAATCCTCTCTTTTATAACCTAAATTTTCCAAAATTTTTCATGCCTCTTTTTCTACATTGATTTTTGCTTTTGTTGTTACTTGCCCGCCAACATAAATTAAGTTATCATTAGCAATAACATCACAAGCAACTCTGGAATATTTATCTTGGCTTAAGGCTGCATCTAAAATTGCATCAGAAATTTGGTCACAAATTTTATCAGGGTGACCTGCCCCTACTGATTCACTAGTTAATAATCTTTTCATCTTTTTTTATTCCTTTTTATAATTAATAATTAAAAATATTAAAAGCAACTTATCTAAACATAATAAGTTGCTTTAATTAACATAAACATTTAATGATACATGTTAGATTTTAAATCTCTGACTATCCACCTTATTTTTTTAAAAACAGGTTGGCATGTTTCACTGCTGTCAAGCTAAACAACTCTATATGTATTTTTAATTACGAAACAATTATAACAATATTTTCTTAATTTATATAAAAAATATTTTTTAAGCAAAAATGCTTTTTTAAAAAAAGTTAAAAAAAGATTTATTAATTGCTTAAAATTATTAATATTTAATATTTATTTTAATAAATATGGAGGTTAATTTATGTCATTAAAAGCAGGGATTGTTGGATTACCAAATGTAGGGAAAAGTACATTATTTTCAGCATTAACATTAAATGAAGCTGAATCTGCTAATTATGCTTTTACTACAATTGAACCTAATGTTGCTATTGTAAATTTAGAAGATGAAAGATTATATAAACTAGCAAAAATTGTAAATACCAAAAAAGTTGTTCCTGCAACATTTCAATTTGTTGATATTGCCGGTTTGGTTGAGGGCGCTTCAAAAGGAGAAGGTCTAGGAAATAAATTTTTAGCTAATATTCGCGAAGTTGATGCTATTGTCCATGTTATAAGATGTTTTGAAAATGATGATATTGTTCATGTTAACAATAAAATTGATCCGATTCATGATTTGCAAATTATTAATTTAGAACTTATTTTAGCTGATTTACAACTAGTTGAAAATGTGTTAAATAGAATAGGAAAAAAAGCATTAAATTCTAAAGATGAAGAACTAAAAAAAGAATATAATATTTTGTTAAAAATTAAAGATTATTTACTTGAAGAAAAAATGCTTAAGAATATTGCTTTTGATGAGGAAGAATTTTTATTAATCAAAAACTATCAATTTTTATCAATAAAACCAACAATTTATGTCGCTAACTTAGATACTAATACCTATAAAAATATTAATGAATCTCAACACTTTTTAAAATTAAAAAATGAAATTGAAAAAAATAATGAGGTTATAATACCCATCTCGGTAAAAATTGAACATGAATTATCTTCATTTTCAAAAGAAGAAAAACAAATGTTTTTAAGCGAATATAATATTGAAAAATCAGGTTTAGATGAAATTATTTCAAAAAGTTTTTACATTTTAAATCAAGCAACATATTTTACAGCCGGAGAAATAGAAGCTAGAGCATGAGTTTTTAAAAATGGAATGAATGCTGCAGAATGTGCCGGAATTATTCATACAGATTTTGAAAAGAAATTTGTTAAGGCTGAAATCATCAAATATGATGATTATATATTATATAATGGCGAAAAAGGCGCTAAAGAAAATGGTAAAATGTCACTTGAAGGAAGAAATTATTTAATGAAAGACGGAGATGTTTGCTATTTCAAAATTGCAAAATAAAACACAGCTTTAAGTTTTTTATAAAAGCCGTGTTTTATTCATAGTTAAATCTTTAAAATGAAAAATTTAGATATTATAATAAATTTATATTATTCTTAAGTGCCTCTTTTTTTGTTTCTTCATCCCAGACACTTACTTGAACTTCTCCAATATGATTTTTTTCTAATAAAAACATAGCAATTCTTGACTGTCCAATTCCTCCACCGATTGTTAGTGGTAATTTTTCTTCAATTATATTTTTATGGTAAGGACTTATCTGCATAATTTCTTCTTCTAATAAATTATATTGTTTAATTAATGATAATTTATTAACTCTAATTCCCATACTGCTTAGTTCTAAAGCAATGTCATTAATACCGTCATATACAATTAAATCACCATTTAAATTTCAATCATCATAATCTTTAGCTCTTTTTGAATGAGGCTTTTTATCAGGTAGTAAATTACCAATTTTATATATAAAAATTGCTTTATGTTTTTTTACTGCTTCATATTCTCTTTCTTCCGGACTTAAATTTGGATATAAATTAAAAAGCTCTTCAGAATCAATGAACGTTATGTTCTTAGGTAATTTTTTGTCTAATGATGGATAAAATTTATTAATTGTTTTTTCGGTAAGTTTTAAACTCTTGTAAATTTTTTTAACAATTGATTTTAGAAATGTTAAATTACGATCATTGGAATTAATAACCAATTCTCAGTCTCATTGATCAACATAAAATGAATGAGTTAAATCTATATCTTCTTGTTGTCTTATTGCATTCATATCAGTATAAATGCCTTCATATAAACCAAAATTATATCGGGCTAAAGCGTCTCTTTTTCATTTTGCTAATGAATGAATAATTTCGATATTTTCGTTAATATTTTTAGGTTTAAAAATAACCGGAAGTTCACCGGAAAGCCCATCATTAAGCCCGCTAGAACTTCTTAAAAATAATGGCGCTGAAACTCTGGTTAAATTTAAAGATTTTCTTAGTTTTCGTGAAAAAATATCCTTTAATTTTTCAATAGCAAATTGTGTTTCTTTCAAAGATAATTTAGAATTTTTCATAGTTAAAATTTTAGCAAAACTTTAAATTAAAATTATTAAAAATAAGGTAAACTAAAAATTAAAAATATGGCGCCAGATTACTTACGTATACTGGAACGCCATATTTTTAATTTTTACTCTCAACAAAAATATTGAAAGCCTTCAAATTTGAAAAAAATTTTTAAAATTATATTTTTAATAATTAATTATTATTTGTCTTGAATTACTTCAAATCCTGGCATTTTATTACCTTGGATAAATTCAATAGAAGCACCACCACCTGTTGATATAAAACTAAATTTATTTTGGTAACCTAATTTGTTAATTGCAGTAACTGAATCTCCACCACCAACAACTGAGTATGCATCTTGGTTGTTAGCAATTGCAATTGCAATTCCCTTAGTTCCGTTTTCGAAGTTTTTAAATTCAGTTACACCAGCAGGACCATTTCAGAAAATGGTTTTTGCTGTTGAAATAACTTCATTAAATAATTCTACTGATTGTGGACCAATATCAAGTCCCATATATCCATCAGGAATGTCGATATTATCTTTTGTGGTAAATGCAGGAACTTTATCAGCAAATTCATCTGTATATGCATTATCAATAGGTAAAACAATTTTATCTTTATATTCAACTAAATATTGTTTTGCCATTTCAACTCTATCATCTTCACAAATTGATGTTCCAATTTTATGCCCTAAGGCTTTTTGAAAAGTATATGCCATACCACCAACTACTAAAACCTTATCAGCAATATGGAATAATTTTTCTAACACTTTAATTTTATCACTAACCTTAGCACCACCAACGATTGCGACAAAAGGTCTTTCAAAACCATCTAGAATTTTTTCTAAATGTGACACTTCATCATTCATTAAAAATCCTAATGCTGATTCTTTAACAAATTTAGCAATTCCTGCTGTTGAAGCATGTGATCTATGTGAGGCGCCAAAAGCATCGTTTACATAAACATCACCTAAACTTGCTCAGTATTTTGCTAATTCTTCATTATTTCCTGATTCCGCTTTATCGTTTAAATCTTCAAAACGGGTATTTTCTAAGAAAATAACCTCTCCTGGTTTTAAATTTTCAGCTGCTTCTTCAACTTCTTTTCCTCTAGTGAATGGTACAAATTGAACTTCTTTTCCTAGAATTTGTGAGAATTTTTCAACAACAACTTTTAAAGATTTGTTTGCCTTATCTTCTTCGCTTTTAATTCTTCCTAAGTGCGAAATCATAATTAAAGAAGCGCCATTGTCTAAAATATATTTAATTGTAGGGATGGCTGCATCAATTCTTTTAGTGTCCATAACAATTCCGTTTGCAATCGGAACATTAAAATCAACTCTTAAAATTACTTTTTTTCCTTTTAAATCAATATCCTTTATTGTTTTTTTCATTTTATCTCCTAATTTAATATAAAATTTTTAACGATATAGATAATTATAATAAAATTATTTTAATTCATAAATAATACATAAATAATAGATGAAAAAGTAATTTATCTAAAATTTATAATGTTATAAAGGAGAAAAAATATGGCACAAAAGCAAAAAGATACAAGAACACTAAATTATGATCCTGAAAGCGATAGCATTTCAAGAATCATAACTGAGTTTCAAGCTTATAAAAAAAATGCGAAGTTTTATAAAGAATATTCCGAAATGGAAATTTTTAATTTTTTTCAAAAAATTAGATTTATGAACATAATGGATGAAAAAAATAAAGATTTAATTAAAGAAACGCAAAAAAGACAAACACAATTACAAATGAAATATCAAACATATATTGAATTTGATAATTGATCGGAATCGCCTTTATCTTCTCCTGCAAAACCAATTAGTAAAACAAAAAGAATATTAATTGTAGTTTTTGTTATTTTAATTCAAAGCATTGTTTTAGGTTTAATTATTTATTTAACAAAAAGGGCTTCTTAATTAGATAAAAATAAATGGGGGTAAAAAAATGGATACTGCTGTATATATTACTTTAGCCGTCGTTGTCTTAATAGCACTTATAATTTCTATAAATTATATTATTGTTGCTGTTAACGCCACAAAAAAAAGTAAATCTATTAAAAAAACATTAGGAAATTCAACTAAAATAAGAATTATTTATCAATTAAAAGAAGCTTTGGAAAAGTTGTCTAAAACAAAAACCGGAGCAATTATAACGATCGAAAACAACGATAATTTAGATGGTTTAAGAACTGACGGAATTATTTTGGATGCAAATATTTCTTCATCTATTTTAATTTCAATTTTTAATAAGCATAGTCCACTTCATGATGGAGCTGTTGTTATAAGAAATAATAAAATTTATTATGTTGCGACATATTATAAAATTACAAAAAAATCCATTGATAATAAATATGGAGCAAGACACCGTGCTGGAATGGGAATTTCTGAAATGTGTGATGCTTCAACATTAATCGTTAGTGAAGAAAACGGTGGAATCACTTTAGCAGAAAACGGTGTTTTACAAGCAGTTCCAATTGAAAATCTTCAATCTGTTTTAGGAAGAATTTTAAAAGACTCTAATTAAGTTAGAGTTTTTTATTTAAATATTTATAATTAAAATTGAGAAAAAAATTCAAGATGTTTTTTTATCTAAATTTAAGAACAAAAAATAAACTTAATTAATTTAGTGTGTTATCATAAGAATAACCAAAAAATATAATCAAAAAACAAACCTTATTTTTGGTAAAATTATTTGGATAAAAATTTTATTTTTGTTAAAATTATTTTTATTGTTAATTTTATATTATTAAACGAATTTTGGACAGGACATAGATGAAAGGCTATGCTTAGGTGGTTAAACGCGTTTAATCAAGATTTTCTGAATCTTATATAAAATTAAAATATCAAACATATATAAAAATATTTAATTAGAAAGGAATCAAAATGGCAAAATTAGATTTTGACCGTTCAAAAGCTCACGTTAACGTTGGTACAATCGGTCACGTTGACCACGGTAAAACAACATTAACAGCTGCTATCGCTACAGTTTTATCTAAAAAAGGTTTATCAGAAGCTAGAGATTATGCTTCTATCGATAATGCTCCTGAAGAAAAAGCACGTGGTATTACTATTAATACTTCACACATCGAATATCAAACAGAAAAACGTCACTATGCTCACGTCGACTGTCCAGGCCACGCTGACTACGTTAAAAACATGATTACAGGTGCTGCTCAAATGGATGGTGCTATCTTAGTAGTTGCTGCTACAGATGGTCCTATGCCTCAAACACGTGAACACATTCTTTTAGCTAAACAAGTTGGTGTTCCTAAGATTGTTGTTTTCTTAAACAAGATTGATATGTTCAACCCGGAAGAAAGAGAAGAAATGATCGGTTTAGTTGAAATGGATATCCGTGGATTACTAAACGAATATGGATTTGATGGAGACAACACACCAGTTATCGCTGGTTCAGCTCTAAAAGCATTACAAGGTGATGCAGAATACGAAAATAAAATTATGGAATTAATGGAAGCTGTTGACTCATACATCGAAGAACCAAAACGTGAAACAGAAAAACCATTCTTAATGGCAATCGAAGACGTTTTCACAATTACAGGTCGTGGAACAGTTGCAACAGGTAGAGTTGAACGTGGTGTTTTAACTCTTAACGAGGAAGTTGAAATCGTTGGTCTAAAACCAACCAAGAAAACAGTTGTTACTGGTATCGAAATGTTCAGAAAGAACTTAAAAGAAGCTCAAGCTGGGGATAACGCTGGTTTATTACTACGTGGTATTGATAGATCAGAAATCGAACGTGGTCAAGTTTTAGCAAAACCTAAAACAATCGTTCCTCACACAGAATTTGAAGCTACAGTTTACGTTCTTAAAAAAGAAGAAGGTGGACGTCACACACCATTCTTCCAAAACTATAAACCACAATTCTACTTCCGTACAACAGACGTTACTGGTGGTATCGCATTTATCGGACAACGTGAAATGGTTATGCCAGGGGATACAGTTGAATTAAAAGTTACCTTAATCGCTCCTATCGCTGTTGAAGAAGGTACAAGATTCTCAATCCGTGAAGGTGGTAGAACCGTTGGTGCTGGAACTGTAACAAAAATTATAAAATAATTTAAAATAAAAATATGTTGCCTTAATACCGGCAGCATATTTTTTTTATTTTTCTTGATTTTCAAAAGTTTCTTCGGGTAATAATTTTTCTTCTAAGTCTTTTTTGATTTCAATTTTTCGAATATTTAAGTCTTCGGAGTTTTTATTAATTTTTTCAACAACTAATCTTGAATTCTTATAAGCAATTTTAATTTTGTCTGAAGCACTATTAACTGATTTTAAACTTTCGATGATATTATTATTTATATTTTTGTAATTATTTTGGATTTCAACAAATAATCCTCGAATTTTATCAATATCTTTTGCTACTTTGAAATTTTGGTTTTGAACAAATAAATTATAAATAAATGCCGTTGTTAAAGTTGGACCTAAAATAAATACTCTATGATCTCTTCAAATTTTAGATGTAAAATCATACTCTTGAAGAATTGAAGAATAAATAAATTCAGAAGGAACAAACATTAAAGCATATGGTGTAGTTTTTTTATTAACATTAATGTACTTATCACTAATGCTTTTTGCCATTTCTTTAATACTATTTCTAAAAGCTTTAAGATTTTTTTCTTTTAATTCTTTATTTGTTTCATTTACATATTTATTTCATGAGTCAAGAGGTAATTTACTATCAATAGGAATAATTTGCTCAACCTCTTCATTTTCCATTGTTTTCTGTTTTATTTTAATAGCGAAGTCAACTCTTTCATTATTTTTTGAATTTATATTATATTGTTCAAATCATAATTTATCTTTTAAATCTGGAAAATGATTTTCGAAAATTTGTTTTAAAGAAAACTCTCCAAAATTACCGATGTATTTATTAGTTGAAAAAGCTTTATTAAGGTCGGTAACACTTTTTTGAATTGTACTAAATTCTGTCATCCCTTTATTCATTTCATCCATTGATGTTTTAATATTATCGAAATGTTCGTTGATTTGCTTAGTGAGTTTATCTTCAAAATGTTTGTCGATGTTTGTTTTGATTTCCTCGAATCATTTTTTATTAGCATTTGTAATATCGTCAATTTTTTTATCAATATTTTCATTTAATTTGTTTGATAAACTATTAAATTCTTGACTTTGTTTTTTACTTTCATCTTTTAAAAAATTATTAATTGATAAAAATCTTTCATCGATATTATTAAATAATTTTTCTTTGAATTCTTGATTTTTATTATTTAACAAATCCTTTATTTCATTAAATTTTTGATTAATTTGTTTTTCAATTTCTAACTTTTGGTCACCTTGAAATTTTGTAAATAAATGTTCACTACTTTCTTTAAAATATTGCAAATATTCTTTATATTTAATTTCATCCTGTTTATTTAGTGAATCATTGTTTTTTTGTTTATTTCTTCTTTCAATTACTAAAAATACAATCAAACCAATGATGCATAATAAAAGAATTGATGTAATTATCAATGTAATTACTAAAATACTATTCATATATCCCTCCTACTTATTTATCTTATTTTATTAATATTTAAATAATAAGCTAATTTATTATAAAATTTTAATTAATTATGAAAAATATGAAAAAAAGCATAAGAAAAATATTATTAACTTCTTTGGGTTCGTTGTCTATTTTACCAACTACAGTTGTAGTTATTTCTTGTCAAGATAAGAATCAAATTAAAAAAAATGATAATGATAAAAGTTTTGAAATAATAAAAAACAAATACATTAATTTAAATTGGAATGATTTTTTATTGTCTAAGGCAATAGACGAAACAAAAAACTCATATAAAAATTTTTCATTTGAATCATTTTTTGAATGAAAGAATAATGGAAAATTACATAGTTTAGATGAAATTGAAATAAATAGTAAAACTGAAGATTTGCAATCAAAAGAATCGATTAAAATTGATAATTTTGAAACTTCAAATAATTATTTATCTGAAGAATTTAATAATTTACTTAATAGCTATAATTTAAATAAAACTGAAGACGAAAAATTAATTGTCGTTTTTAGAAGCCAAAAATTACCAATGCCAGAAGCCTCAATATTAGTTTGAAGCTGATTAACGACAAAAAAATATTTAAATGAGAGTAAAAACATAAATGAAATAAAATATTTAGAAAAAAACAAAACCGTTTTATATGGTCATTGATTTTATAATGAAGAATATGAACAACAAAAAAACTCAAATAAAATTTGAAAAATACTAAGTTATGCAGTGCCATCTATTGCTATTGGAGGATTATTTTTATATATAATAATAGCAATATTAATTAAACGAAAAAAAGTAGCTTTTAAAAATAAGAAAAAATAGAAAATTAAATAAACAAAGGGGATAAAATGTACGCGATCACAAATAATAAAAAACCTGTTATTTTTTCTGATGTTGATGGAACACTTTACAAAAATTTTGACTTAAAAGAAGAAACTATAAAGGATGTTTTATTTGCGGTTAATAATGGCACTGATTTTAATATCTGCACAGGTAATCCTGTTCAAGAAAGAATGCTTGATTTAGCCCAAAAATTAAAAGTAAAATACTTGCTTTGTTCTTCGGGTGGAGAAATTTATGATGTTGAAAAATCACAAGTGATTAAAAGTTGAAATATTGATTTTTCAATTTTAAAAGAACTAATCAAAGTTGCTAATAAAATGAATTTACAAGTAATTTTTTGAGATGATAAAAGCTATTTTTATCTAAAAGAAATACCAGAACTTACAAAAGAGGTTTTAGTACATCATTTTATTAGTCAAGATAAATTAAACTCAATTCCTAAACTTTGAAATGGCGAAGAGATTAATCCAATCAAAATTGAGTTATATTCATTAGATGAACCATATTCACAAACATATCCACAAAAAATTTATAAACAAATAAAAAATTTAAAAGACAAAATTGAAATTATTCCTACACATTGTAATGTTGAAATAAATTATTTAGGAGTAAACAAGGGAACAGCAATAAAATGATTGGTGGAAAACGTTTATAATAAAGAAAATGTATTATTAAATGAAGTAATGACAATTGGCGATAGTAATAATGATACACCAATGTTAAAATTAACAAATTATTCATATGCAATGGCAAATGCTACTAAGGAACCTTTATCAATGGCGAGATTTTTTACAAGCGATGTGAGTCAAAATGGTTTAGGGGAAGCGATTTTAGATTATTTATATCGTTTAAAAAATATTGCAAGAAAACATATGCTACACGAATTTTTAGAAGGAGAATAAAATATGAAAGCAACAAGAATAGGTCAAAACTATTTATTAAAAGTAAAATCAATTAATTACTTATCACCGTTTTTTAAAAAAGATAATGTTGAATTAATTAATTTTTTTCAAGAAAAAAATGAATTAAAAACTATTTTTAGCGATTCTTTAACTTTTGAAGAATTAGCGGGAATAATAATAGGTTTTTATGGAGATAAAACAAAAAATTATTATCCAATTTTTGAATCAGAAAAATTTAATAGTTTATTTGATCAACCAAAAAATTTAGAAGAAAAAATCACAACCAACAAGATTATTAAAAATGAGTATTTAGTTTATAAATATATTAATTTTTTAAATGATGAAAATTATGAAAATTATTTAACAATTATTCTATCTGACTACTCAATAATTTCGTTTAAATTTACTATATCAAAAGCTCCAAAGTATAAAGATTCAAACCTTAGCAAACGTTATATTAAATATAAAGAGAAAAATGTTAACTATTTAAAACAACATAATTTTGAAATAGATACTGATAAAATTATCGATAATTATTTTGTAACTAAAGATTATGGTAAGGAAATTGCAGATACTTTATTAGCGGCGGATTTTGTTTCATTTTCTCTTAATCAATTAAATCCAACTTTTGAATGAAGTAATGAAGAATCTTTAAATTACTATGATTATGAATTATTATTAAGATTAGACTTATCTACAATATCAAAAGACTTATTTTCTATTTATGAGTGAAGAGATGATATATATCAGAATTATTTAGATGATGTTGCTTCTGAATTTGTAGCACAAGATGATTTCCCCTTTTCTTCAATTAAAAAATTATTCAATGATCAAGATTTAAATGAAGAAGATAGAGACGAATTGGCTTCAATCGAACAAATGATGTCTGATCCAACCAGAATTAAAGAACTACAAGGCATTATTAATGATCCTAACAAATTACAACAAGCTCAAGAAGAAATAATTAATAAAATGAGTGGTTCAAAATCATCATCTTCACAAGAAAGAGCAAAATCAAATCATGAACAAGCAAGAAAAATTGTCTTAGAAACATTTGTTAATTCTTTATTAAATACTGATGTTCCTGAAAATGAAATAGTTAAAATGCTTGAAGATTTCCTTGACCAAGTTCAAGATGGAACTTTTTTATCTGGCATGGCAGGATTTAATTTAAGCCTACAAGATCGAGAAAAATTTATTCAAGACCTTTTAGACATTTATTATGAAAAAAAATATGGTGAACCAGCTAAGCAAAATTTTAAAAAAGAAAAAATAGATAACGAAGATTTTAACTAGTTTTTTAAAAACGCAAATAAGTAAATTTGTGTTTTTTTATTTTCTAATTTTTTATTTAAATATAATTATATTTAATATGAAAGATAAAATAATAATAAAGAATGCAAGAGAAAATAATTTAAAAAACATAAATTTAGAAATTCCCAGAAATAAATTTGTAGTTTTTACAGGTTTATCGGGGTCAGGGAAAAGTTCTTTAGCTTTTAATACAATATATGAAGAAGGTAGAAGAAGATATGTTGATAGTTTATCTAATTATGCTAAACAGTTTTTAGGAGGAACAAAAAAACCAGATGTTGATAGTATTGAAGGATTGAGTCCTGCAATATCAATTGAACAAAAAACCGTTCATAATAACCCGAGAAGTATTGTAGGAACTGTTACTGAAATTTATGATTATTTAAGATTATTATATGCACGTATTGGAAAACCTTTTTGTCCAAATCATAAAAATGAAATTACCGCACAAAAAAGTTTAGATATCATCAATCATATTTTGAATCAAAAGGAAGATTCAAAAATTTTTATCTTATCGCCTGTCGTTAATAATCAAAAGGGTTCATTCGCCACAACACTAGCTAGATTAAAAAAAGAAGGCTTTTTACGTGTGAAAGCAAACGGAGAAATTTTAGAATTAGCAAAAAATCCAGTTTTAGATAAAAATAAAAAATGGAATATTGATTTAATTATCGATCGCTTTACTTTAACTAAAGATGCTCAAACAAAATCAAGAATAGCAGAAGCAATAGAAATTGCCTTGCAATATTCAAAAGGTCTTGTGACAATTGAAGTTATTGGTGGTGAAACAAATACTTATTCAACAACTCACAGTTGTAAATTTGGTGATTTTGATATGCCTAAAATTGAACCTAGAATTTTTTCATTTAACTCACCAAATGGGATGTGTGAAAAATGTAAGGGTTTAGGGCTTTTACAAAAAGCTTCATGAGATTTAATTTGTCCGGATAAAACATTATCTATTAACCAAGGTGCAATTTTGCTCTTTAAAAATTTAGTTAATTCAAAAAACTTAGAATGACAAGAGTTTGACAAATTACTTTCTTATTACAATATTGATAAAACTTGACCAATAAATGATTTAACTAAAGAACAAATTGAAATTTTAAAATATGGTTCAACCGAGGAGATTGCTTTTACTGTTACATCGGAAAACGGGATTAAATATGAAAAATCTCGTCAAATTGAAGGTGTTTGTGACAAAATCGAGAGAAAATATCTAGATACTACTTCTAATGAAATAAGAATGTATTATTCACGTTATTTATCAGATAGTCCTTGTGATTTATGTAAGGGAAAAAGATTGAATAAATATGCTTTGGCAACTAAAATTAATAATTTAGATATATATGAAATCTGTAATAAATCAATTGAAGAATTAAAAGAATTTCTAAAAACAATTCATTTAAGTGATATTGAAAAAGAAATAACAAACTTAATTCTAATTGAAATAAATCATCGTATCGATTTCTTGATTAACGTTGGTTTGCAATATTTGACCTTAAATAGAAAATCTGAAACATTATCGGGTGGTGAAGCACAACGAATTAGATTGGCAACACAAATAGGAGCAAATCTAACTGGAGTTTTATATGTTTTAGACGAACCTTCAATTGGTCTACATCAAAAAGACAACGAAAAGTTGTTGAATTCATTACGAAAAATGGTTGATTTAGGTAACTCATTAATTGTTGTTGAACATGATGAGGATACAATAAGACAAGCCGATTTTATTGTGGATATTGGTCCTAAAGCTGGTGAACACGGTGGCGAAATTGTTGCTAGCGGTAATATTGATGAAATTATCAACGCAAAAGAAAGTATTACTGGACAATATTTATCAAATAAATTAGAAATTAAAGTTCCAAATAGTCGTCGTTCAGGTAATGGTAAAGTATTAACAATTAAAAATGCTAAGGCAAATAATCTAAAAAATATTTCTGCTAAATTTCCATTAGGAAAATTTATTGCTGTAACAGGTGTTTCTGGATCCGGAAAATCTTCGTTAATTAACGAAGAACTAATCAATGAACTTGATTTGCTTTTAAAAAATAAAAGTTATTCTGACAATAATAATAAAAAGATTACTGGCTATTTATATATTGATAAATTAATAAAAATAGACCAAAGCGCAATCGGTCGAACACCACGTTCTAACCCAGCAACTTATACAGGTGTATTTGACGATATAAGAGATATATTTGCCAATGTTGAAGAAGCAAGAATTAGAGGTTTTACCAAATCAAGATTTTCATTTAATGTTCCTGGGGGAAGATGTGATAAATGTGATGGTGATGGGGTAATAAAAATAGAAATGCACTTTTTACCAGATGTCTATGTTACATGCGATCATTGCGATGGGCAAAGATACAATTATGAAACATTGGAAGTTAAATATCGTGGTAAATCAATAAATGATATTTTAAATATGACTGTTGAACAAGCTTATGCATTTTTTATTCAGAATGGAAAAATTAGAGACCAATTGCAAACTTTATTAGATGTTGGGTTAGGATATATAAAATTAGGTCAAAATGCCACAACATTATCTGGTGGTGAAGCACAGCGTGTTAAATTAGCAACATACTTACAAAAAAAACCTACAGGAAAATCATTGTATATTTTAGATGAACCTACAACTGGATTGCATTCATATGATGTTCAGAATTTACTGAATGTTCTAAACCGAATTGTTGATAATGGTGATACATTAATTGTTATCGAACATAATTTAGATGTAATTAAATGCGCAGATTACATTATAGATCTTGGACCAGACGGCGGTAAAAATGGAGGGAATATTATTGCTTCTGGAACTCCGGAACAAGTTGCACAAATAACTAACTCATATACGGGGCAATATTTAAAGAAAATATTAAAATTATCTTAATAAGCAAAAATTAAAATATAATTTAATAATAAATTATTTTTAATTATAATTTACATATTAAATAAACGAAAAAGAAAGGAGAAAATATGAAGGATTATGCAGGAATCAGTTTACAAATCGGACCATTTCACATTTATTCACTAACAATGATGTTAGGAATGATTGCATCTATTTTAACTGTTTTTTACTTTTGAAAAAGAGAAAAATATTCTTTTGAACAATTAGCAATTTTAATATTTATTGCTTTACCTACTGCTATTATTGGTGCTAGATTTGTTTTTGTTATTCAACAATTAATCGAACACAAAGGGTGAGCTAATGGGCCTTGATACAAAATGTTTTATATCTGAGAAGGTGGTCTATCAATTCACGGTGGTGTTATTACTTCAACAATTTGTTGTATTATGTATATTGTATTTTCAAAAAACCCAAAGAAAATTGACTTGAAAAAGGCGTTTTCAATTATTTTACCAGCCGTATTTATAGGTCAAGCAATTGGTCGTTGAGGTAACTTTGCAAACCATGAGGTTTATGGACAAATTATGTCTGAATCTTCATTCGCATTCAAGATGCTTCCACAATTAATTAGAGAACATATGTTTATTAATGGTCATTATCGTTTACCATTATTCTTATATGAATCAATTGCTAACTTATTTGCTTATATTTTATTAGTTTGAATTTTAAATAATTGAAACTGATTAAGACCTGGAACAACAGGAGCTTTATACATTGTTTTCTATGGAATATTACGTTTTGGAATGGAACCTTTACGTCAAGACAGTTATACAATTTATAAAGTAATTTCTGCCCTATATATTATTGTTGGAACAATTTTAGTTATTCTATTTGAATTTACTTTAAAACTAAATTACAATGTTTATAAAGTATGCAAATATCAAAAAGAATGAACACATAAATTTTTCTACTTTATCGTTTATGAACCAAAGAATAATAAAGGTTTATTCAGAAAAAATTTTATTAAACAAAATGATTTAAATAAAGAAATTAACGTTAGCTTAAGCTAATGTTTAATTTTTTAAGGAGAGGTTTTATGGATAATAGATTTGATGTTTTAATTATTGGTGCTGGTCCTGCAGGACTAACCGCAGCTTTATATTTAGCTAGAAATGATTATAATGTGGCTTTTATAGAAGGATATGCGCCTGGTGGTAAAATGGTGCAACAATCAAAAATTGAAAATTACCCTGGTTTTAATTTTATTAGTGGTTTTGAACTTTCAATCAATATGTTGAATCAAGCCAAAAATAATGGTGCTAAACAAATTTTCGGTATGGTTTCTGATATTGAAAGTATAAGTGAAACTGAAAAAGTAGTTACTTTACAAAATGGAAATAAATACTACGCTAGCGCAATAGTTATTGCAACAGGAATGGTTAACTTAGTGCCAACAAGTGTTGAAAATATCGAAAAATTTAATGGTAAAGGTGTTTCTTATTGCGCTATTTGCGATGGAGCATTATTTAAAAATCAACCTTGTGCAATAATTGGTGGGGGAAATTCAGCCTTTGAAGAGTCTTCCTATTTAGCTTCAACTGCCTCTGAAGTTCATATTTTTGTTAGAGACGAAGTAAAAGCAGAAGCGCGTATAATTAATGATGCAAAAAAGCATAGCAATATATTTATTCATTATAATTCACAAATTTTAAAATTAAATGGTGATGATAAAGTTGAAAGTATTGTTGCTAATGTTGATGGTGAAATCAAAGAAATGAATATAAAAGGAGTTTTTCCTTACATTGGATTTAAAGCGGCAACTTCATTTGTTTCAGATAAAAGTTTATTAAATGAACGTGGTTTTATTATTGTTGATAAAAACATGGAAACAAAAGAAAAAAATATCTTTGCTATTGGGGATGTAATTGCAAAAGATATTAGACAAATTACTACCGCAACAAATGACGGAACAATTGTTGCTAAAACAATTTCTTCACGGATCGTAAAATAATATGAATAAAAAAGTTTTTTTAGGTTTACTAAGTTCAGTTATATCGCCATTAACTATGGCTTTTTGTATTTCTTGTGAAACTAGAGAAATAGAAAAAGTAAACTTAATAATTCCATTTGTTCAATCGCATGAAAAAAAAGCTTTTAACGCTATTTCTACTCTTGTAGATAAATTTAATAGAAGCTTAGATAATAAATATTTAAATAATAAAATTAATATCCGTAATGTTTTTGATAAGAAGAAAATAAACTATAAAGTTAATTTAGAAATGAATATTAAAGATAGTAGAACACCTTCGCTTGTTATTTCTTATCCTTCAATTGTTCCTTTGATTCATAATAATAATCGTTTATTTGATTTAACAGAGATTGCTAAGAAATCAAAAATTAAAGAAAAAATTTTAGATTTTAATAACCGTTTAGGTTTTAATAATAAAAATAAAATTTATAGTTTACCAATTGGAATTAGTTCAGAGATTTTCATTGTAAATAAAAAGTTACTATCCTATGTATTGTATTCTCTTTATGAATTTAATAAGAAAGAAAATATTAATAACAAATATATTTCCAATTTAAAAAATTCTCCATTTTTTGCTAATTTAATTTTAAAATATGCAAATTTAAATAAAAATAACGAAATTATTTTATTTAACAAAGAACAATTAAAGGCTTGAAATTTAAAATTAGATGAAGATATTTTAAATTATGACGATAATTTTAATTATTTTATCGAACTTTTAAATAAATCAATGATTGATAAAAAACAGTTAGATATTTTATTCATTAAGCATATTGAAAATTATTTATTTGAAAATCTTTTTAAAAAATCTGATTCTAATTTTTCTAATTTTTTCTTAAAATATGATGAAAATCAAAAAATAAATTATGACAATATTTTTAAGAAAGATTCAAAAGAAAACATTGAATTTAAAAATGAGATTTCTTCTTTTTATAATAAACTTAAAAATAATATCTTGTATATTGAAGCAAATAAAAATCTTAATATTAAAAATAGCAAAAATCAATTATTTACTTTCATAACCTCAAGAGCTTATGAATTTAATTACAAATATTTTCTTGAAAATAAAAATGATTTATTAATAAAAAATGTCCCACTTAGAAGAAATAAGACACAAGAAAAAGGCTCATTTTTTATGCAAGGTTTATTTGTTTCAGCAATTAAATCAGATATCAAAGAAAAAAACGAAGTAATTCAATTGTTTTTAAATTGATTATATAATTCAGAAAATAAATTAGAATGAGTTGTTAATAATAAAAAAACAATTTTAACTCCAATTGAATATCTTAGCTTTGCTTTAAGTTATGTATTTCCAACAGAAAATTTTGTTAAAGAAAATAATAAAATTTTTGAAGCTAACATAGCTAATCAATTACTTTTGGAAAACATATTCGATGATAATTTAGTCCCCCTTACCGATTTAGTCGATGATAGAAGTGCAAAATTAAGAGAAAATATTAAAATATTAGTGTCTAATTATTTATTAACAAAAGCAAAAGAAAATGCTTCATTAGATCAAACGGTAAATGATTTTCTAGTTAAACTAGAAGAATTAATAAAGTAAAGGCAATAAAATGAAAGTTAAATTATTTGCAAATTTTCTAGATAACATAAGTAACAAAAATAACTCTTTGTTTAACTTAAGAAATAATAGCGTTATCGGACAAATAAAAGAAGGTTTTAATAACTTTAATGAAGTTACAATTAAATTATTAGCATTTTCAATTAATAAAGTATTGCTTAATAATTCAAAAAGCCCTATTAAAATTTTAATTGCTAATGATGGAAGTCATAAATATCTTTCATATTTTGAAAAAGAATTATTGAATTTAATAAATCAAGAACAAATATTAACTTATTCATATGAAAAAAATGAACCAGTTAGCAAAGCTTTTTTAGCATTTACAAACAGTATAACCGAAGCTTTTACGATAATTATTTATGTTCATAAGTACGATGAAAAAAATAATTTTGCAATTTCTTTCTTTAATAAAAATGTTGAACCTTTAAATTTTGAATTAGTAAAGTTATTTTTAAAAGAGTATCAAAACATACCAATTGATATTATAAAAGATAAAAATAATTTAAATCCTAATCTTGATTTTCAAAAAATTTTAAAAAAATATACTGACTTTTTATTAAATAAAAACTTTACTAACAACGCGAATCATTTATTGAAAATAGGAGTGATTAATTCTCCTCTACAAAATAGTTTTGTAAAAAAGATTTTAGGTAAAAATGATATTGCTTACACAATTTTAAAAAATAGTTTTAAAACGGATAAGCCACAGTTTCTTAAATATTCACTTTTAAATTATTCACTTTTAAAAAATATCGAATATATATTTAAATTTTCTTACGATTATCAAAAAGTTTATTTATACAAAAGAAATAAAAATAAAAAATATTTCTTTTACTATGAATTAGTGGATATGACAGATTTAGTATCAAACTATTTATCATTTATAAATAATTACGAAAGTACTAATAATCAATTTAGTGAAATAAAAAACGTCGTTTGTTCTCATCTTACAAAAAAAGAAAATATTATTAATATTGCTTCAAGGTACAAAATAAACTTAAATTTTAGTTGGAATTTTGATTCAAAAAAATACCCAAAATCTAATCTTTTATTTTTTGATGAGGATTATCAAATTTATTTAGACAATAATAAGAATATTAAATATGATGGTTTTATGTTTTTAAATATTTTAATTGATATGTTAAATTATTATGAAACACAAGAAATGAAATATGAAGATATTTGTAAAAGAAATTTGGATAAAAGTCATGAACTTTTGATTAATTATTTTTCATTCGATTGTGCTGAAGAGAATTTAATTAATTTTGAAACAAAACTTTATATGCAAACTTCAATTGCTCAAATTAAAATAAGTTCGATCGAAAATGTTAAAGAAAACTTTAAAAACATTGATGAAAAGTATGTAGCTAAATTTAATTTTGAACCAAGAGAATGAATGGCTATTAAATATAATTTTAAATATAAACAATTGATTTTTGTGATTCAAGAAAATAGAAAAACAAAAGGTAATGTTGCTAAAAAAATAAACCGTTTTATGACAAAATTCACCTTGAAATATAACAATCCATTAATCGAATTTAAAAAAATAAATTCAGAAAAATAATTATACTTATTTTTTAAAATAAGTTATAATTGTTAAGCATTGACACAGCATAATAATATTATTTAAATGTTTTTTCTTTGCTTTAAATTTGAAAGTAAGTAAGCTGTAAGCCGAAATCATTAGAGAAAAAAATATAAATTAAGAATTATTAATTGTCTTTGCATATTGAAAGGAAAAAATATGTCAAGATTCTTAGGATCAATTTTTAAAAAATCAAGAAGATATGGTACATCACTTTTAGAAAATAATAAAGAATTTACAAAAGGTAAGAAAAGAACAACAACTCCAGGACAACATGGTGCTAAAAGATCAAAACCATCAGATTATCAATTACATATGTATGAAAAACAAAAAGTAAGATTTATGTATGGTCTAAATGAAAGACAATTCAAAAACTTATTTAATGTTGCTGCTAAAAAAGATGGCGTTACTGGTACAAACTTATTACAATTAGTTGAATCAAGATTAGATAACTTAGTATTTAGAGCAGGTTTTGCACGCACAAGAGCACAAGCAAGACAATTTGTTAACCATAACCACGTAATCGTTGATGGTCATAAAGCAAATATACCTTCAATGATTATTAAACCAGGTTCAGTTATTGAAATTAAAGCTTCTTTAGAAAATAATGCAAACGTTAAAGACGCATTAGAAGTTATGACAACAGCTGCTTGATTAACACGCGAAAACAATAAAGTAACATATACAAGATTACCAGAAAGAAATGAATTTGCTAAAGAAATTGATGAATCATTAATCGTTGAGTACTACAACAGACGGTAATAAACAAAATGTGCCTCGCGCACATTTTTTTTATACCTTAATTTAAGTTAATTTATTGAACTTTTTATATACTCTTAAAAAATTGAGTGTTAAAAAATTATTAATATATAAAAATTAGATTAATAAAATAAATATGCAAAAAAATTATGAGAAAAAAATAGGTGAACTTAATTCTTTTATTTCAGAAATTGCTAGTGAATCTAAATATCAAGAATTAAAAAATGAATTAGAAACTAAAAAATCTCAAGAATTCGCAAAATTAAATGAGAAAAGAAGAAGAATTAGCACAAGCCAAACAAAACTATAATGCTAAAGTAGCTGTAGCAGCACAACTTGACATTGATTTAAGTGGTTAATCACAATACGAAGAAACTCATGCCGAATTAGAAAGAGAATTAGCTCTTATTAAAGCATCAGTTGAAGAATAACTTCAACCAACAAAAGAAAATTATGGTTCAAGATCATCACAAATAAGTTCATTAATTAATAGAACAAAACAACAAAAAGAAAGAAAAGACCAAGAAATTGCAGTAGCAAAAGAAGCAGAAAGACAAGCAGCAAAAACTAAGTAGGATGAAAAAGTTAGCGAAGCAAGAACATATGCAACAAATGGTCTTTCAAGTGATAACAAATATCAAACAATAAAACAAACTTTAGAAACTAAAATTAATGAAGTAAAAGCCCAAGTTGATTCTGCAAGCAAAGAAACTATAACAAAAGAATTTTATGAAAGTAAAAAATCTGAAATTGAACAAGCTTTAGAAGAAAGCTAAACAAGATAAAAAAGTTGAAGATGACAAAGCAACAATTGATCTAGTAACAGTTTAGTGACTTTGCTGATGGTGGAGATTTTTAAAAAATAATATTATAAATATTAAATAAGTTTAGGTC
The DNA here is from genome assembly GCF_900660725.1 of Mycoplasmopsis arginini. Taxonomy (NCBI): domain Bacteria; kingdom Bacillati; phylum Mycoplasmatota; order Mycoplasmoidales; family Metamycoplasmataceae; genus Mycoplasmopsis; species Mycoplasmopsis arginini. The sequence continues at coordinate 138,185 of NZ_LR215044.1, forward strand.
AAATATAATTGCTTAAACTTTTTTATATATTTTTATTAGTAAAATATAGTATAATTATTAAGCCATGAGAACAGCAACCTTGTAAACTGGTCAGGATAGAAATATAGCAGCCATATCGAGAAGTGCAGTGTCTTGTGGTTTTTATTTAAGGAAGTTTTATAATGATTTGTACAAAACTGTTAAGTCCTATTAAAAACCAAGATCAATATGATATTTTTCCTATTTTGGATTTAGGTGATTTTGTTATTTATAAAAAAGTTTCAAATAATTTTTTTTATAATGCAATTGATTTAAAAACGTATTTGAAAAACGATAATCAAGAGAATAATTTTTACTTTGAGGAAAACACATACTTTATTTGTTCTTACAAACTTTTTTATAAAGAATTTAACAAGGAAAGTATCTTAAATAAACAAATAAACTCTTTACCTAATTTAAATGATTTCAAATTAAAACAATTGAAAAATTTATTGGAAATTATTCATAAACAAGGTGAAAAAGGTACTTTAATTGTTTTTGATTATAGAGATAATTTATATTTACCATTTTATGTTTTTTCAGACCCTTATGTTACTGAAGAAGAATTAAAATACTTGTTAGAACAGCAAAATATTAAGGATGATGTCAACGCAAATATAGCCTTATATGACAATTTTATTTCAAAACTAAAATTAGCAAATGAAACTTTTTTACATAAAGACTCTGATATTTATTATTTTATTCATACAATAATAGTTATTAATCTAGAAAAAGCAATATATGACCTTGATTTAAATTAAAAAGTGCACCAAAAATGGCGCACTTATTTTTTAAAACTTTATTTAGTTTATTTTAAATCCTATTTATTATATAACTTTAAATAAAATAAATAAATTATTGTTTATAAATTTTATTATTTTTAGTTTTAAGATTTAAAAAAAGAAAATATTAAATATAATTTTATATAACAATATTAATTATTACTATTTTATTTTAAGGAGAAAATAATGGAAAAAGAAGAAAAAGTATATTTATTTTCATATGGAACTATTCAAGATGAGTTATTTTACAAAAATTTATTATCACCAAATTGCGTTAGAAGACCCGCAATTTTAAATGGCTATGCTAAATGTGTTGATGAAACAAAATACTTTTTATTAAAGAAAGATATTGCACATCAAGTTAAAGGAACACTTTTTGAAATCACTAAAGAAGAGTTATTTATGATTGATAGATGAGAAATGTTTCCACAATATCAAAGATTTCAAGCCAATGTTATTGCTACTGATACAAATGAAATTGTTGAAAATGTTTATGTTTACACAAAACTAGAATATGGTAAATATTATTTAGCAACAGAAGAAATGGGATTTTCAAAATCACCTAATGAAAATGAATTAAACCTACAATCATTTATTGAAATTGAAAAACAAACAGAACTATTTCCATTAGTGGATAATGCTATTTTATACGAAGTAAATGATGATGAATTTGAAAAAATAATTCATTTAACACACCCATATTTAGCTTTAGTTTTAGATGATAAGGTTAATAAAAATTATTTAGTAGAACCTTATGCTATTTTAGCAGTTAAACTAAATGAAAAAAAATATGCACTTTTAATTTCATTTGGAAGAAAAAGCACTTTAAACAGTATTTTTTACTATCACGCTATGGAAGACAAAATGGAAAATGCTAAAATAAACCGTGAATTTAAACCGCTTTACAATTTTGATATTGAATTTTTAAACAATAAAAAACCAGTCAAATATATCAATTTAAAAAGAGATTTTCAAATAGATGAACCTAAATTTGGTATTTTTGAAGACAAAGCATATGAAATTACTATGAAAGACTTTGATATTGATCCTTTTAGAAGATTAGATATTATATTAAAAGCGCTTGAAGATAACATTAAATAATTTATGATCGATAAAAAACTTATAAAAAATATTTCAACAAACCCGGGTGTTTATTTTTGAAAAGATAAAGACGGAAATATTATTTACGTAGGAAAAGCCAAAAATTTAAGATCACGTATGTCACAATATTTTGATCCTAAAATGCAAAACTCCTTTAAGACACCTGCAATGTTGGAAAAAATTTTTTCTTTTGAAACTACAGTTTTTAATACAGAAGATGAAGCTTGCATTTTTGAAAGAAAATGTATAAAAAAATATAATCCCAAATATAATGTAATTTTGCCTACACAGGCAAATTTTCCTTATATTTGCATTTATAAAAAACCTAATGATTTAAAAATTGAATTAAGAAATAAATATAAGAAAGAGAAAAACTGTTTATATTATGGCCCAATAATACAAAGTAAAAAGTATAAACTTTTAAGTAAGTATTTAACCCATTTATTAAAAACAAAAGATGGTTTTATTCTTAAAAAAATGAGTCCTTTGGAAATAGACTTAGCTTTTGAAAAAGCTAAGGAAATATTAAACTTTAATAAAGATTTTAAATCTCAGCTTATTGAAAAAATTCATTTTGCAGCAAATAATTATGATTTTGAACGTGCCTCTGAATTAAAAGAAATCTTAGAATTAATTGAAAACAAGAATTTGACACAGAATATCGAACTAAAAACAAAAAAATCGATTGATGTTTTCGGAATTTTTATTCAAGAAGATAAGATATTTATTTCAATTCTTTACTATCGCTTTTCAAGTCTTATTAATAAAAAAGATTTTCAATTTGAACTATCAAATTATAAAGATGAATTTATTTTAAATTTTATAGAAGACTATTACAAAAAAGCTGAAATCCCTGAAATTATTGTTATTGAAGATCAATATAAGGATTTGATATTTACAAATGAAATTAAAAATAAAATAAATAAGAATAATAGTTTAAATTTTCAAAAGTTATTAAGTTTAGCTACCCAAAATGCCAAAAATGATATTACAAATAAGATTAAGAAAATTAATAATAATATTAATATTGAATTAGCAATTAACGACCTTAAAAATATTTTAGAAGTTGATCCAAATAAGTTTGTTATTTTTGATAATTCATTTCAGGCTAAAACAAAAGAAATTGTTGGCCGGGCAATGGTTTTCCATAATGGAATCAAAGTAAAAAAATATAACCGAAATTTTATTTTAAATAAAAATAAAAGCAATAATTCTGACTTTAATTATATGTTGCAAAATGTTTCTAAGTTCTTTAGCGATCCAAATCTAGCTAATGAAGTTAATTTAATTTTTGTTGATGGCAGTTTTATTCAAATTTCTGCAGCGCACCAAGCTTTAAAGAAATTAAATGTTAATTTACCTATATTTGGATTAATTAAAAATGATAAGCACTTGTTTGATAAATTAATTAATGAAAAAAATATTGAAATTATTATTAATAATTCAAATACAATTAATTATTTAACTAATATCCAATTTGAAATTGATAAGGAAGCAAAGAGAGCATATAACAAAAGACATAATAAAAAACTTTTTGAGAGTTTATTAACAAATATAAAAGGATTAGGGCCAAAAACCGAAGAAAAATTATTAGAAAAATTTGCCACCTACCAAAATATTATTAGTGCCAATATTGAAGAATTAAGTAAATATGTGTCAATAGAAATAGCAAAAGAAATTAAAAAAATTAAATTATAAAAACCCCAAATTAGTACCTTTAAGGTTTTAATTTTGGGATTTTTATTTTCCAATAACGTTTTTAGCTAAATAATCTAAATTATAAAAATCATCATAATTAATTAAAATATCAGGTTTAACACCATATTCTGAATTAATTTCTTTTTCATCAAACTTATATCATGTTGTTGAAGGGGAACTGATTAAAATTGAAGTACCATCATTTAACACCAAAGGTAAAACTGATGATGTTCCGCCTCCACTTTTTTGTCCAATTATTTTACCAATATTCATTTCTTTTACTATCGCTGAAAAAGAGTTGGCGGCACTAAATGTGTTTTTACTTGTTAATATATAATAGTTAAAATTATCAAATGCATCATTATCATTATAATTTCCATCTTTATTGGCATCAATTTTATAATTTTCAGTTGTTTTTGCATTGCTTTGCATTTCGTGGCTATGGGATACTATATCATTGTTAGTTAAAAGTCCTAAAACACGATACATAGCGCCAATATTTCCTCCACCATTTTGAGAAATATCAATAACAACATTCTTAATTTTCTTATTTTTACTAATTTTTTCAAGTGTATTCTTCATAAACTCAAAAGAATCATTTAAATAATGGCCATTATTCACATCTTGATCTGAAGCAGTTCGAAAACTATTTAATATTATGTAAGCAAAATTATCTTTAACTATATATTTATCTTGATAAATTTTTTGTTCTAAATCTATTCTTTGATTCTTTAATTTTTGACTTATTTGGTAATGTTGTAATCGTTCAGACCCATAATTGCCAACAGCATAATCTCTAACATTTTTAGAAGCGTTGCTAAATGCATTTAAGAAATTAAAATTAGTATGCAATTCATTTATTTTACTAAAAAATAATTTCGCATAGGCTTTGTTATATATTTCTGAATTAGTGCTTAATAATTCATGTTTTAAAGAATCGACATAATTTTCAAAAGAGTTAATATTCTTATAGTTTTTTAATCCATAAAAATAATCTAAATTAAATAGTAAATTATCCAAATTATATTTACGATCTTTTTCGGTTTCATTATAGTTATTGAATTTTCCTTGACGATATTGATTAGCATTGTCATCACCTTCGCTAAATGAAAAATATTGCCCAAAAACCTTACTTCCATTGTAATATAAGTTGTAATAGTTTTGACTGCAGAATAAAGTATTAAAAATACTAAATGGAATATAAGTTCTTTCATTTTTTCTGATAATATCAATATTATATTTTTTTAAATTAAAACTAATAGATGGATTTATTTCATATTTATTTTCTATCTTAAAGCCGGAAAATAGTAAATGTCGTGAATAATTAGTAGAACTTGTTGATTTAACAAGATTAAAGAAATTTCCACTGGAAACAAAAATGTTATCACTCTCGGCATCAATTTCCATTTTGTGATTTTTATTAAATAGCACTAATTTATTATTATCATTACTCTTTTTTATTAAACTATTATTAAAAAAGCCATCAAGGTCTTTAATTATTTCTTCTACATCTACATATGGTTGAGCATTTTCACCATCTTTAAAATATAGATTAATATTATCTGATTTTATAAAATAGTCTAAGTTAGCTAGATTTTTAAATCCCGTTTTTTTAACTTTAAAATTACTTTTAATAAGTTGATCCACATTTGGCTTTTCTAAATCAGTTCCATTATTTAAAAAATTAAAACAAGAAATTGTTGTTAATGGTGTAATAGTTAATAAAGAACTTGCTAAAAATAAAAATTTTTTTCTCATATTTTTTTCTTTCGTTTTAGATTATTATCTTTAAAAATTTTACATTTTTTATTATTATAAAAAATAAAAAAATTCTAAATAAAAATATTTATAAAATTGATCGCGAAAAAAATTTTGTGCTAAAATATTATATGCAACGGTCGTGTAGCTCAGGGGATAGAGTACGTGCCTTCTAAGCATGTGGTCGCAGGTTCGAATCCTGCCACGATCGCCATTTTTTTTATTCTTTTTTTACAATAAAATCTTTTTATAATAATTTAAACTTTATAATTTAAAATCTAAAGCACAATTTAAAGTGCTTTATTTTTTATTAATTTTTATTAATAGAAAATATGCTTTAATTGATGAATTTGTTTTAAAAATGCAAAGCGAAATTAATTCTTTAAATAGTAATTATAAAGACTTAAAAATTCAAACTTTCGCCTCGAAAATGTTTGAAGATCAAAATATATAATTTAGAAACACTTAAGCTTTTACAAAGCTGTTTTTTTAGCATATAATTTTCTATATAAAAACAGTTGATTAATTATTGAAATATATATTTTTACAAAAGCAGGAATAACTGGAACGCTAATGTTTTAAATTTTAAATAAAATATTTTTTAATTTTTAAAAAATTGTATTTTTTTGGTTTATAATATATATCGCTATTTGCGAGTGTAGTTTAATGGTAGAACTTTAGCCTTCCAAGCTAACTACGTGGGTTCGATTCCCATCACTTGCACCATTATTGCGGATGTAGTTCAATGGTAGAACATCAGGTTGCCAATCTGAATACGAGGGTCCGATTCCCTTCATCCGCACCATATTAAAAAGACTTGGTAAATTCCAAGTTTTTTTATTTTAAATTTTAATTTTTATTATTAATAATAAAGCAATCTAATAATATATAATATATTATTGATAATACATATTAATAATCTAGGAGGATTTATTATGTCTAAGGTTTTAGTATTATATTCTTCTCCGATAACAAAAGAAAAATCAGCTACATATGCTGTTACAAAAAAATTTGTTGAAGAATATAAAAAAAATAATAATGAAGATGAAATTACAGAATTTGATTTAAATCAATTAGAAATGTCATTATCAGGAATGAATTCTAATAATTTTAGTTCTTTTTTTAATGAAGAATTATCCGATAAGTATATTGAAATATTAAAAAATACAGATAAATTAATTATTGCATCACCAATGATCAATTTTAATGTTCCAACTGTATTAAAAACATTTATAGACCGTATTGCTGTTGCTAACAAAACATTTTCTTATAAATATGCTAAAAAGGGTAGTTCAATTGGCCTTTTAGATCATTTAAAAGTGCAAATTATTGCGTCGCAAGGTGCGCCTTATGGGTGATATTTATGAGCAAGTCATGTGTCTTATTTAGAAGGAGTATGAAATTTTTTAGGTGCTAAGGTTACAAAAACAATATTAATAGATGGAACAAAAGTGGCACCATTTAATACATATACACCAGAGCAAATTGTTGATGCTAAAATTGATGAAATAAAATCAGCAGCTACTAGTTTTTAAGGCTTAAAATAAGAAGAAAAAAAGAGGATAAAAGATAAACTTAACTACTTTGTTATTTTTATCTTTTTTATTTGTTTATTTTTATAAAAAATAACTTATTCTGGTATAATTCCAATTGCAATGTTAAATTGCCTAAAAAGTGGAAGAATTTTCAATAAATTCGTTAGAACCACAATTATCGAAAGGATTTTATAAAATGGCAAAAGAAATACAAAAGAAAGCCAAATTACAGTTTATGGCCGGCCAAGCAAAACCAGGTCCTGCATTAGCTGGTGTTGGTATTAACATGCCTGAATTTACAAAAGCATTTAATGACCAAACAAGAGAAAGAGGAGCTGAACCAGTTCCTGTATTAATTACCGTATACAAAGATAAATCATTTGATTTTAAATTATTTACTTCACCTACTTCATTCAAATTAGTTCAAGCTTCAAAAGCTAAAAAAGGTAGTGGAGTTCCAAATAAAGAAAAAGTTGGTTCAATTTCATTAGAACAATTAAAAGAAATTGCTGAATACAAAATGCCAGATATGAACGCTAACATAGTTGAAGCTGCAATGCGTCAAGTTGCTGGTACAGCAAAAAATATGGGTATTACAATTGATGGCTACGAAGAATGAATAAAAGGAAGTGCTAACTAATGGCTAAAAGAGTTACAAAAAATGCTAAAGTTTTAAAAACATTAGTTAACAAAAAAGATGTTTATTCATTAGCGGATGCTATTGAATTAGCAAAAAAAGCGTCATTTGCAAAATTTGATGAATCTTTAGATATTGCTATCAAATTAAACCTAGATACTAGAAAATCAGACCAACAATTACGTGGAGCTGTTGTGTTACCAAACGGTACAGGTAAAAGCGTTAGAGTTTTAGTTGCTACCGATGAAGTTTCAGCACAAAAGGCTGCTTTAGATGCTGGTGCAGACTTTGTTTATGCATCTTCTGAATTACCTGAAGTATTAAATCAAGATAAATATAACTTTGATGTTATCGTTGCGGATCCTAAAATGATGTTAGTTTTAGGTAAATATGGTAAAAAACTTGGACCTAAAGGTTTAATGCCTAACCCAAAAACTGGAACAGTTACAACAAACCCTGCGAAAGCAGTTGAAGAACTTAAAAAAGGTAAGGCTAATTACCGTGCTGATAAAGGTGGAATTATCCATGCTTCAGTTGGTAAAAAATCAATGGCTACTGAATTATTAGTTCAAAATGCTGAAACTTTAATCCAAACAGTTAAGAGATTAAAACCTCAAACAGTTAAAGGTACATATGTTTTAAACATTGTAGTTTCAACATCAATGGGTGCATCTGTTAAAGTTAAAATCGACTAATTAAAAACTCGGGAAAATCCGAGTTCCCAAAGAGAAAGTTCAAGTGCAACACAAATGCCTTGGGCTTTTTTTATTATACATTTTTTATTTTTTTAAATTATTTAATCAAAAAAAATAAATAAAAAAAGTTCATTTTTGCAAATGAAAATAAAAAATTTTTGTTTTACTGATATTTGTTGATAATGATCATTATTTAGTATTTTCTAAATACATTTGTAGCGGTGTTTTCCAATTTAGTATTTCGCGTGTCATATTATTTATTTGGTTAACAACCGAATCTAATTTTTCTTGCGTTATAGTATTAAAGTTAAATCCTTTTTTAAATTCCCTTCTTAAAATTCCATTTCAATGTTCATTTGATCCTCTTTGAAAAGATGCATAAGGCTCAGCTCTATAAATTTTTATATTCATTCATCTAGCTAAAATACCTATTTTTTCAAATTCAATACCGTTGTCTATTGTTATTGTTTTTACTTGTAATTTATTATCTTTTATAATCTTTTTTAGTTCTGAATTAATTGTATGTGGTGATTTGCTTTGTATTATTCTTGCAAACCCAATTCTTGTTTTTCTTTCGGTTAAAGTTAAAACATTATTATATCCATTTGCTCTTTTTCCTAAAACCAAATCTGCTTCTCAGTGTCCAAACTCAAGTCTTAAATCTATAGATTTAGGTCGGGTTCATATTGGAAAAACATAATCAGCTGATTTTACAAGCCGATTTATTACAGATGCAGTTCTTTTACCACCTTTTTTATAATATAGTCTTAATTTTTGATACTTTTTTATAACTCAATTATTAGTATTTATTCAATTAAACACTGTTCTCAAAGAAGGGCAACAGTGCTTTGTTTTAGTTTTTATATAATTATATGTTGACTTTATGCCAAAAAACTTTTTGTCATATTTTTGTAAAAAAGCCTTAGAAAAATTTTTGAATTTTTTGTTATCGACAAATTTAAAATAATACTTATGTCTAAATCTTTCTTTTGTTTTTAAACTAGCATATTTAAATTCATAAACTCCAAATTCATTTGTATTCCTTTTTATTTCCCTACTTAAGGTTGATACACTTCGTTTAATTAATCTTGAAATCATACGAAGAGAATAATTTAACTTTAAGTAATTTTCAATAATTATTCTTTCAGAATCTGTTAAATGGTTATATTTTTTTATTGTATAATTCATATGAGTTCCCTCCGTTCCAATGGAACTTTTTTCTTTTTTTTAATTAATATAAAAAATTCAAGTTCCACATCTAAATTTTACTTTAAATGTGTTGCACTTGAATTTTCAATTTAGGAACTCGGGAAAATCCGAGTTTTTATATTATTATTTTAAGTTTGAAAAAGCTTTTGAACCTAAATATATACCTTTTTCTTTTAGTTCATCTTCGATTTTTAATAATCTATTATATTTAGCAATTCTATCTGTTCTTGACATTGAACCAGTTTTAATTTCATTAGTACTAAAGGCAACTGCTAAATCAGCAATAAATGTATCTTCAGTTTCTCCTGAACGATGTGATATAACTGGAACTAAATTGGCTTGTTGCGACATTTGAATAGCTTTAATTGTTTCTGTTAATGAACCAATTTGGTTAATTTTAATTAATGAAGCATTAATTGCTTTTTTATCAATAGCCATTTGAATATATTTAGGGTTTGTTACAATTAAATCATCACCAACTAATTGAACCTTTTTGCCAAATTTCTTTCTCATTAAAACAAACCCATCTCAATCATCTTCATGGTGTGAGTCTTCGATTGAAATAATAGGATAATTTTCAATTAAATGACCAAAGTATTCTACTAATTCTTCAGAACTAAATTCATATTTATTTTTAGCATAAGCTTCAAAACCTGATCTTTTTTCTAATAAAGCTTTCTTAAACTTTTTAAAAATGTAAGTTTTTGTTTCATTGTTATATAACTCTGAACAAGCAGCATCTAAACAAATACCAATAGCTTTCTCTCCGCTTGTTGCAGGATTAAATCCAGCCTCTTTTATAGCATTTACTAGAAAATCTAAAGCTTCCTCGTGAGTATGTAGATTTGGAGCAAAACCACCTTCATCTCCGACTTGAGTTCCGTGCCCTGCTTTCTTTAATAATTTAGCTAATGTGTGAAAAACTTTGTTTGCCATTTGTAGTGATTCTTTAAATGTTTTAGCACCAATTGGCATAATCATAAATTCTTGGAAATCAATAGTATTTGAAGCGTGTTCTCCACCATTAATTACATTTAACATCGGAACAGGTAAACTAAAAACATTATTGTCAATATTTTTTAGAGAAGCTAAATATTCGTATAATGGTTTTTTGTTTTCGATTGCAGCTGCTTTTGCGCATGCTAAAGAAACTGCTAAAATCGCATTTGCACCAAATTTTGATTTAGTTTCAGTTCCGTCTGCCTGAATCATTAAGTTATCAATGATTTCTTGTTTTTTTACATCAATACCAACTAATAGTTTTGATATTTCATTATTAATATGATCACAAGCAGTTTGAACTCCTTTGCCACCAAATCAATTATTTTCGTATTTAGTGTTTTTATCTCTTAATTCAAGTGCTTCTTTTGAACCTGTTGAGGCTCCAGAAGGAACTAAGGCCTCCGCAAATGCTTTCTTAGTTGTTAATTCAACTTTAACAGTTGGATTACCTCTACTATCTAAAACTTCATAAGCATAGATTTTTTTAATTTTAGACATTATTCTCTCCTTAATTGTGTTTAATGTTGTTTATAAAAAAATAATCTAATATAAATTATAAATTATTTATAAATTTAAATAAAGATTAAATAAAGAATTATTAAGATTAATATTTTTAATAATGTAAAATTCTATTTATGAGTAATTTATTAGAAAAAGAATTTAATACATTTATAGACGAAATTAGCAAAATTAGATACGAAGACCCTTTAAAAGCAGTTTATCTTTTAGATGAGGGAAAGAAACAATTTCCAATTAGTGCAATGCAAAACGAGATTGATGCTTTCAGAAATACTATTTTGTTTCAAATTAAGAAAAACAATTTAAAAGTTAAAACTAATTTGGATACATTATCTTTAATTAATTCATTAAAAAACAAGAAAATGGACTATATTTTTATGATTACATATAATGAATTAAAGAATCGTGATTTAAACGAGTTTGCTTCAGAGTTTCAATACTTTTTTAACGGAGAAGGATTTGATAATTCAGGATTTCAAACGTTAATTTACGACCTTTTACAAACAAAAGAAATTGATTATGAATACAATGTTCAAAAAGAATTAATTAATCCAAAGAAAGATGGTTCTTTCTTAAAAAATGAATCAATTGCTAAATTAGAAAAAGAAATTTTATTACTTTTTAAAGAAGATGTTGCTAAAAGTAAAATTGCAAGACAAGTTTTTAGTGCTTATCTATTTAAAAACTGAGTTAATATCTTGAAAAACAAAACTTCAAATGAGTATGACGCAATTATAAATGTAACTAAAGTTTTATTCAATGAAAAAGATGAAGAATCTTTAAGCGAAAACGAAAAAACCTTATATGCATTATTTAAATAAATAATGTTATAATATTAACAATATTTTTTATTCAAGGAGAAAAGAAAAAAATGTCAAGAAAATTTAATAAAGAAAATACTGAACTAATTATTGACTATTCTTTAGAAGGCGAAGCATGAGAAAAAGCTTATGATAAGGCTAAAAAAGAATTAGCAAAAACTGTAACAGTTCCTGGTTTTAGAAAAGGAAAAGCTCCATTATTTGAAGCTTTAAAAAAGATTGATCCAGTTAGAATTTTTGATAAAGCTATTAATGACAATTTAGAACACGTTTATAAAGAACATATTATTACCCAAATCGAAGATAACGATAAAATAGTTGACAATTATAGACCAGCTTTTAACATTAAAGAAATTGATTTAAAAAAAGCAGTTTATGAATTTATTTTCCCACTATATCCTGAAATTAAATTAGGTGACTATAAGAAAATTGAAACTAAATTAGCAGATTCTGAAGTAACAGAAGAAGAACTAATAACAGCAAAAAATAAAATTTTAGAAAATTATGTTGTTATGATTGATTCAGAAGAACCTATTAAATTAAATGACCGCGTAAACTTTGATTTTGTTGGGTTTATCGATGGTGAAAAATTTGATGGTGGAGAAGCTGAAAAATTTGATTTAGTTATTGGATCAAACCAATTTATTCCTGGATTTGAATCACAAATGATAGGTCTTAAAAAAGGTGAAACAAAAGACCTTAACTTAAAATTCCCTGAAACATATCACGCTAAAGATTTAGCAGGAAAAGACGTTGTATTTAGAGTTACAATTAACTCAATTAAAACAGCAAATTATCCAGAAGTTAATGATCAATTTTTAAGTGAAGTTAAGGTTAATCCGCTTGTAACTAATTTAGAAAGTTTTAATGAATTTGTTTTAATTTCAGCCTTAAAAGAAAAGTTACACAAAAATAGTTCAGAGTTTGTTGAATCTGCAATTAATGAAATTATTTCAAAATCAAGTGTAACATTATCAGAAATTTTAATTAACGAAGAAGCAGAAAGATACTACAAAAGTTTTATGCAACAATTAAAACAAAAAGGTATTAGTGAAAGAGATTATATTGAATTTGCAAAAACTACTAAAGAAGATATCTTAAAACTATACAAAGAAGAAGCTAAGAAAAATTTAACTAAATCATTTGTATTTGGAAAAATTGTTGATGATGAAAAATTACATGTTTCAGCCGAAGATTATGAAGCAAAAATTAATCAGTTAGCTAATTTATATGGATTAAAACCAGAACAAATTAAAACATTTATGCCATTTAAACAATTTGAACAAGGTGAATTACCAAATAAAATTTTTGAAAAATTAGCAGAATTAAATGATGCAAAAAGTTTTGCTGAATACAAGAAAGAAAATGAAAAAGTTTTAGCATACAACAAAAAAGCGGAAGAAGCTATTGTTGCAGTAGCAAAAGCTAAATCACAAGAAAAATCTGAAGAAAAATAATTAAATTATTATAAATTTAAAATATGGCCAATTGTACTTTTGTATAATGTCGCCATATTTTTTTAAATTAAATTTTTACAAAATAAAAAGCCAGATAAATTTCTGACTTTTCTTTGATTATTATAAAGCGATCATAATTATTGATAGAAGTAACACAACTAAGACAATAGTAATTGTTAAAATTGATAGTTTACTTAATTTTAATGATTTTAATTGTTTGCTCTTTACTGCTATAAAAATAATTGATGCTAAGGCTACTATTAAAGAAATACTTAGTAATCCGTAACCAACTTGGTTCAATGCTCTTTTTCCATTATTTTTATTATTGTTAATTTGAATATCAGCTTGGAAATATGCCTTGCTAAAATTATCTTGGTCTTTCTTATCTGTTAATTTTTTATTATCAACTAATAAAGCCAGTGTTGCAAAATTGTCCATAATTTCTTTAACTGATTTTGTGTAGTAATCATATCAATTAAAAATATTTAAAGTTCTTGATCCAGTCGAGGCTATTAATCTTGAAATTTGTTTATTTAATAAGTCATAATAATGATTTACAATATTTAAATCAAAACCGTTCTCATCAAAATTTCTTTTAACAATTTCGGCATTTAATTTAATAATTTCTTTAAATCTCAATAAAACAAATTTTAATGAGTTAGATAAACTATAGAAATAATCTGCGCCATTAATTGTTGATGAAAATAAACTTGTTAATAATAAATAATCCGAATTTCTAATATTTGATTTTAAAGTTGTATTATCATTTGGATTTTTTAAGTATGAAAATGCTGCATTTGTAATTATCTTATTTGCTTCTTCTACATAAGATAATTTATTTGTCAATAAAACACCAGTTCCAACTAAATTATAAAGCGCATCCCTTAAAATATCATTTCTTAATTCATTATAGTTAATTTTATCGTCAATACCTAATGCAGTAAATATTTTTCCAAATAAGTTTTTATTTGAATTAATAATTTTTTCATATACATAATTTAGGGCTTCTTGTTCTTTTGAGTTATCAATTGATAATTCTATTTTATAAGAACGAGATTTTTTAGTATCAACACGGTCTGTAATTTTAACTGTTGCCACTAAAGTTGTATTGTTTTTATTATCTAATGCAGTAACTGAGTATTCGTATCTTGTGTTAATTGCATTATTAAAGAAGAACATTTTTGCTTTAATTTCAGCACTAGCACTGTCAAAATAACTTTTTAAATTAGTAGCAGTTTTGGTAGTATGAACAAAGTTAACATTTGGTACTAAACTTGGCAGAGCTTGAATTTGTTCCTCGGTGTCTACTTTTTTATTTGGTTTATCGCCAGGAACAAGATCAGGCTTATTAATCGGTTCATCTTCTTTCTTTTCGGATTCTTCTTCTAAAGTAAAGTTTTTATTTTGATTTAAGTCGAATTTAACAAACTTTTTATGAAGTTTCGAGAGAATATATTCTTCTCATGAAGCAAAGTCTTTTGGATGAGTAAAGCTAAAACCGTTGATTGTATTTTCTTTATCTGCTCAACTTCCGAATTTAATGTTTATGTGTTCATTAATTTTAGGAATATCTTCAGCATCATACATCATTTGAGGTAATTCTTTAGTTAAAGCACCAAAGTAATCTTTAATTAATTTTTCAAGTTTATCTTTAGTTATAGCATTTAATTCTTCTTTTCCTTTGGTAATTTTTCCATCCGGTTTAATTTGTTCTGAGTAATCGGTTTTTGTATCTTTACCAATTTTTATGTCATCAAATTTTTCACCATCGTAATCAACTTTTGAAATATGATAATTTTTGTTAGTTGACATCACATAAGGAAAAACAACGGCAAAACCAAAGTTATTAGTATGTTGGGTTTTTAAACTTTCCTTATTTTTTTCTAGATGTTGTTTTAAAACTTGAATATAAATTAATTTTTCAATATTGTTTTTAAAATCTTTATCTAAATCTTTTAATAATTTTCCTTTTTCATTATCAAGGAATTGTATTGTTAAGTCTATAACTCTTTCAACATCTTTTTCTACTTTTTCTTTTGCTAAGTTTGCAAAAGTGTCAAAGTTAGGATCTAATTTTGGTTTTTCAGGTGTTGAAGGCGCTGAAGGATTTGATGGATTCGAAGGAGTGGTGTTTCCACCTTCACCTTCAGAGACTTTATTATATGAAGCTGATAGTAAAGCAAAAGGTGCAAAAGGTATTGCACTAACTAATCCTAATGATAATAATTTATTTTTTATTTTCATATTTAATCTCTTTTACTATTTTTAAGTTTTGTTCCATTTTTAAAATATATAGTTTTTGCTTCAATAATTTTTCTTCCATAAATTGGTCTAGACTTAAACCAATTTTTTGTAATGATTCATAATAATTTATTTTATCCATCACTTCTTTGATTAAAACCTTATTAAATTTAGCTTTCTTATTTTGTTTATAAATTTCCATTTTATTAAAAGTATTAATTTTGATTTCATTATCAGTAACAATAATATTAGTATTTATTAGGAATAAAAAGAATTCTTTGTTATCATCTAAATCTCTAATTTTAACAATTGTATTTTCATAAGCCATTATTGAATTTAAATCAGCTAATGCTCAATCATCTTCGTCATCTACATTAATAAATAATTGTCCATTTCTAATTAAAAGGTTTTTATTGCCGATAAAATTAATATTAATTTTAAATGTGTTATTTGTTGCCATTATTTTTTACCTCCAAAACCTTCGTTAGATCTTGTTAATAAAACAATTTCTTCAATTTCTTTTTCACGTTTAGTACGAATTATTTTCTTTTTGATTTTGGTAATTTCTTCTTCAATTTGGTTAATAATTTTATTTGTTGTAACTAAGTCGTTTTTAGCATTATAGAACGAAGATTCAATTAATAATGAATAAATAGCATTTTCTAAAAATATATTAATCTCATTTTCAATAAAATCTTCAATACCAGGATAAATCTTATAATCGCTAATATCAAATAACGTTTTTTCTTCATCCATTTCGCTAACTAATTTATTTACGTCAAACTGATCGATAGGAAGAATGGTAAAATAACTGTTATAGTTTTTGTTTGTATTAAGGACAAAATTAACTTTATTGTAATTATTGTCAATGTGTAAGATTTTAACAAATTGACTTATTATTCAAGCTATATTATTGGTTTGCTTATCTTCTTCACCAAATGATTTAATAACGTTGAAATTATTTTGCTTGCAAAACTAATTTGCTCTTTGACCAATAGCGATAAAATCATCCTTCTTAGGGTTAACATTTTCTAATAATTTCTTTTCATATCTACTATATGAGTCTGTTGAATATTTTTGATTTTCAGTTAAATAAATTCATAAAACTGATTTTCTTTTGAAAACATTCTTGATTTTTTGCGAAAGTTTGCCTTCTTTTTGTGAGTCATTAATCAATTTATTTTTAATAGCATATTTTTCTTTTATAGCTTTAATTAAGTTAATGTTTAATAAAGCATTAGAAATATTAAATTTTAACTTTCTAGTTAGCTTCATAATATCAATTAGAAGAATATTTTTTGAGTTATTTACTTTTGTTAAAATACCTTCTAAATTTTGAAGTTTTTCTTCTCATTTTTTTAAATGCATACTATCACCCTAAAATATTTTTCTCATTGTAAAATATGTTTAATAAATTGTTTTGATTATCACTTTTGATAATAATGTTTTCAAATATTTCGATATAAAAATTATTTGCTAATAAGTTATTAATTTCATCATTTAGATATAATGTTATGTTTTCTTTAATTAGGCTTGAATTTGTTTTTAAATTGATAGCTTCAAAATTTGTTGCAGGCTTATCAGTTATATATGGAACTAAATAAAAGTTATTCAACTCTTTATCTAATTTAAAAGAAATTATAAATTTATCAAAAATAATTTCTTGTTTATTTAAAAAAGCAGTTTTTAGTAAATCTAGCAATTTGTTTATTTCTTTATTTTTAAAACTTGTTGTGCTTTTTAGTAAAACTGTTGAAATAAGTTTGTCAAAAGAAATAAATTTATCCTGTTTTTTTATTTCATCAAAAGAGGCATTTAATAAATCTATTTTTTTTGTAGTTTCTTTAAATAGATTTAATTCCTTTTTATTTATTTTCATTAATTGCCTCCTTCATAGCTTTATTTTTTCTTGTAATAACATTTAAAGTTAAAATTAAATTAATAATTGTTGCGATGTTAAAGGTAAATAGTAAAACTAATGTTGAAATAACAAAAATTTGATCTAATGATAATAATGAAGAAATATTATAGAAACTTTGATTATTGTTAGCTAACAATAAGGCATTTAAACCATTAATTATTAATGTAGATACAATTAAACTAACAATTAATTTCAAGAAAATAGAAACATATATAGGCTCATTTGTAGTTTTAAATTTGTAAATTAATAAACTAATAACACTAAATAATGAAGCAAATAAAATAGTGATGTTAGTTACAATAATTTCTTGATTTTTTAAACTTACTATTGCAGTTACTATTCAAATTAATGTAAGAATAAAACCTGTAAAAATAGTGTTTAATAATACACCTTTAATTATTAATTTTCTAACAAAATTTACTAAAACATAAGATAAAAATATTAAACCAATAAAAAATAAACCAATTAAGTATAAATAATTTTTTGAAGGTGAATCAGCTATGATAACATCTGAGCTTTTTTTATAAAATAAAGCTCTAATAAATCATATTAAGCTTGTAAATGTTAAAGCAATATATAATAATAATTTTTCTCTTGTATCAGTATTTTTATTTTGTTTTGATGCAATTAACATAATACGCTCAAAATTTATTCCAAGTACAAGTAAACTTATTATTAGGAAAAACATAATAATATAGAATAAATTCTTTGTATCTTTCTTTGAAAACATATTTACAAAAAATTGATGAACAATATTATTATTTAAAAAGTCATCTTTATCACCTTTAATTGAAAATACTCAAATTGATAAGATGATGATAAAAGTTAATACTAAAGCAATTCTTGAAGAAATTGAAATTACTATTGCTTTTTTATTTTTGTAAACTAAAGGATTTGTTTTTCTTTTTAGTTTATATGTATAAATTGAATATGAAATGTCAATTAATAATAAAGGGATTGATATAAAAGATAAAGCATAATAATGCATTGTTCCTTGTTTAAAAAAAGTAAATAATAATATCACTGAAACAATTGAAAACAATAGATAAATTACGAATCATGGAATATATTTTTTAGTTGATTCCTTGTGAGTAAATATATTCGAAAAGTTTTTTGTAATTGTGTATATAAAGATACTGATTAATAAAAACAATCTAAATAATGCTAAATAATTGATCCGTTCATTTGTTAAACTAGAAAATTCTAAAAAGTATTCAATATTACTTTTAAAAAACAGTTTGTTTGAAAAAATTGTTGTTGGTGCAAAGAATAAAATCAAACCTGACAACACAACAAAAAAGCTAATTAAAATTAATTTTAAAGTTGTTACTAATGAGTTTTTCTTTTTATTATTTAGCATCGACTCAAAATCATCATAAATTTTCTTCTCTTTCACCTGGGAATTAACCATTATCTCTCACCTCCTCTTGTAAATTTAAATTTATCTGGAATATTTTCATCATTAAGACCTTCTGAAAATAAGTTTGTTTTTTCTAATTGTGGGTAAAGCAGTTTTAAAGCCTGTCTATATGATTTAGTTTGGAATTCACCACCACCATAGATTAAGTCATATTGTGGTAAATTGTAATTTCCAAATAAGCCATTATAGTTAAAGCCTTCTGATCTAAATGCAACTGAAAGACCCATTCTAGCAATGTTATTAGTTGCATGGTGTACTGCTACTAATTCATTGTTTTGGTTTCTTACTGAAGATCCTGAAGATCCGCCAGTTGGTGCTCATCTTCTTGGCATATATTTTAATGCCATACTCATATACTTCTTACCTTCGTGTTCATATAATTGCCCACTTATTAAAGGTGATGTTAAAAATGAATCCAAAATACCAGGTTTGTCAGCAAATGAACGATAACCAATTTGGTATGATAAAAAATCTCCACGATTTAGAGTTTCTTCTGAAAATGAAGAAGGACCATTTTCACCACTAGTAATTTTTGCATCATAATATTCTGATTCAGTATTAGTTCATAAACTATATGAGGTTCCTCATTTAGCTCTTTCCTTTTGATCATCATCTTGATATGGTTTTAAATAAAAGTCTGTTCTTGAACCAGGTCAACCTACAGCATATAAGTTATCTAATGATTTGCTTATTTTCCCTCTTAAAGGATAATTTATTGCTTGATAATCATGTAAATATGATTTGTTTCTAAATTTAATATGTACATCAGGATTATTAGCATAATTATTAGTAATTTCTTTAGCTAAATTAAAGTTATTTTGACTTGTGAAATTTTGAGTAACATTTTTATCGTTTGAAATAGCAACAAACGATTGTGCCATTTTCTCAAAATCAATTTCTATAACAGCAAAATCAGCAAATTCTTCAACATCTTTATAAATTTCTTTTTGACGATCTGATAAGAATTCTTTTGGACTTTTACTTAAATAATCTGTTGCTGTAAAAACTGTTTGAATTGCACTTGGATCTTGATTTGAAAACGAAGTAATATTATCATCCATACTTGAAATTCTTAATTTTGCTCCAACTTTAATATCATTATTAATTTTAGTTATTGTAAAGCCACTTAGATTTTTAGTAATTGCTTTTGCAACGTGAGCATTTGTTCCGAAATATCATTTTGTTGGATACTTTCCATTAGATACTGGTTGATAATCAAGAACTCATATTGTTCCTGATTCAGAAAGTAATTCTCTTTTAGTATTAGCTCTTTCTTTATACTCAGTAATTTGCTTTCTTAAAATTTCAATTTCTTTTTCTCTTGTATGAGTCTCAAAATGTTTAATTGTTTTATCATAATCTTCAAGAATTTTTCTTTTTTGTTCATTTAAAGAATCAGTTAAATGAACGTCTTTATTATTTTTAATTTTTTCATCTCACTCTTTTTCAATTTGAACTCTGTTAGTGCGCAATTCTTCTAATTTTTGATTAATTTGATTTTTAAAAGTTGTTTCATTTTTAGCATCTTCTCAAAATTTAATTGAATTTTCTGCATTGGTAATTTCTTTCTCAAAAGTGTTGTAATTATTTAATGTTAAAGAAAAAGTTTGGTGTGCTATTTTTAAAAATTGTTCATTAACAATAGTTCGAGCAAGACCAATTGTTTGATAAATATTCTTTTTGCCTAATGAATCAATGGCACTAGGGCCTTTTCCAACTTCATCTGCATATACTTCTAGACCATCATATGAACCGTCTTTATGATATGTAGGAACACTAAAACCTTTATAAGCAGAATTATCATATGAATCTAATTTTAATTCTTCAGCCTTAGCATCAAATTCTCTTTTCTTAGTTTCATCAATGATTAAGTTAGGTCTTAAATCAGATAAACTTTTTACATTCTTTGAGAAACTTAAACTTTGTTTTAAAGCTTTTAAATACTCTTCGTTATCTTTTTTAAATCTTCCAAACTGATCTAATTTTTCGTATTTATCAAATTCGCTTAAATTAGCATTATTTTCTGATCCACTTCCGTTTGGTTTATTTCCTTGGTTATCAGTATTAAGAGGATTATGTCCTAATCCATCTAATTTAAAAATAAAGTTCTTTTGAGTATTTGTGGCTTTATTTCTGAACACAAGATTTATTTGAGCTTGTCCAGTTATATTAGCATTGCTTTCTAAAATAATATTATTAACAATAAATTCTATTTTCTTATTTAACTCTTCATTTTTTGATTTTACCTTTAATGAAGATGCTTGATTTTGAAGTTCACTTGGATAAATATGTGCTTTTTCGTGTTGAGGAAAGAAACTGTTAAAATCTAGATCAAAATTAGTTTCAATATTTTGTGAGTTAGTTAATTCACGAAAATCATTTTCAAATCTAGCATCAGGGTAGTCTAGTTTTGGGTCAACTTTAGGATTATTACTATTTTCTTCGTTAATTTTTTTATAGTTATTTAATTCTATTGTCAACTCATTGATTAAATCTTTAATGTTATTTTTTGTTTTTCTTAAAGTAATTAAGTCTGTTTCTTTACTTTCAATATTTTCTTTGTAATCATTAATGATTTTTGTTGATTCCAAAAACGCTTTACTTTTATAAGAAGTTTTATTTTCAATTTTGATTTTGTTAATTACTTTATTTAATTTATCAATACTTTCTTCAATTAAACGTTTTTCTTTTGAAATTTCATTTTCACAAGAAATTAATCCAAAAGTGGGCAATAAAGTAATTGTTCCGCCTAATAAACTTGTTATTAAAATTCTTTTTTTCTGTTTATTCATCTTAATACCTCAAATAATCCTAATTATTAATTAAATGTGTTGTCACTTGCATATTCAACACGATATCCATTTTCTTCTAATTGTTTTTTAAGTGCATCTGCACCTTGAGAAACTTGTAATGGAGCATGAATTTTTGATAGATTTAGCAATACACTTAGATTTGATAAAGCTTTACCACTTAATGTTTGAGTACCTAATATTCTAATTGCGCTTGTTATACTTCCGTTACTAAATTCAATTTTAGTTTTTGGCATTGCAAAAGGGGGTTCATTAATTGCCATTACTGAATCAAATTGTGATTTATCTAATTCATCACCATCAATTTCAAAATATTCTTTATCATTAAATAGTTTTAAATTCTTTAATTTACGTTTTGCATTACTTGCTTTAATGTAATCATAGAATTTTAAACCTTTTAATGATTTGATCGAAGGAGCTCTTGAAAAATCAAGTCTTGTTGGATAACTATTACCGCCTTCATTTGTATCTGGGTTAAGTCCAGGACCAAAACTTCCTTGGAAAATTCCTTCATTATTTCTTACATAATAAACCATTCTTAAACCATTGTTAATTCTTTCGAAAGGTTTATCTGTATTTTTTAGAATATCACTTTCTTCAAATGCAATGGTGTTAAATGTAATTCTTGAAGCAA
This sequence comes from Mycoplasmopsis arginini, assembly GCF_900660725.1. Taxonomy (NCBI): domain Bacteria; kingdom Bacillati; phylum Mycoplasmatota; order Mycoplasmoidales; family Metamycoplasmataceae; genus Mycoplasmopsis; species Mycoplasmopsis arginini. The sequence goes on from NZ_LR215044.1 coordinate 160,443, forward strand.
TATCTGCTCCTTGTTTATTTTCTCAACTAACATTATAATCAATAGTATTAACTCATTCTACATTACGTAATGCTCATGGATTTAATGATCAATCATCTAATAAAGAATTTCCTAAGGTAAATAAGGATAATTCTTTGATTTTTTTATTTTCTAGTTCAATTAAAGAAGAAGTATTTGTTGCGCGATGGTCAAAAAATAATTCTAATTGAGGTAACCTATCTGGTAATGCTCTAAGAATTTCTCTGAATTTTTGGTTAACATCTTTTTTACCCATGTTTTTAATACGATAAGATGTAATTTCAATTCCTTTAGCTTTTAATTGTTCAATTAGATTCTTAGTTTTTTCATAACCTTCAAAATTAGCTGCATCAATTTCAACAATATAACCTTTATTTAGTTTTCCTTCTTCAGGTTTTTCTCTTGTTAATTCAGTAATAACTATTCCATCATTATTTCCAACGTTAAATTCTTTAAACTTTTCTGATCTAGTTACATCTTGCTTAGTTCAACCACGATAGTTTCCATTTGCTATTTCATCTGGAGTTCTACCATAGTAACCTTCAATACCAAAAGCACGTCTTTCTTTGTTATCTCTTTCCATTCTTGTTGTAACGGTATTATAACCAGGCGCTGGATCATAACCATATGAATCAATTTCACCATTTTCATTGATATAAGCATTATCAGGAGATGCGGTATAACCTTCTTTTAGATATTTTTCAGCTCCCTTACCTAATTTTGTGAATTTAGAATAATCTAGATGTTTGATTAATCAAGCATATTTAATATTTTGACTTCTAAATTGTTTTGGCTTGTTATATTCATTTACAGCATTAGGTAACAAGAACTTAACAACATTAGGACTATCTAAAAGGCGTTTAAATTTATCCATTAATCTTAATCAGATTGCTCGGTTATTAATAATATTAAGTTCTGGATCATATTTATCGTTTGGTTCTAATAATAAATCATCAATATAACCAGGGAAATAATTTTTTAATCCGGCTGTTTCATGATGAATTAAATTTTTTAAGGTTGCATCTCTTAACTCTTGAGTTACTTCAACACTCTTTATGTTTCCAACAATAACATTCATATATGGATTAGGATTTGTAATTCCCGCTGCAATATCTCTTGGGTCTAAAGGACGAGAAGGAGCTGGGGTTACTTCAGCTACAACTTTAACTCCATTAATTTCAATAACAATTCTTTCGGTATTCTTTTTAGGTGGAGTTGGTGTTGGCTTAGGCGGAATTGGAGTTGGTTTAGGTGGCACTGGCGTTGGTTTAGGTGGAACTGGAGTTGGTGTTGGCTTAGGCGGAATCGGAGTTGGTTCTGGTTTAGGTGGAACTACAACTGGTGGTTTTGGCACTTCTTTTAATTTATGATCAGTAATTGACACATTAGCATTTGTTGTATCTGGTGTTCCTTTATGAAAAATTTCCGGATTAGCCCCATTTTGATTATTATAATCGACACCGTTTGCATTTTTTTGGTTCGTTGAAAATAAAACAGCGCCAAACAAAGTGGCACCAGCAATTGTCGAACCTAAAATTAAAGAAACAATTTTTCTTTTTTTGCTTTTTAAAATAGCCATTTTTATCACCCCTTTTTCTATATTTCATTAATTAATTCTTAATTAATTAAAAATAATTTTAACACATATGAGTTTTTTGTTGAGTTATAAAAAAATAATTTTTAATTAATAAAATTTAAAACATTGGTGTTCCAGTTATTCCCGCTTTTGTAAAAATATATATTTCAATAATTAATCAACTGTTTTTATATAAAAAATTACATGGTAGAAAACAGCTTTGTAAAAGCTTAAGTGTTTCTAAATTATATATTTTGATCTTCAAACATTTTTGAGGCGAAAGTTTGAATTTTTAAGTCTTTATAATTATGATTTAAAAAATTAATTTCGATTTGCATTTTTAAAACAAATTCATCAATTAAAGCATATTTTCTATTAACCCCTTTTGGTATAAATTGTCTAATAAATTTATGACAATTTTCAATAGAACCTTTTTCAAAAGAGCAATAAGGATGGCCAGGCGTAAATATCAATTTTGTTATCAATAGTATTTAATTTAACGTTTTCAGATCAATTGTCCATTGTTATACTCTTAATTTTTAATTTGTTTTCTTTAATAATGGTTTTAAATCCATTTGCCATTGAATCGGAGTTTCTTTGAATGACTTTAATAAATAGTTTTCGACTTTTTCTTTCTAATAAGGTTAAGTAACAATATTTTGATCTTTTATTAAGAATTACAGTATCAATTTCATAATGGCCAAATTCACTTCTATTATTAACATATTTCGGCCTTTCTTCAATAATTTTAGCAAAGGTAATTCTTGAGGTCTTGTCATTCTTTTCTTTCTTTTTAAACCTGTAATTGTTTTCTCAATTGGAAGAATTTTAAAGTCAATAAGTTTATGACTATTTATTAAATAATAAATAGCTTGTAAAGACGGTATTGCAATTTCAATATTATTTTCTTTAGCATATTTTCTAAAGTCATTAATAAGATTTGCTACTGAACGTTTTTGTAAAAATTTATACTTATTTTGAGGCAATTTTGATATATTTATACAAAAAACTTTTTTAGAATTATTAATTATTTTTTGCTGTTCATATTATAATTAATGTGTCCTTTCGTAATCATTTTTTTGTTATATATATTATACAAAGGACAAAAAATATGGCGGCAGATTACTTACGTATACTGGAACGCCATATTTTTAATTTTATAATTTTGAAAAAATCAAACATAGGTTTATATATATTTTTTGTAATTTCTTTGATTGTTTTTTGTGGCTTTTCTCTAATTTCTTTTATTTTATAAGCTCAATATTCAATAGATAAAACAGAAGCGGAATTTATTTTCTTTTTGCAATGTTGACATATTGGAACTATAATGAACCCCAAAAGTTGGACCAAGTAATTTGGAAAAACTTTTGGGGTTCACTATAAACCTTTGGATTAGTTAAAATTTTTTTATTAACTTTGTCAATCAAAAGTTGTTAAGCTATCTACTGACCTGAATCTATATCTTTTTTAACTTCTGTTGCTTTAGCAATTTCTTCGGTTAGTCCTTTAGTTGCTATTTGATATTCTTCTTTTCCTGAATTTTGTAATGAAACAGCAGCTTTTGCAGCAGCAAGTTCTTCTTCAAGATGTGAAATGATAGTGGAATATTTGCTAGAATCTTTTTTTAATTGTGTTAATAATTCTTCTGCTTCTTTAACTTTTGCATTATAATCGCTTATCCATGAGGCTATATTGCCCCCCTCTTTAGTTCCAGCTCCTGGTTTTTCAGGTTGTGGTGCTGGAGTATCAGGTGTTTCAGTTCCTGATCCTGGGTTTTCAGGTTGTGCTGGGTTTTCAGGTTGTGTTTCTGGAGTTCCAGGTTGTGTTTCAGGTTGTGTTTCTGGAGTTCCAGGTTGTGTTTCAGGTTGTGTTTCAGGTTGTGTTTCTGGAGTTCCAGGTTGTGTTTCAGGTTGTGTTTCTGGAGTTCCAGGTTGTGCTGGGGTTTCAGGTTGTGCTGGAGTTTCAGTTCCAGCTCCTGGGTTTTCAGGTTGTGATTGAGGTTGAGGAGTCGGTGGAGTAGGCGGTGTTGGGGTTGGTTTTTGTGTGTCATTACATGCAATTGCTGTAACTGGTAATGCAGCCGCACTTAATCCACCTAAAATAAATAAAATTTTGTTTAAACGTGTCATAAATATTTCCTTTTTTGTGTATATATGTATATATGTTTTTTAATATATAGCATAGTATTATAATAAATTTTGGCCATTAAATAAATAACTTTTAATCAATAGTCCCTAATTTTAAGGGTTTTTAGATTATATATTTTGATCTTCAAACATTTTTGAGGCGAAAGTTTGAATTTTTAAGTCTTTATAATTATGATTTAAAAAATTAATTTCGATTTGCATTTTTAAAACAAATTCATCAATTAAAGCATATTTTCTATTAACCCCCTTTTGGTATAAATTGTCTAATAAATTTATGACAATTTTCAATAGAACCTTTTTCAAAAGAGCAATAAGGATGGCAGACGTAAATTTAAAAATTAAAAATATGGCGCCAGATTACTTACGTATACTGGAACGCCATTTTTAAAGAAAAAACTTTTATTTTTTAAAATATTTTTTATGTGTATAATTATATATCTATAATTAAATAACCATTAGGAAAAAGGGGACTTATTATGAAAAAAAATAAAAAACTTTTAGTTGTTTTAAGCGGGTTGGCAAGTACATTAATTCCAGTTTCAATTTTATCTGCTAGATGTTCAAATGATTCTAATTCAGGAAGCGAAAATGGTGGCAAAAACGGCGGTGAAAATAGTGACATGCCACATGAAAAAATTAGATCTGAAAATGATGAAAGAAAAACACAAGAGGAAGAGGCTGATAGAAAGCAAAAAGAAGAAAAAGAAAAGAAAGATATGCAAGACGTTGAAACTGTTAAGCAAATAGTTAAAGAACACGAGGACGCTTTTGGTTCATTCCACACACAAGGTGATTTTATAGAGCAAATTTCTGTTTATGCAAAAGATAAAGGTATTAATAATCTGTCACTAGCATCTCATAATGAAAAGAATAAAAATCTACGATTAGACAAAGAGGGCGGAAAACAAAATACTATTCGTCTACAAATGGGTTCACAAATCTTTGATGTTAAGTTAGGCAAAGTGCTAGATAATGAAGTTATGACAAAATATTATTTCGAAGGTGAGCAAGATAAAATATTTAATAATTATTTAAATGATAAAAAAGTTGTTGAAAGAAACTGAAGAAATATACTTAAAGATTCCAGAAAAATAATAGTTACTCAGTTGGGATACTATAAATCAGGACCTAACATTGCGCTTACATTAATTCCTTATTACACAACTAAGGTACCAAAGCACTTACCACTTAAGATTACTTCATTATTAGCCTCATTTTATAATTTAGAATCTAAAAAGATTGATAATCTGGAGTTTTGAGATACTAAAAATATTATTACTTTTGAGTCTGCTTTTGAATATGCAAAGAATTTTGATCAAGATTTGAGTAAATGAAAATTAAAAGATAATGCAAATGTTAAAAATATATTCAAGGGTGCTAAGCAAATGAATAAGCATTTAGAAAATATCTCAAAATCTTGAAATAAAGAAAAACTTACAATCTAAGACTTTAATTCATTTTTCACATAGCATTAAAAAATGCAGTCGAACACTGCATTTTTCTTTGTTTAATTTTAATTACATTAATTCAATTTAATTGTCTCAAGTTTATCTTTTTTAAGTTTTTCTCTCAATCCCTCTATCAAATGAGGAGAGTTATTTTTTTCTAAATAATCATCGCTCAAACTCTTAAAAAGAATTACTCCATTAGTTTGCTCTCTAACGATAATTCCATCTGTATTATTAATTATTTTTCCAAATGGAATAACTTTATATTCTCCACCGGGAGATTCGATTCTTGTATTAAGAATTCCAATCACGTTGAAGGATGAATCAATTACCATCGATCCTGAAGCTCCTTCTTTTAGATTCAGGTCTCCAAAAGGAATATTTGTATATAACATTGAAAACTGATCGATTGTTGTTAGTGGCATCCCATGTTCGTTTTCATCAGGTTCGTTATTTTTCTTAATAAATGAAGTTTCATATTTTTTTCATTCATCATTCGCAGCATTATATTCTTTATTAAGATCTTTGTTATATCTTAACCATGAATCACGTATATAGTATTCATCAATTATACGTCTCTTAGTTGATATAATGCCACCTTCAGATTTTACTCCACGAAATTGCGAATGTTTCTTACTAAATGGATTTCAATGTCTTGAATATCCTGCATAGAACTGTGTTTTAAGTGGGCTGAATTTTTCAGTTGCAAAGTTGACATATCAATCTTTTTCTTGTGGTGTATTTATTACTTTATCTAATGAAGGAAGAATATTTTTTAGCATTGTTTTTTTAACCTTGAAACGCAAGGTTAAAAAATCTGCGCCTGAGTTATTTGTTTCAAAGTAACTATAGTTATTTTTTAAAAAACTTGGAGTTTTGTTTTCAGCTTTAATATATGTATGTGTATTTTTATATTTTGGCACATAATATGGAGCATCTAGATATGATGCATATGCATCAAATGTTTCAATTGAGCTTGAAAAATCTAGTTCATACTTGTCTTTGATATGCTCAAATATTCCAAAATTAAGATCTAATTTATTTTCTTTAATTCGATTAATTTTAAAGTATGGTCTTGGTTGCTTATTTCTATTATCTTCTGTTTCTTTTGTATCTTTTCCATCATAAAAACCAGGAGGAAATGCATATCAAGAGTAATCATGATTTGTAAACGTATTAAATTTATCATACGCAAATGTTTTATCAAATGTCGATCTTAGATTGAATACGTGCATATTCGTAGCCAAAAGAAGCTCATAATTTTCTTTATCATCATTTTTAATTCGATCAATTACTCAAGCAGTCCCTAAAAACCTTGCGAAATTCAATCTTTTTGTTACTTCATAGGGATTTTTTTCATTTAATTGATCATTAACTCATTGCTTAACATTGACATTTAACTCAATAGTACGATCATTTATGTAAGAATAGAAATCGACATTGGATTTTAGCGCATTATTAAATTTGTCTTCTTTACTTATCTTATAGTAATGTTTTCCATTATTTGAATAGACTAGAAGATAAAAAATTCCATTGATGTCATCTACATTTGCTTTAATCTTATCAATCTTATTAAGTTTTAAAAATGATGTAATTGAATCTAAGGTTGCATAAGATAATAGTTGACTTAAATTAGAAGGAAGAAATCCAAATGGATTGTTTTTAATTAGATGATTAAGATTAATTTCTTGTGTTTCTAAGCCTTGAACTTCATCAACGTTAAATGATTCAAGATATTGAGGTTTCAGATAATGACCTAGTGGAATTATTGGATTATAGTATTGAATTTTTTCAAATGAATTATTACCATAATTCCCATATTCACCTAATTCCTTAGCATATGATCAATACTTTTTATCTAATTCTCTATTATAGTGGATCGAGTCCTCAAGTGCAAAATTGATATTTTCATTTCTCAAGAACTCTTTGAATTCCTTATTTTTTTCAATATATTTTTTTGTTTTTTGATGAATATCTCTAACAGTCATTTTTAAAAGTGGGTCAAGGGAAATAAAATGCTTATTTTGCAATTCTTTTTTTGGTTTCTCTGGAGGTGTATTATTTGGTTTTGGATCTTTATTATCGTCCTTCATATGATCAGTATTTTGATCTGGTGTATTATTTGGTTTTGGATCTTTATTATCATCCTTCATATGATCAGTATTTTGATCTGTAGAATTATTATCTTTATTTTGATTGCTAGATTCAATCTTGCAAGAAGTAAGAAAAGAAGCTAATAGGGGAGCTGCTCCTATTATTAAAATACTTCCTAATTTTAATTTTTTATAAATTGATAATTTCATTTAATTCCTAACGCTTATATTTTTAATTTGATGTTTTTTAAATTTAGTGAGAGCTTACTATTTTTTTTGAATGTGCGCTTTTTTATATAATTCTAATAAATTTTTGGCGATGTTCAAAATTAGATGGTGTACTAATTTAAAAAGGATCGAACATATATTTTATCAGGATTTGTTGAAAAAAAATGTAAGTTTTTAAAAATTATTTTTGTTAAAATTTAAAACATTGGCGTTCCAGTATACGTAAATAATCTGGCGCCATATTTTTAATTTTTATAATTTTTAATTAATTATTAAATTTTTAAGCCTAAAATAACTGTTTTGTTTTTATTTTAAGTCAAAATAATAAAAAGTTCAAACTAAAACAAATTTAGTCTTGAACTTATTTGATTTTTTATTTAATTTTTAATACTCTTTACTAAAAGCTAATATTTTTTGTTTTGTATTTTCGTCACAAGATAGTATAGAAATTGCTACTGCGCCAATTCCAGTATGAATTGAAACATCAACAGGTAATTTAAATGCATAAACAGGAATTTTGTTTTCTGTAATTTGTTTAAAACTTGAAATTAAACTATCTAGCAAATCACTATCAGCATGTGCTACAACTAAAATCTTGTTTTCAAAATTATCTTTATTATTGTTTCACATATCTGCTACAGTTTTTTCTAATGATTTAGTAAAAATACGTCCGATTGATTCTTTCTCTAATACCCCGTTGTCGAATGCAATTAGAGGAACGATTTTTAATAATTTTGCTACGGCTGCAGCGGCTTTTGATAATCTGCCACCTTTAACTAAAGCATCATTAAATTGAGGAATTAAAATTAATTTTTCATTATTTATCTCAAAGTGTTTTATTGCTTCTTCAAAAGAAATTCCAGCTTTTATTTTTTCTTCAAAAACAAATAAATCTTTTAAAATTAAGTAAGAAATTCTTTTTGAATCCACGATAAATACTTTTTTATTGTCTTGAAATTGAGTCTTTAAAAAAGATTTTTGTGAAGATAAAAATTGTGAAATTGAATAAATAAGAATTAAATCATAATCATTAATATATTTATTAATTTCAATTTCGTTTATTGCTGGCGATGAAGCGGATGTTGTCGCGTTAATTTTTTTATTTTCTCTTCACATTTTAGCAAAATCTTCAATAAAAATATCTTTACCAATTTGGTAAGTTTTTCCTTCAATGTCACATTGTAATGGAATGAAACCTCATCCTAGGTCATTGGCTTGTTTTTCAGTTAAACCCGATGAAGAGTCAACAATAATTTTAATTTTCATATTTTCTCCTAAATATTGTTTTCAATAATTGAATACAAAAATTATATAGATATTATTTTAAAAATCACATTTTACTTAATTTAATTATTTAACAAACATTATTAAAAAAATAGTAAACAAATAAAATTATAAGCAAAGTCAAATTTAATATATTTCAACAATAAAAATATTTATTTTTAGTTAAAATTTAATAATAAGTTGTCTTTATACATTGAAAAGAAAGGAAATTTATGTCACAAAATTTTATCGATGAGCTTAGAGCAAGAAAAATTTTAAATAACTTATCTAATGAGGAAAAGTTTTTACAAATTCCAAAAGATTCAGGTGTTTATATTGGTTTTGATCCTACAGCTAAAAGTTTGCATTTAGGTAATTATTTACAAATTGCGACATTACTAAGATTTAAAAAGCAAGGTTATAAAGTTTATGCTATTTTAGGCGGAATCACTGGAATGATCGGAGATCCAAGTTTTAGAAATAGTGAAAGAAAATTTTTAGATAATAAAACATTAAAACAAAATAAATTATCAATTAAAAAACAACTTCAAAAATTTGGATTGGAGGTTATTGATAATATTGAATTTTATAAAAATATGACGTTAGTAGATTTTCTTTCACAAGTTGGAAAATTAATAAATGTTAATTATTTACTTGAAAAAGAAAGCATTGCTACAAGATTAAATAATGGATTAACATTTACTGAATTTAGTTACCAATTGATTCAAGGCTGAGATTTTAAAAATTTATATGAGAAATATAATGTAAAAATTCAAGCAGGTGGATCAGACCAATGAGGTAATATTACAACCGGCCTAGAATTTATTAGAAAAATACATGGCGAAAATGCCAATGCGGTAGCCTTAACGATTAATTTAATAACCGATGAAAATGGTAATAAATTTGGTAAATCAACAGGTGGCGGATCATTATGATTAGATAAGAAAATGACTTCACCTTATGCTTTATACCAGTTTTTATTAAATCAAGCAGATAGTAAAGTAGATGAGTATCTTAAAACTCTAACCTTCTTAAATTTAGAAGAAATTAATGAAATTATGAACATTCATAACAATGAAAAGTTTAAGCGTTTAGCGCAAAAAACTTTAGCTTTCGAAGTTGTAAAAAATATTCATGGATTAAGATATGCAAATCAAGCAAGAAAAATTAGTGATATATTATTTTCAAAAGGCAAATTAAATCTAACAATTAGAGATATTGAAATGGTTAAAGATTCATTGCCAACTTTTTTAGTTTCAAATAATGAAAAGTTTATTGATGTTGTTAAAAATAATAATATAACTGCTTCAAATCGAGAAACAAGAGAATTTTTATCTAAAAAATCATTTTTAGTTGATAATGAAGTAATTGAAGAAGAAAGTAAAAATATTGAATTTAAAAAATATAATAATAAGTATGCAATCCTTAAAAAGGGTAAAAAAGATTTTTACATTTTAGTAAACAAAGATAGTATAAAGGAGTAAAAAAGTGAGTTTTCCTAAAATTGTTATTAACGAAACAAAATTTAAAAATAACGTAAGAATAGCAATTGAAATTTGTAAAGAGAAAAATATTGAAGTTTTAGCTGTTACAAAAGGTTTTTGTGGTAATAGAAGAATGGCGGAGATATATCATGAAGCAGGAATTACTAATTTTGGTGATTCAAGACTTGATAACTTTGAAGTATACAAAGATATTCCGGGTCACAAACAACTATTAAGAATTCCAATGATTTCTGAAATACCAAGAATGTTAGAATTATGTGATTCATCTTTAAATGGTGATATTAATGTTATTAAAAAAATTAGTGAATATGTAGTTGAAAATAATTTAAAACCACATGAAATTGTTTTAATGGTTGATTTAGGTGATAGAAGAGAAGGATATTTACCAGAAGATACATTAGAAATTGCTAAACAAATTAATGAACTAAAAGGTGTTAAGTTAATTGGTTTAGGATGTAATTTTGGTTGCTATGGGGCTAGAATCCCATCTGATCAATCAATGGCACAATTTGTAAAATTACAACACGAAATCGAAGATGCTCTAAACATCAAATTAACACATATGTCAGGTGGTAATTCTTTAAGTTTACATATGGTTTGAGAAAACCGTATGCCAAGTGAAATTAATTTCTTAAGAATGGGTTTTGCAATGATATTTGGAACCGAAGATATGTACCGTGAAACTATTAAAGGAATGTATCGTGATGCATTTAGATGTGAAGCTGAAGTTATTGAAGTTGATTACAAATCTTCATTACCGATAGGAGCATGCGGTATCGATGCCTTTGGTCATGTTCCATATTTTGAAGATATTGGAGATATTAAAAGATTAATTTTAGGTGTTGGAAAATTGGATACTATGTTTGATGCAATGATTCCTTATGATAAAGATCTTAAAATTTTGGGTGGTTCATCAGATCATTTAATAATTAATTCTCAGAATAGTAAAATCGATTATAAGGCTGGTGATATTGTTAAGTTTGATTTAGATTGAGGAAGTTTATTGTATTTATTTAATTCTTCATATGTTGAAAAAGAATTTGAAAAATAATAATTATTTAAGGTTAACATCAAAAAAAGATGTTAACTTTTTTATAATGAACCTCAAAGTTTTTCCAAATTATTTGGTCCAACTTTTTGGGTTCATATACTATCACCACGCTTTGTGGTTTTTTTTATTAAAAAAAGTTTCAATTTTCATTTTTTATCCAAAAAACGTCCTATTTTAAGTTAAAAAAAAGACATTTTTTGCACTTTTGCCAAAACTCCTCAATAAAAGTTCTTTTTTTTTTTTTTTTAATTTTATTAGTTAAAATTATTTGGCAATATTTTTGAAAAAAATATATTTTGCAAAATACAACAAACAAACACATAATTTGAGAGGTAAAATTGAAAAAATCAAGAAAATTAGTAATTGGTTTAACATTCTTAACAGCAGCAGCTACAGCAGCGTTAGCTACTACAGTTGTTGGAATTTTGAAAAACCAAAATTTACCCCCAGAAAATAAGTTAGAACTTTCAAAAAAGAAATTCGGGGAAAAAGTAAATGAGTCTAAGGAACTATTAGATAAACTATTAGATCCTAAATATAAAGATATTAGAAAAAACTTACAAGATGCACTAGATGAAACAAATAAAAATATAACTAAAGATAGCAATGCAGAAGATTATGATAAACAAATAGAAAATTTAAGCAAAGCTATTGAAGAAGTTAAAAAAGATAAACAACAAATTGACATTAATGATGGTTCTTTAGATAAATCAAAAAAAGAATATGAAGAAGCTAAAAAATCCGCAGAAGATTTAGCATCTAAATTAACAGACGATAAATATAAGACTGTTAAAGATAAATTAGACAAAGCTATTGTTGATGCAACAAAAAATATCAACGAAAATAGTTCAAAAGAAGATTACGAACTGGCAACTGAAAAATTAAATAAAGCAATTGATCAAGCAAAAAAACAAGAAAAAGATATAAGTTTATCTGAATTTGACGAATTAGCTTTAAGAGCAAATAAATTGGATAATGCTATTGGCGATACAAAATACTATTCATATTTTAAAGGTCTAGTTAAAAGAATAATTAATAATAATTTTCAACCACAAAATAAAAAATCATTTTCTTTACTAACATCAAAAGAAAGAAAACAAAAAATCGATTCCCTGAGAAGTGAAGTAATTAAAGAAGAAGCAATTTGAGAACATTATTTACTTTTGATTAATAAATATTTAGACTTAAAGAAAGAAGCAGAAGCATTTTCTCAAGAATTAAGTAAAAATGTAATTTACAGCGATATTCAGAATGAATTAGAAAAACAAATTTTTAATAGTGAAGATAATTTGGATAAAATCCCTACTAATTATGATGAACAAATTATAAATTTAGAAAAAGCACTAGAATTATCTAAACAAAATAAGAAAGCTAAAGATATTGTGTTAGCAAGAGTTAAATCTGCTTATGAAAATAAAAAAGAATTAGCACAACAACTCATTGCAATATTGAATGAAAAATCTGAATATAGCGAAATTAAACAAAAACTAAACCAAGAAATCGAAAGTGCTTCTTATGGTATTAATGATAATTCAGCTGAGAATGTTTATTGAGATGCTGCTTCAAAATTGCAAAATGCTATTAAAGAAGCAAATGAAGCTAAAAATGTAAAAGATAAGCAAATTTTAACCTTAGAAGAAGCAAAAGCTAAATATGAATCAAAGGTTACTGAAGCTCAAAAATTATCTGACGACTTGAATAAATACAATTATCAACAATTAAAACAAGGTTTTGATATAAAATTCAATAATATCAAGGAAACTATTAGTAATTCTAGCTCAAATCAAAAAGAAGATTATTTATCTGCTATAGAAAAACTAGATGAACTAATGAAAGAATCAACTGAAAAATGACAAAAAGCAGATAAAGCTTTAGAAAAAATGAAAGCATTTGAAAATAAAGAATTAGAAGTTAAAGCTTATCGTGATGATATTATGGGTGAATTAAGAAATACTTATTTCAAAGATTATCTATCAGGAAGAATAGAACAAATTAGAAATGGTGTAAATAAGGATTATCCTGAATCAATCGATCAAGGAATTAAATTATTAGATGAACTTTTGGTTGAAACTCCAAACCAAGTTAAATTTAGAGAAACTTTATGAAATAGATTGCTTGAAGAAAAAGAAAAATACGAAGATTTAGCAAAACTATATAATAATCATTCTGAATTAGCTAAATTACGTACTGATATTCAAAATGAAATTGAAAGAGTATTTAATGAGAACGAATTAGTAAAACATGCAAGTTTAAATAATTCTGATTTGCGCAAAAAAATTTGGGATATATTATTTTGGTATGTTGCTTTTATTGATCAAATAAAACATTATAATGACAATAAAAAAATGGTAGATGAATTATTAGTAGAACTAAGTAAAAAAGATATTTATAAAAAAATAAAACAAGAATTAGAATTAGAGATTAAAAAAGTCGAAACAGAAAGTCTTGATAATTCTCTTCATGTCCTTTCACATAATTTAATGAATGCTTATCAATGATTTTTAATGCAAAAGCGAAATCTTGATTATGAAGTTTCTAATTTTGAATCAAGATTAAAAGAAGCTAATAATTTTGCGGATAATGACTTAATTGAACCAAAATATTATGATATTAGAGAAGAACTAAAAAATAAAGTTAGTCAAATATTAAAAGAGGTTTCTGAAACTTCGACTGATGCTAAAACATGAGAATTTTTAAATCAAAAAAATTATGCATTGTGAAAAGCTATACAACACGCAAAAGAACGTCGTAATGAAATTGATAATTTAGGTTTAAAAATTGGTGAAGCAAAAAATAGATATGAAGTAACAAGACAAATTGTTAAAAATTATATTAAAGAACAACTTAACCAACCTAAATATTCGCAAATAAAAAACGAATTACAAAGTAAAATTGAGAAAATAGAAGCTGAAGTAATTTCTTCACCAGCTACCAAGGAATTATTTGATCAAAAAGATGCGGAATTAAATCAATTATTATATAATGCCCAAAATGAAAAGGAAGCAATAGATGCCCAGTAATCAGGCAATTCATCTACTGCTAGACAAACAATACAAAGATAATTTAATAAAAGTTAAAGATTTTTAAACAAGAATTTAAATAAATTTTTATATTATAGTATTTAAAAAAGTTTTAAATGCCAAATTTTAGAAACTCAAGAAGCATTTAGAAAATAAACAAAGAACACAAATTAATGATGATAATCTAGATCTTGAAATTTAAAGAATCAAACACGACTATAAAAAAGTTAAAATGATTATCAAAACATATTAAACTCATAATTATTAATTAAAAAAGTAAAGTCAAGTTTTAAAAAACAACGACTTTACTTTTTATTATATTTAGTAGAAAAAATTTTTAAAAATTATAATAAACCCCAAAAGTTTTTCCAAATTATTTGGTCCAACTTTTTGGGTTCATATACTATTACCACGCTTTGTGGTTTTTTTATTAAAAAAAGTTTCAATTTTCATTTTTTATCCAAAAAACGTCCTATTTTAAGTTAAAAAAAAGACATTTTTTGCACTTTTGCCAAAACTCCTCAATAAAACTTCTTTTTTTTTTTTTTTTTTTTAATTTTATTAGTTAAAATTAGTTGGCAATATTTTTGAAAAAAATATATTTTGCAAAATACAACAAACAAACACATAATTTGAGAGGTAAAATTGAAAAAATCAAGAAAATTAGTAATTGGTTTAACATTCTTAACAGCAGCAGCTACAGCAGCGCTAGCTACTACAGTTGTTGGAATTTTGAAAAACCAAAATTTACCCACAGAAAATAAGTTATGACTTTCAAAAAAGAAATTAGGGGAAAAAGTAAATGAGACTAAGGAACTTATAGATAAACTATTAGATCCTAAATATAAAGATATTAGAAAAAACTTACAAGATGCACTAGATGAAACAAATAAAAATATAACTAAAGATAGCAATGCAGAAGATTATGATAAACAAGTAGAAAATTTAAGCAAAGTTATTGAAGGAGTTAAAAAAGATAAAGAACAAATTGACAATAATGACGGTTCTTTAGAAAAATTAAAAAAAGAATATGAAAAAGCTAAAAAATCTGCAGAAGATTTATCATCTAAATTAACAGATGACGAATATAAGACTGTTAAAGATAAATTAGACAAAGATATTGCTGAAGCAACAAAAAATATCAACGAAAATAGTTCAAAAGAAGATTACAAACTAGCAACTGAAAAATTAAATAAGGCAATTGATCAAGCAAAAATAAGATTATCTGAATTTGACCAATTAGTTTTAAGAGCAAATGAATTGGATAATGCTATTGGCGATTCAAAATACTATTCATATTTTAAAGATCAAGTTAAAAGATTAATTAATGATAATTTTCAACCACAAAATAAAAATCATTTTTCTTTACTAACACCAAAAGAAAGAAAACAAAAAATCAATATCTTGAGAAGTGAAGTAAATCACCAAGAAGCAACTTTAGAAAATTATTTACTTTTGATTAGTAGATATTTAGACTTAAAGAAAGAAGCAGAAGCATTTTCCCAAGAATTAAGTAAAAATGTAATTTACCGTGATATTCAAAATGAATTAGAAAAACAAATTTTCAATAGTGAAGATAATATTAAAAAAAGTAATTACGTTGGTTATTATGGACAAGATCTAATTTTAGAAGAAGCATTAAAATTATCTAAACAAAATAAGAAAGCTATAGATATTGAGTTAGCAAGATCTAAATCTGCTTATGAAAATGAAAAAGAATTAGCACAACAACTTGTTGCAATATTGAATGAAAAATCTGAATATAGCGAAATTAAACAAAAACTAAACCAAGAAATCGAAAGTGCTTCTTATGGTATTAATGATAATTCAGCTGCAAGTGATTATTGACCTGCTACTTTAAAATTACAAATTGCTATTAATGAAGCAAAAGAAGCTAAAAATATAAAAGATAAGCAAATTTTAACCTTAGAAGAAGCAAAAGCTAAATATGAATCAAAGGTTACTGAAGCTTTAAAATTATCTGACGACTTGAATAAATACAATTATCGACAATTAAAACAAGATTTTGATAAAAAATTCAGTACCATCAAGGAAGCTATTAGTGCTTCTAGCTTAAAAGAAGATTATTTATCTGCTATAGAAAAACTAGATGAACTAATGAAAGAATCAGGTGAAAAATTACAAAAATTAGATAAAGCTTTAGAAAAAATGAAAGCATTTGAAAATAAAGAATTAGAAGTTAAAGCTTATCGTGATGATATTATGGGCGAATTAAGAAATACTTATTTCAAAAATTATTTATTAGAAAAAATAGAAGAAATTAAAACTGGAACAAATAAAGAAGATCCTGAATCAATCGATCAAGGAATTAAATCATTAGATGAACTTTTGATTGAAACTCAAAATCAAGTTAAATTTAGAGAAACTTTATGAAATAAATTGCTTGTAGCAAAAGAAAAATATAAAGTTTTAGCAAAATGATCTAATAATGATTCGGAAATAGCTAAAATACTTACTTATGTTCAAAATGAAATTGAAAGAGTAGTTAATGACGACGAATTAGTAAAACACGCAAGTTTAAATAATTCTGATTTGCAAAAAAGAATTTTTGAAATATTTCAACATTATGCTATTTTTAATGACACGATAAAACATCATAATGAGAATAAAATAAGGATAGATGAATTATTAGTAGAACTAAGTAAAAAAGATATTTATAAAAAATTAAAACAAGAATTAGAATTAGAGATTAAAAAAGTCGAAGTAGAAAATTCTGATATTCCTTTTCATGATTTACATCATATTTATCAAATGTTTTTAATGCACAAGCAAATGCTTGATTATGAAGTTTCTAATTTTGAATCAAAATTAGAAGAAGCTAATAATTTGGTTAATGAATTAATTGAACCAAAATATTCTGATATTAGAGAAGAACTAAAAAATAAAGTTAGCAAAATATTAAATGAGGTTTCTGAAATTTCGGATGATGCTAAAACACGAGAATTTTTAAATCAAAAAAATTATGCATTATACGAAGCTATACAACACGCAAGAAATGCTCGTAATGAAATTGATAATTTAGGTTTAGAAGTTGGTGTAGCAAAAAATAGATATGAAGAAATAAAACAAAATGTTAAAAATTATATTCGAGAACAACTTAGCCAACCTAAATATTTGCAAATAAAAAACGAATTACAAAGTAAAATTGAGAAAATAGAAGCTGAAGTAATTTCTTCACCAGCTACCAAGGAATTATTTGATCAAAAACAAGCGGAATTAATTAAATGATTAGGCCATGCCCAAAATGAAAAGGCAAGAAAAGATTCACAGGAATCAGGGGATTCATCTACTGCTAGATAAAAAATACAAAGATAATTTAATAAAATTTAAAGAATTTTTAAACAAAAATTTAAATAAATTTTTATATTATAGTATTTAAAAAAATTTTAAATGACAAATTTTAGAAACTCAAGAAGTATTTAAAAAATAAATACATTTTTATTGATAATATTTTAAATAACCAAAAATGACAAATTAATGATGATAATATAGATATTTAAATTTAAAGAATCAAAACACGACTATAAAAAAGTTAAAATGATTATCAAAACATATTAAACTCATAATTATTAATTAAAAAAAGTAAAGTCAAGTTTTAAAAAAACAACAACTTTATTTTTTTATTATATTTTTATTATTTCTAATTAATTAAAATAAAAAAATAAAAAGCACAAGGTTTTATGTCTTGCGCTTTTAAAAAATATAAATTAATCTTATTTTCTTTTGATTTCTTTCAATCTTGTGCTTTTTCCCTTAAGACCTCTCATGTAGTAAAGTTTAGCTCTTCTAACTTTATTCTTTCTTGTAACTTCAATATTTGAAATTAAAGGTGAGTTAATCTTAAATACACGTTCTACACCAACACCATATGAATCTTTTCTAACAGTAATTGATTTGTTAATTCCTTCACCGTATGCAGCAATTACTAAACCTTCAAAAACTTGAATTCTTTCCTTATCGCCTTCTTTAATTCTAACGTGAACTCTAACAACATATCCTTCTCTAATTTGAGGAAGATCAGTTCTAATTTGATCTTTTTCTACAAGTTCTAATAAATTACTTCTCATTTTTAATCCTTTCGATTATATCTTTACGATTTTTCAATGTTTTTAAATAAGCATGTTTCTCACGTCATTCTTTAATTAATTTATGATTTCCAGATAAGAGAACTTCTGGAACTTTTAAACCCTTATATTCAGCTGGCTTTGTATATTGAGGAAAATCAAGCAAGCCATCGTTTTCAAAACTTTCATTTTGATGACTCCCTTTTCTTAATACGCCAGGAACCAAACGAGCTACGGCTTCAGAAATAACCATCGCTGGAATTTCCCCACCTGTTAAAATAAAATCGCCAATTGATAATTCTTCATCCACGAAATTTAAAACGCGTTCATCAAAACCTTCATAATGACCACACACAAGAGTAATTTCGCTATGTTTAGCTAATTCATGTGCTTTTTTTTGGTCGAATGTTTTTCCTTGTGGACTAACTAGAATTTTATAACTATTTGGAACTGTTTCTAATGCTAAGTCAATTGGTTCTACTTGTAAAAGCATACCATCGCCGCCACCATAAACCGTATCATCGACTTTATTTCTTTTTTCACGTGAAAAGTTTCTAAAATCAATAATATTTAGTTCTAAATGCCCAAGTTTAATTGCTTTGGCAATAATGCTATAACTTTTAAAAGTTTCAAAATATTCAGGAAATAATGTGAGTATGTTTATTTTCATAATTATTTATTTTTTGATTCGATATATTTTTTGTAGAAATCATTTCTTTTTAATAGAGTTCTAACTGTTTCAGTAGGTTTAGCTCCGTTGTTTAAGTATGTTGTTGTTAATTCTTCATTTAAAAATAATTCTTTTGTATGTGGGTCATAGTGTCCTAATTCATCGATAAATTTCCCATCACGTGGTGCTCTTGCATCTGATGCTACAACTTTATATGTTGCATGGAATTTTTTACCGGTTCTTTTTAATCTTAATTTAACCATGATATTCCTTTCGTTTTTTGTTTAATTATTAAATTTATATTTTTTTAATAGAAAAATTTTACCATAAAAAAAGATGTTAAGCAAAAATACTTTACACTTTTTGTTTTTTAATTTTTTAAATACAATTTAAACTTATCTTTAAATGGTTTTTAATAAATGGTTTAATGGTAAAATTAATATTATGAAAAAAGAAATTTTAAAAGAAAAGTTAAATTATTCATACGCCCCTTTTTCAAAAGTCAAAGTTGCAGCATTAGCAATTGATAAAAATGGAAAAGAATATTATGGAGTTAATTGCGAAAATGCCGCTTATCCGAGTGGACTTTGTGCTGAAAGATCAGCCTTATTTGGTTCAGTCGCATATGGAGCAGAAGTAGGAAGTTTTCAAGAAATTCATATTATAAGTAATTTAAATAAATTGTTGTATCCATGTGGTGCTTGTCTTCAAGTTATGTCTCAATTTTTAGATAAGAATGCTAAAGTTATTTTACATTCAACTGATTTATTAGAAGAAAAAAGCTTTTTAATAAAGGATTTAATTCCAGGTGCTGTTAAACCTGAAGATATTATGCCTATGTAAGAAGAAAAAAATGGAATTAGAACATATTTGTGATTTGAGACACGTTGAATTACATGGCAAAAATTTTGGTGAAGAAATTTCTTATTATTTAGAAAAATTTTCAATTTCACAAAAAGAATTAGCTCAACGTTTAGGATTAAGTACGCAATATATTTATATTATTATAAATAGCAAAGTTAACGTTAATTTGAGTATGTCGATTATTGAAGGAATGGAAAATGTTTTTAACTTAGAATTAGGAACATTATCTGAAGTGTATTCAATTTACGCTAATAAAGAAAGAGTTGAAAACGA
Organism: Mycoplasmopsis arginini; assembly: GCF_900660725.1. NCBI lineage: Bacteria > Bacillati > Mycoplasmatota > Mycoplasmoidales > Metamycoplasmataceae > Mycoplasmopsis > Mycoplasmopsis arginini. The sequence goes on from NZ_LR215044.1 coordinate 180,684, forward strand.
AAATATTGAAGAATTGCTTAAAAATTATGGAGAGGATTTTATTATCGCTAATCCAAGTCTTCCTTTAATAAGTAATATTAAATTAACTAAAGATATGCCAGTAAGTAAAAAACTTATGATGATGAACAGATTTTATGGTGTAGCTGATTTAAAAAATTATAGTCAATATTTAAAAGAAAATGCCTTAGCTGATGAAAGTGTTTATGCAAATCCTAATAGTAAGGTTTGAATAAGATTCTGTGAACTTTCAGTTTTAGATGCAATAAAAAATAAAAAAATAGGTGTTTTTAGAAAAAATACTTTTGAACTTATATATCGCAAGGTTGTAAAAATTATTTGCAATGAGAATAAAGAATTTAAAGAAAAAATTGAAGAATTACAATCATATCTTTTAACAAAAGGAATAATTTTAATTACAATGCCTTTTATTGAAAAAAGTGATATAGCCGCAATTACTTTTCAAAAAGGTGCAGTAAGATTAATCTTTGTTTCAGATATTTTTAATTGCGAAGCATTTATATTTAATTACATTTTGCATGAAATTACACATTGTTTCTTTGCTAATAAAGATGAAAAACAAATTGATGAAATATATGTTAATACATATTATGAGATCAAAGAGAAATTTAATTTAAAGTATAAAGGAATTGATGATGCATTGAAAGCTCGCAAACAATGCTTTGAAATTAATCACAAAGAACGCAAAGGTGAATTTTGTGATATCAAAAAAGAAGTATTTTTAAAATATAAGAAAGTTTCTTTTAATTAAAAAATAAAAAATGGGGGATATTAAAAAATGAATTACTATTTAATAATGGGGCATCCAACTAAGGATTCATTTAATGGAAGACTAGCAGATGCTTATGAAGAAAAATTAAAATTGTTGGGTAATCAAGTTCGTAGAGTTAATATAATTGATTTAAATTTAAATTTAGTTTTAAACAAAAGTGGACAAACAAAAGAAAATGAAGAAATCATTAAAAACGAACAAGAAAATATAAAATGAGCCGATGAGTTGATCTTTTTCTATCCACTTTGATGAGGATCTGTACCAGCTTTATTAAAGGGGTATATTGATAATGTATTTGTTCCTGGATTTGCTTATAAATATCATAAGAATGATCCTTTATGAGATAAATTACTTAAGGGAAAAAGCGCAAGAATTTTTTCAACATGTGATGCACCTAACTTTTTTATTAAACTAATTTATAAAAATTCTGATTTTTCAATGATGAAAAGAGCGGTTTGTTGATTTACTGGAATTAAGGTAAAAGAAGCAAAAAGAATTGACAAATTATTTAAATATAATAAAGAAGAAAAACAAAAAATAATTAATAAAATAATTGAAAAAATAAAATAGAAGTTTTTAAAATTGCTTCTATTTTTTTAATCTATTTCTAGGTAAACAAATTCTGTTGCTTCAACTGCCATTTTTCCTTGATATATTTTATCTGGGCAACGTAAAACATATTTTATAGCAGGTAAATCTTTATCATCTCCACGAACCATAAATTCCATTTCTAATTTATGTCCACCTAAATATGAAAAGTTTTTATCAAAAGCAGTAGTGAATGAAAAGTATTTTTTAAACTTTGGATGTTTTTTAACATCGGAAAATGTTTTTTCGGCAGTAAGAGCAGAACTTATTACTCCTGAATCCCCAGGATAACAATTTTTTCTTATTTCTTTAATTACTTGTTCTAGCTCATCACGACTTAATTTTTTTCCTTCAGCTGTTAAGGTGTATGAAAATGAATCTTTAACTTCTGCCAATTGTGAAGAAGATAATCTATTTCAGTTATTTATATTCGGATTTATTCAATCGCTACTAGAACTGCCCCCCGAGTTATCAATTTGAGGTTTAGAATTATTGCATGAAATTGCCAATAATGGTAAGCTTAAAGATACTAATGAACCAATTGATAAAATTTTTGATACTCTCTTCATAATATAATATTATAATACAGTATTTTTTTGTGTTATTGAATTTCTAATTTTACCATTCCTTGATATTCAAGCTCATTATTTCTATCAACACAAAGAATTTGATAAGAAATTGCAGGAGTTTGGTTATCTCATATTAATTTAAATGTATATTTGTGTGAAGATCCAAAACCATTTAATTTATGAAAATTAAAAATAAAATTGTCTTTAAATTCGCTATTTCAATTAATAATAATTTGCGAATTACTTTTTGTATTATCTTTATTTTTTACTAATTTTTCTCATAACTCATTTAGTTTGTTTTCAGTTTCTAAATCGTTGCCTTTTTTTGTTAATTTAAATTCAAATTTATCAACAATTTCTTGAATCTGAGATGAAGTTAAAAGTTGAACTTTTGGTTTATTTCAAGTTCCAGAATTACCATTTTTACATGAAATTGCTACTATTGGTAAAAGTGAAATAGTTGTTGTTGCTAAAATTGGTAATAATAATTTTTTCTTACTCATTATTTTCTCCCTTCGTTAATTTCGATATCTTGATAATAATTTAAGTTATTTCAACCTAAAGGCTTTTTAAAGTTTTTTTGATAAACAACTTTTGAAAAACTATTGATATTTATTTGGTTTGTAAAACTCATAGAATAACTTATTAAGTTGTTGATTTCATTAATTAATTCAGCTTGTTCTTCAATTTTTAAAGAGTAGATAAAATCAATTATTTTATTCTTAGTTTGTGTGTCAACATTATTTTCTAAACTCAAATTATTACTTATTAAAAAAACATTTAATTTAATTAATTGCTTATATATTTGTTGGTAAATTACTTTGTTTTTAGATAAAAAGTTAATTAATCTTACTAGATTATTATCATAATTTGTTAATTGATTGTATATAAATTCAACTGTATCGCCTTGAAATAATTTAAAAGTTGATTTCTTATATATTGATTTATTTTCTTCAAAATAATAATGATATTTTTCATAATCATCGATTTTGATTAAACTTACTTTAAATCTTGAATCAATTGAGTTTAAAATATTTTTAACTAATAATATTTTTTTATTAACTTCTTGATTATCTTTATTAATCAAAATAGGAATATTTACGTATATATTCTCTTCATTATTTGTTTGCTTATAAAAATCATTTATTATTTTCACCAAGTTTTCTTTTATCAAATCAAATCAAGTTGATTTTAATTTTTCTTCTTCATAAATCAGTTGAGGATTATTTAATTTATTCTTATTTTGAAATTGAAATGTATTACTTATTTTTTCATTTTCAAAATTAAAAATTATTGGCTTTGAAATTTGATTATATAAGTCTTTTATTTCTTCAACATTTATAGCACTATTATTAGCTAAAATTTTTAAATTTTCAGGTGCTTGGCTTAATCACAAGCTTTTATTATCTTGTGTAAATGCATATTGATTAATCAAACTATTAAACAATGATTGAAAAGTTAAATTAATTGGTTTTAAATCTAATTGATTGTTTTCATTTAATCCATAATATAGCTTAATAAAATTCTTATTCATATTTTTTGAATCAATATCTGGATTTTGATTAATTATAATTTGATTATTAAGCTCAAATCTATTGTAATTTTTTTGATAAGAAAAATTATATTTTTGATAGTTTTTTAAAATGTAATTCTTTTCGTCTAAATTTAAAGCTTCATAATCTAATTTAGAAATAATATTCTGCTTGAAAGCATTTAATGACTGTAAAGAAAAAGTTGATTGAGAAATAGGTAAAGGATTATATTCAATAGTAATTTTCTTTAACTTATTATTATTTTTTATGTAAAACTTATTTATCTCTAATTCTGTTATATTGTTATCCATTTTTGAAATAAAATAACTACCTGCATAGTAACGCTTTTGAAAATCTTTACCATAGCTGAAAAACCATTCTAGATTTTTTGAAGGATCTTTATATTTTGATTCAATAATTTCAAATGGAATTGCATCAAAATAATTGTGAATAATAAATAAGTTTTCAAAGAGCTTTTCAAAATTAATTAATGAATCATCAATAGTTTTAATAATTATTTTGTTAGTTGAAAAATCTAATAATTTGTCAATGTCAATTTTACTTTTAATTAGGTAACTATATAAATCAAAACCATTATCTAATTTTGAATCATAATTATTATTTTTTAAAATAATTTTGTTCTTTTCAATGTAATGCTTTTTAAAATCTTTGTTTCTTAGAAGCTTAGATAATAAACCTAGTTTAAAAGATTTATGATTAATTTTATTATTTTCTTTTACTAATTTTCCTTGATAATCGACCCAAATATCGTTCTTTTCATTTAATTCTATTTCAAACGATTTTAAACTTTTTAAACTATTTTTAAAATTATCGCTATTTATAGATTTTTTATCGCTTGAAGGAATAAAAAGAAAAGGTGAGTTAAAACCGTTTCCTTTATCCTTTTTAGGAATAAAAACTCCTTCTTCTGGTGTTGCATCATTATCATAATTAACTTTGTTTATCTTGTCATTGTCAAAAGCTAAAGTTTCTGTTGAGGTAATAATATTTATTTTCTTTGCTCATTCAAATTGGTAGGATAGTTCTGATGGAACTAAAACAATATTGTCTCTAAAATCAATTAGTGGTTGTTTTCTTGATTTCACACGAAAAAGTTTTGCTGAAGTTGATAAATTAATTTTGTGTATGTTTTCACTTACATAATTATCTTCTAAATAACTAAAATCTCCATAATCATTAGCAAAGTTATTTTTTTCAATGTAATGATAAAAATCGTGATTAAAATCATTTTTTGCGCATGATAATGAAACAAATGGCAAAACAATTGCTAATGGACTTAAAAACAATATTCTTTTATTCATTTTAAAACCTCCTAAAATTAAAATTAAACGTGCGCGTGAAAACTTAATAACATAATTGTTGTAACAATTGAAATACTAAAAATTATTAATGTACGATATAGAGTTTTAATATCTTTGTTTCTAATATGAATAAATTCGGGAACTAATTCAAAGATAGCTGTAAAAACAATTATTGATCCACCCATTATTAGTAATCCTGATTGAATTCATTGTAAATTATCATTTAAAAATCTACCTGTAAAAGCACCTAAAAAAATGAACGGAATTATCAGTAAAAAGGTTAAAAAGTTATATAAAACTGCTCTTGCCCTTTTTTCCCCATATTGAATTTGTCTAAAATAAACTATTGCCATTTCAATTAAGATGTGAATAGTAAATGTTATTAAAAGCATTAATGAACTTGAAAAAGTGTTTTGAGAAGAAATAATTTTAAATATTGAATACCCAATAAAGAAACCGTCGATAATTCGGTGACTTAAAAGCATAAATATTGCTAATCAAGCTGCTTTTGGGTTATCTATATCTTTAAAAGAAATTAAGTGATCTGAGTGGTTATGATCTTCATGACTTGAGTGTGGGTCTATCTTAGATTTCTTAATAAATAAATATCTCCCACCAATTACTAAGGTAAATCCAATTAAGGAACTTAATCCAATTATTCCAACTATAACTAAAGTTCTATTGATTTCTGAACCAAATTTATCGCTTGAACTATGCGTAAAAGTTTTAGCAACTTCATAACCCTCTCTTAGAAAACCAAAAGCACCAATCATTAAAAACATCCCAGTTGAAAAAGCATACATGTAAATTAATGCATTACTTTTATTAGGTTTATTTTTAACTTTAGCAAACGATAGTAAGCCCATTAAAATTAAAGGTAAAGCCATTAATATTGGAATGTAAACTAGTAAATTTAAAAACAAGGTCATTTCTAAATTGTTTTCAAATCATGTACCTTCTGGATTAATTATCATATCTCTCCTTTCAAAAAAATAATATTTTTTATTTTTAAACTAGTCTATTAAAACTTTATTATTATACAATAATTTTATAACTATAATATAAAAAAAAGTGATAAAATTAATAAATATGAAAATAAAAAAGCAATTATTTAAATTATTATTAACAACTAGCATTGTGTCATTGCCTACAATTGCCTTAAGTTGTTCGCAAACGCTCAAAAAAGATATTTATCTAGACATTCAAAAAATATCTAGAGTATTTTTAAATCGTTTAACTTTAAGTCAAATTGCATCTATTGAAAAAGATAATAATATTTTTTATCATTTTGACAAAGAAGGAAAACACAATTTTGATGATGTTAAAATCGAAAAAGGAAAATTATATTTATTGAAAAAAGATAGATGAATTGTGTATCATCCAGATTTTACTTATAAGAATAATTGAAAACAATTTGTTACTGAAAGTAATAATATTAGAATTTTTGATTCAAATGAAGCTAGTGACATTAATGATTTTTTAAACGAATATTCTTTTGATGATGTTGATTCAGCGGGAACATTTAACGATGAATGATTTACTAATTTAGCTTTAATCTATGGAAAGGATTTTAACAGAAATAGGGATCCATATTTTGAAGACTTACAAACTATTATTTTTAGATTAAATCAAGATATAAATTTAAATTATTCAATAATGAATAGAAAATATTTGGTTAATAGTGATAAAAAAAGAACTTTATTTTCAAACTGAATTCAACCACAATATATTCAAGCAACTGCTTTTTTATCTGAAGAACATAAAATGCAACGAGAAGTGTTTGTTAACATTTTAAAACTTTACATGAACAAATTTAATGTTAATGTTTCTTCAATTGAAATTGATTGAAAAGACACTGAAATTAAGCACTCTTATACTGGAGCTGAAGATTACATTGTTTTTAAAATTAAGAGCATAAAAGACTGAAATAATAAGGAGTTAATGTCGGAATCAAACAAAAATAAAAAGTATTATTTAAATGGATTTAGAAATTATTCAACAAATGGAAAATTTGGAATTGGTTTAAAACCTTTAAGAGAAAAATTCCCCTTATTTACTGATTATGTTGAAAACCCGCTTTTGATAATTAATGGGAAAGAATACTTAACTATTATTGATAACATTAACCATTTTATCAAATCATCAACATCACCCGACTATTGAAATGCCAAAGGATTAATGTATTTATTTAATACTTTTAAAGATGAAATTTTTACAATTAAAGTTCCAGAATATAAATCAAAAGAAGATTTAGAATATAAAATTCTTGATTTTGAATTTACAGATTATTTTGATACAAATCAATTAATAAGAGCAATAGTTCAGGTTACAAAAAAAGATGGAACAAAAAAACTTTATTCATGAATAAGTTCTAACTTTGATGACCATGGTCACAGGCTAAAAGGTTTGATATTTAGAAATAAAAATCTTTCTTCGGTTTTACCAGAAGATATTTATTCATTCAAACCGCAAAATACTGGGTTACCTTCAAGTATAAATTTAGATGAATTTGTCGATAATAATTCTGATTCTGCTTTCATGCAAGGATTAAATGAAGCTTCAAATAAAATGAATGAATTATTTAACTATTGAAACAATGACAGTCGACAAAATTTTGATGTTTCACTTCTAAATAGTGATTCATATCAAGTAAAAGTCTTCAATTCTTATGTTAATAATTACCTTCTTGCTTATGCATTGGAAAATCAAGTTGGAAAAACATTGAGTGGAGTTAAAAGAATTGATATAAATTTAAATCCAGAACTAAATAAGCTTGGTCAATTATATTTTGAATTAAATTTTATTGGTTTTGAAGATAATGTGGATTATAAGTTTAAAAGTAGTGGAGAAAGAACTATAGCTAAAGCGTCTTTATATTGAAACTATTTTAAAGGGTATGATGATACTAATGAAAAAAATAACTTCACATTAATTAATTACGAAAGGGGTATGTAATGAAAATGAAAAATATTTGAAAATTTCTAATCCCAGCATCTTCATTGTCTACTCCTTTGATAGCTGTTTCGTGCGGAATAGAATATCCAGATGATAGAGAAAATATCATATGAGATAACACTAATGAAAATAAAAATAATATTAAAAAAATTGAATTACAAAATAGCAAAACTATAGAGATTAATCAAATTTATAGTCAAAAAATTTCACAAATATTTTCTGATGTAAAAAGTGTTTACCGTAATTATCGTAAATATTATGTTAAATTAATAAGAAAAATAGAGGCATTAAGAACAAAAGTTTCAGCCCTAATAATTGACCAAGGAAATCCTATTAATTCTGAAAAAATTCAACAATTTTATATTAAATGATTAGAAGAAGCAGGAAAGAATAAATCCAAATTAGCCAAATTATTTGATAAGTATCAATTAATTTTTGATGATGTTGATGCAGTTTTAAATGACGTAAATTTAGTTTTTGATAATCAACAATTTATTAAGTTTATAGAAACAATTGACAATAGATTAAGCGGTAAAGATATAAATTTAGGTCAATTACAAAAAGCGATTATTTCTTCATGAAACTTTTTAAAAAATAATCTGTTTAATGAAAGTAAAATTTCAAGAATTGAAGATCTTCAAAATATTAATATTGAAAGTGATAAAAACTCCCATAGTCACTCACATGCTATAATAAATTTAATTTTTGAAATGGGTTTATGACACATATTATTAAAAAATAATGTGAAAAATGAAGCACAAATAAATGAATTAAAACAAGATTTTTTAATTTTAAAACAAAATGTTATTGATAATATTGGGCAAAAAAATTATGAAGATGATTTTAATTTTATAGTAAATTTATTTGAAGGAAATATGGAATTTGATGAAAAAAATAATCTTATAAATATCGAATTTCAAAATCAGGCCAAAAATGCTATGGAACAAATAAAAGCAATCTTAATAGAAATTGCAAAAAAAGAGGGCATTGAAAACAAAATTAATTTAAAATAAAAAGCCAGATTTAAATTCTGACTTTTTACTATTTAAATTTTGGATTGAAAGTGTTTGCTAAAGAAGCTGATAATAATTTAAGAATTAAAGAAAAAATGATTATAAATAATGAAACTGTTATTAAATATCCAGAATTTTCAGAAGCTAGACCAATCGCCTCTTTTAAAATTGAGCCAATATTTAAATTATTTGTATCATTTATGAAATCCAAGAAAGCTAATGAAGAAGCAATTAAAATATTAATAGAAAATCTTTCAACAACTATAATTAAAAAATTAGCAAATATATATTTGAATATATGTCTATAGGCTATTTTTCAATTTGATAAGCCAACAGCTTTAGCAGCGATAATAAATTCTTTATTCATTAAGTTTTTTATTTCTTCTTTTGCAAAGTTATAATATGAAAATCAACAAATCAATGATAAAGAAATTAATAATCCATATCAATTTGTACCAATAAAAATTGATAGTAAAAACACTCAAATAATTTCAGGTATAACACTTATCGAATCAATCATTTTACTAATAAACTTAATAAGAATGTTTTGTTTATAAAAACTAGTAATTATTGCTAAATTAAATCCAATAAAAATATTAATAAATATAGCTGAAAAAATAATTGAAATTGTTATTCAAATTGAAGAAATAGATCTTGCATAAATATCAATCCCTTGATTATTAGTTCCTAAATATAAACCGTTTGGAATTTCAATAAGTGAATTTTTATTTAATAAATTAACTGCTTTTATCAAATTGTAAGGATTATATCTCAAAGTAACAATATCTGTATAGATGGTCTGATCCCCACCAATTTCTCTTGCTGAGTCAAAATCAATTCAAAAAATTAATTCCCGATGATTTTTTATTGATTCTTTATATTCAAGATCTGCGATATTTCTAATAAAATCTAATTCATCTCCACGATTAAAGTTTCTAGTAATTGTTTGTGATAAATAAGAAGGCAAGTTATTAACTAAATTTGTTCTTGGATTTATTGAATTTGTTGGCGAATTACTTATGAAAAAAGTTGCTATAATCAAGGTTAAAAATAAAGCTAAAAATAAAATAAATCATGTTAAGTTTAGTTTATTATTAAAAAATCTTTTTCAATATTGTTTAGTTTGTGTTGTGTGAATTACATAAGGATTTTCATTTTTAAATTTTTGTTTTTTAAATGTAAAAAGGTTATGCATTTTGCCCCCTTTTTAATTTCTTTTTAAAAAATATGCCTTGTTCTTGTAAACTAGGATCTAATTTTTTGATTACTATTTGGTTACATAATAAAATTATTGATAGTAAAATAAAATTAAAAGTAAAGTAAAACATAATAATATCTAACTCACCTTTTTTGAAAGCAAAAGAAATTAATAAGCTTTGGCCTGGAATTGAAAATATTCTTTCAATTAAAATTGTTACTGTGAATAATAAAACATAAATTACAAAAAATAAATTTAACTCACTAATTAAAAGTTCTTTTAAAATTGTTTTTCTTAATAATTGAGACTGATTCATTCCATATGATTTTGCAAATAAATAATAATCTGATTTTAAAATTTCAAAGGCTTTCTTTCTTGATTTAGAAAAGAAAATAGCTAAGGTTGGAAAAGAAGAAATTAAAACTGGAACAAATAAGGAAACGAGACTTAATTTATTATTCAAAAATTGTGAAGGATAACCAAAAAACGAAGAGTTGGTTAATGCAATGATTGCAATAATAAGAATCGGTAATGCTCCTATAAATGAAACAATAACTGAAACAATAACATCATATGATTTATTTAGTTTATAAGCTGAAGTAATTCCTAAAATATTCCCTAAAATAAAACTAATTATAAACACTAAAAAACTTATTAAAAAAGTTCACTTAAACTGATTTAAATAAAGCAAAAGAATATTGTTTTGCGAGGATGATAACTCATGTGAATAAATTTTTCCCGGATTAAAAGTGAATAAATTTACTAAAAAGTCTTTTAATCTTGTTCCATAATTATTTGATATATGTGAATAAACCGCTAAATTTTTCTTTATTTGTGGCTCTATTAAAATATTAATAGCAAAAAATATTACTATAATAACAAAAAAGAAAATAAAAAAATAAAAAGCAATGCTTTTAAATAAGTTGATTTTTTTCTTATTTATCATTATTGCCTCCTATTTCTGAAAGATATTCTATCCTTCGTGACCTTCTTCATGATGGTGATCATGTTCATCTTCTAGATCTACAACTAAAACTTTTGATTCAATAACTTGTGTTATATTTGTGTTATCATATACTTCAATTAATAAGTGTAACTTATTTCCTTCGATTTTTGTTTGAGTTTCATCAAATTTAATTCTAAATTCTAATGTTGTGTTTGATTTATCAACCACTTCAACACTAATATGCTTTTTAAATTCAACTAAAAGAGCTTGAAAACTTTTAGCTTGTTCCTCTTTTAATTTATTTAAATAAGCTTGTTGTACTTCGTTTGTTTCTAATTTTCCAACTAATTTAGTTCCAAATTTTCAATTTTGAATAGTTGTAATTGGTTCAACTTTTTTGAAACCTAATAAAGTAAATCTTACTGTTGATTTGGCAATTTTGAATTTAATATCTAAATGAATTTCGCCTTCATCGTCGTGTGCATGAGTTGATTCAGCGATATTTAGTTCTTCATTTTCAGCTAATTCTTTTTCAGTAAAGCTTATTCCATATTTTTGAAATACTGTTTTAACATCATTTCAGTTAGTAGCTGCTTTCAGTTCACCAACAACTTCAGAAGCTACTTTTTCTTCTTGATTTTCAACAATTTTTTGTACTACTAAACCTGATTTTTCTTGTGTATTTCTTTGTTTGAAACTATTAATGGCTGATTTGATTCTTTGAAGAAATTCTTTTAATGATTTTGCATCATAGTGATCAGATTCAGGTTGAACTTTTTGAAATTCGTTAATTTCATTTAAAATTTTTTGAGCATTTGCTTTTTCACTTTCTTCTTCTTCATATTTAACAATTTTTTCTATAAAAACCTTACTTGAATTAATTTCATTGATTATTGTTGTATTTTCGTGTACTTCTTTTTTACATGAAGCTGCAATTAATGGAGTTGATAAAACTACGGCTAATGGTGATATAGATAAAACAATTTTTAAACTTTTTTTCATTTTTTCCTCTTAATTATTAAGTTATTTTATAATATAAATTATATATTATATTGCAAAAAAAATTTAACTATATTTTTATTTTTTTTGTTAAATTAGAACAAAAACGAAGTTAAATAATCTTTTTTAATATAAAAAGTCAAAAAAATTATGATAAATTTATTTTTAATAAATTATAATTTGTATATAAACAAGGGGAAATTATAGACCAATATTTATTGGTTTATTTTATGTAAAAATAAAATAGGAATTTATTCAAACTGGTTTATGGATAAAGAAAATTTAAAATTAATAGAACAAAAAATTAATTCATGCACAACTTTTGGACAATTTTTAAGAAATATTTTTAATATTTCAAAATTAAAATCTGTTGAAGTTTGTAAAAAATTAAATATAGATAGAAGAAAAATTTTTAATCTTTTAAATGATATTAAGCCTGATGTGAGCTTAAATTTAATTCAAGATTTAGAAAAATTATTTAATTTAAAAATAGGATATTTGAGTAATAAATGATATTACTTTAAGACTAAATACACAACAAAACAATACAATAACGAAGAGTTAATAAATAGATTAGGTTGACACATTTTAGAAAGCAACCCATATTTAACAAATATTTTAAATTATTATAGAATTAAGGAAAATTCTACCGAAGAAGAAAAAATAGAATTTTTAAGACAATATTACGGAACAGTAGATATTGATGAATATGCCAAAAATATTGCAAAGAATTTATACATAATAAAATGTAAAATTGTTGAACCAGGAAGATTGCCTTTTATTCGTTTTTGTGAATTATTTATAAAAGAAAATTTTAAAGAGAAAAACAAGTTAGTTTTACAAAGATTTAAAGAATATTTACCCAAAAATACAATAGTAAAATTAATGGAAGCATTGTTCAGTAACGACACTGATTTTGATGAAAAAATTAAACAAGTTTCAATAATATTAAAGGAAAGAAATATTCAATTAATTAAATTGCCATATGTAGAGAAAACATTTACAAGAGCATTAACTTTTTCATTTGGTCAGAGAAAATATATCATTATTACCGATATGTATAATTCAGATGTTTTAATTTTATTTTCTTTATTAAAAGAGATAATGACTTGTTTTTCACCATGATTATCAAGAAAAGAATATTATTCGATTTTTAAAGAATATTATGATATTTGAAAGAAATCGAATAAAAATAGAAAATTAAATATGGCAGAAGACCTAGCTAATTCTATTGATAAAATTTATTCTTTAGATAACACTAAACCAGATTATTATGAAAATGTTTCTGAGGTATATAAAAGTATTGCTAAGAAATATAAGAAAGTTAAATTTTAAACAAATACAATAATTGTTCGTTTAATTTGAACATTATTGTATTTTTATTTTTCAAAAAAAGTTTAAAATTATAATGCTATTTTTCAAAAAAAAGGAGAAAAATGAAAAAAACAATTTATTTTGCCGGTGGTTGTTTCTGGGGGGTGCAAGCCTACTTTTCTCGTGTTAATGGAGTTATTGACACTAAAGTCGGGTATGCAAATGGTATTATTGAAGAAGCGACTTACCAAAATTTAAAAAATACACTTCATGCTGAAACTGTAAAAATAACATATGAAGATAGTTTAGTTTCAATAGGTGAATTAGTATTACATTTATTTAAAATTATTGAACCTGATTCGCTTAATAAACAAGGTGGCGATATTGGAATTCAATATCGTACAGGTGTTTATTATGAAAATGAAGATGATTTTATAGTAGTAAACAAATTATTTGAACTATTAAAAAATAATTACAAAGAATTTTATGTTGAGCTTTTACCTTTAAAACATTTCATTTTAGGAGAAGAATATCATCAAGATTATTTAGTTAAAAATCCTAATGGTTATTGCCACGTGAATTTAAATGTTGATTATAAACTAAATTCAGATGAATTAAAATTAATTGAGAGTTTAAGATAGTCATCTTAAACTTTTTTATTTTTTTTAACAGGCAAATGAAATAAAGGATAACAGTTTCATTTTAGTTTTAATTCATTTAAATTTTGTAAAATAGTATATATATAAAAGCGAGGCTTAAATGGAAAACAAAAGACAAATTAAAATTCCTTCACGTTCACATTATAACGGTTTACAATATGATCTTGATTATGAAACAAAAACAATAAAATTAAAAAAAGAATATCATCAAAAATTATTGTCACATAAACCTGGTTCTTTTTTGGGTTTTAGAAAAATTACTGGATCAGCATTAGGTGACATTTTAAAATTAACTCAGTTTAATAGTGACTTTGCTGCATTTGCTAGAGTTGCTAATTTTAGATTTCCAGTATTAGATCCAAAATATGTAAATGCTGGTATTGCTTTGGAACCAAAAATTCTGGCAAAGTTAGAAGAAAAATTTCACTTTGAAATTAAAAGATTTAATGCAAAAGATTATAACTTTGATTATTTTAAAGATAATGAATTGTTTGGGGGGTTACCAGATGGTTATTTAGAGGAACAAAATATTATTATCGAAATTAAAACCGTTGGTAGTAAAAAATTTGATGCATGAAATAATAATTTAATCAATGTTGCTTACATAAAACAAGCACAGTTATATTCTTATTTAATAGGTGCACCAAAATTTACAATAGTAGCATGTTTCTTAGAAGAGGAAGATTATGTGAATCCTGAAAACGTTGATATTAATAAAAGAAAGATTAAAAACTGATTTTTTGAAGTTAATACCAAACAAGTTTTGGATGATATTAAAGCTTGTGAAGAGTGATACAAAAAATATACAACAAGTGGTGTGAGCCCGCAGTGAAATGATGCAATTGATTCAGATATTGTTAATTATTTAGATTGTAAAAATTATAATGAATGAGAAAAACTTTACTTGGAATGAGTAGAGATGGGGAAGGCAGTGCCAGAATATGAAGAAGAAACAAGTGTATTCATTTAATGATTTTTTAATTGCAAATACAACAAAGCCTTGACTTATTTTTAATGATATTGATGAAGAAATTAATTCTTATTGTAAGAAAAATATAGCTTTATTACAAGACGATACTTCTTATGAAGATGATGAAGATGATTTAAATCATAGCGAATATGATTTTCTCGATTTTTATACAGAAGAAATTGAAAATATAGTTAATGATTTTACTGAAAAAAATTTAGAAAATGAAGAGAAAGAAAAAATAAGTAAACTTAACCCATTTGAAAAAATAGATTTTTTAAAACAATATTTTGATTCAACAAAAAAATTAGAAAAAAAACAATTTGATGAAGAAACATATAAAAATATTAATTATTTATTTTCTATTTTTACAAATATAAATATATTATCAACTGGTATTGAAAAAGTATATGATCAAGGGGTAGAACAACTAATTAATTTTTATAAAGAAAAATACGGACTTAACGATAATCAAATTAAGTTTATTTCTTTAAAACAAACTCAAGAAGATATGCTTAGTCAAACTGAAAAAGCATTAAAACAAAATTATCGCTTAATTATAAATCCTGTTTTTAAATATAAAGATTGTCTTTCTAAAGTTACTTTTTTAGACACAACCGAATGCACTTTTGGTAATTTAATTTATTCTAAAAAAACAAATAGAAAGCAACTTTTAAAGAGTTATTGAGATTTTAAAATTATTAATAATTTTCTAAAGATAAATGAAATTTTTTTATTTAAGCCAAAATATCAAAAAAGAATTAATGTTAAAAAAGGTACTTTAAATTTTATTTTAACCAAATATTGTTATTATTCAAAAAGTGGTGCTTCAATTAGTTCTAAAAACAAAAAAGAATTATCAGAAGAAGAAATAGAAGCAAAATTAGTTGGAGATCCAAATTTTGATTATTCAAGCAAAAGAAAAAGCAAGTCAAAAGAGAATAAATCCATTATTGACCACGTTTTAGCTGAGTTAACTTCAGCTAATTATAATTTTCATGAGAAAAGATTAGAAAATTCAGATACTAAAAAAACTATCAGTAATTATACTTGCTCTTTTGATGAGTTTTTAAATTTAATAAAAAACAAAGATAATATTAAAGTAGATTGAGAATTAAGTTATGATGACTTTATTGATAATTTTAATTCTAATATGTTTTTTTCTAAGTTGTTTCAAATGAAATATCCAAATTATAAAATCGGTAGTAAAAAAATATTAAAACTTGTTGCTAATGTAAATGATGAAGTTGACGTTTTAACTAGAAGAAAAGCTTTGGAATTTTATGATAATAATCTTATTTCAATTGCCCCCAATATTGAAGAATTATATGAGTATAAGGTAATTAATGATAAAGAAGCAAAAATAGCTTGATTTGATTTTGAAGGTGTCACTTTGCCGACCCCAATGATAGATTACTTACCAGCATGAAATCAAGTTATTTCTCAAACATCAATTATTAAAACGCAAAATAATGAGATTTACGAAAGTAATGACTATGTTTACGATCCGAAAGACTTTGGAATAGATACATATAAAAAAATAGTCGATGACTTATACGATGAAGAAATATCATATTATATTATTTATAATATCAGTTATGAAAGAGCCAGACTTATAGAAATAAAAGAAGCTTTAGAAATATATTGAAAAAAAACGATGATATCTGATGAAGATTACCAATTATATTTAAATAAAATAGATTTTATTATAAATAGATTAGTAGATATATGTAATTTTTTTCTTTCACATATGAAAAAAGTTTTTGTTATTGATAGACCAATTAATATCGGATATATAAATGGTGCTTTTTCAATTAAAAAAATTGAATATTTTGTTACAGAAAATAAATTGGGCCAGTATTTAAAACATAATATTAAACCATATGCTGAATTAAATGTTAAAAATGGTAGTTCAGCATTAATTATCTCAACTTCAAGAGCTTTAAATTTTATAAAAGATAATGAATGAAACGAAAAGATTAAAGATTTAAAAATTTACTGTCATAATGATGTTATGGCAATGCTAATGGCAGCAGATTTAATAAAATATTTAATGAAAAATAAAAAAGAATATTTAAAAAATTATGAAAAATATGATGTTTAAATATGCGAAAAAATAGGGAAAATTTCCTTATTTTTTTTGCTTTAATAATATTATGAACACAATTTTTAAAAATCGCGGAATGTTATTGGAAACAATAATTAACCAGACTAATGAATTTTACTTTAAAAATGATATTTGCTTAATTCATAAAAAAAATTTAGATATCAGTTTTAAATCTGTTTCATTAAAGAATAAAAAACTAAATTTAGATCAGGCAGTAATTAGTAGCAAAAGCTCTGTTGATTATTATGGTATTTATAAAGGAAAATTTATTGCTTTTGAAGCAAAAAGCACAGAACTAAGTATTTTACCTTTAAAAAATATTAAAAATCATCAAATAGAATATTTAAACTTAATCTAAAAAAATGGTGGAATAGCTTTTTGAATAATATATTTTAAATTTGAAAATGTATTTTTTTTAATTATGCATGATCAATTAATAAAAAAATTAAAAATAAAAAAGCACTTCATTTTGAAGATGCTTTAGATATTGGTAAAAAATTAAGTTTATCTTTCCCGGGAATATTAAATATAATCGAAAATATTACTTTTTAGAATTTTGATGAATTTCATCTACTTTTGATTTTAAAACATCAGAAAATTTAAATCTAGGGTCCATTTTTGCAGGAACTTCAATTTCTTCTTTTGTAATATTATGTTGTTGAGTTTTTGAAGGAATATATTTTGAAGAAAAAACACCAAATCCAGATATGGTCACTTGTCTAGAGTTAGCCATTTCTTCTATTAGAATATCAATCATTTGGTCAAAAATAGATTCTACCATAGCTTGTTGAAAGCCGGTTTCTTCTGAAGTTTTTTTGATTAATTCTTTTTTTGTCATTTTAACTCCTTATTTATTTTAGCAAATCTAAAATTAAATTTTTTTCATCAAATTATTTATTATTTTATTTGGGTTTTCCTTATTATATACTATTTTATAAATTCCTTCTATTAATGGCAAATTTAATTTATTTTTAGATATATTTTGCTCATAAATGTATTTAAGTGCATATAAACCTTCAACAGTTGTCTTGTTGTCATCTAATTTATTTTTGAAAAAATTTATCCCATATTGATAATTACGTGATTTTTCTGATAAACCAGTTAACATAAGATCACCTAAACCACAAAGGTCATAAATTGTTTCAATTCTTGCACCTAAAAAATTGGCATATTTAGCCATTTCTTTTAATCCCATTGTTAATAATGCTGCTTGAGTATTTGTAGAATATCCTAAACCAACAGCCATGCCTGAGGCTATTGCTAATATATTTTTATATGTTGATCCTATTTCAGCTCCTATTACATCATCATTAATAGAAACTCCAAATCATGAATTTGAAAACAATTGTTTCACTTTTTTGGCTATTTTTAATTCTTTTGAAACTGCATTTACAATTGTAATTTGCTTGTTTATTATATCAACGGCAAAAGAAGGACCTATTAATGATACAACACCCTTTATGTTATTGTTTTCAAAAGATAATGATTCCATTTTGTTATGAACAAAGTAATTAGTTTCTGGTCAAAAACCTTTTGAAACATTTATAATAACTGTTTTATATTTTATTAATTCTATTAATTTATTAAACACATCAGGAATAAACTTGGTAGGTATAGCGATAATTATGAAGTTTGCATGGTCAATTGCTTCTTCTAGATTAGTTGTTGTTTTAAAGTTTTTTTCTAGCTTATTTTCAAAATATTTTTTGTTAAAACCTTTATTAAGATCATTTAATTCATTATTATCAATTCCATAAATAATTACATCGTTATTATTTTCGGCAAGAACATTAGCACAAGCTGTTCCCATAGCACCACTGCCTAGAATTGCAATTTTATTTTTCATAATTATCTTTCCTCTTTTTTATTTTTATTTTTTAAAATTAAATTTATTGGTGTTCCTGAAAAATCATAGTTTTGTCTAATTTGATTTTCAATATATCTTAAATAAGTAAAGTGAGCACAATTTGTATCATTAACAAAAAGTAAAAATGTCGGAATTGAACCATCTATTTGTTTAGAAAATGTAATTGATAACCTTTTACCTTTAATTGGTGAAGCTGGTTTAATCATTTGGGCAGTCATCATTATCGAATTTAATTGGTTAGTGTTAATTTTTCTTGATATATTATTTTTAACACGAATAATTTCATCTTTTAATTTATTTATTCTTTGTTTATTTTTAGCAGAAATAAATACAACAGGAGCTCAATCAACAAACTTTAATTTTTTTGATAAATTCTTTTTATAATTTGCCATTGTATTTGTATCTTTTTCTATTAAATCTCATTTATTAACAATGACAATAAGGGGTTTTTTTAATTCATATGCTATTCCAATAATATTTTGACTAAAGTGGCTAACTTCTTCAGTTGCATCTAACATTAATAAGCATAAATCAGCCTCTTGAATTGAATCAGTAGCACGCATTAGAGCATAATGTTCAATACTATCGGTTAATTTACTTTTTCTTTTAATTCCGGCTGTATCAATTATTTCAAATTCTTCATTATTTATTTTAATAAAAGACGAAATAGAATCCCTTGTAGTTCCTGCTATATTAGAAACTATTGATCTTTCTTCATTA
This sequence comes from Mycoplasmopsis arginini, assembly GCF_900660725.1. NCBI lineage: Bacteria > Bacillati > Mycoplasmatota > Mycoplasmoidales > Metamycoplasmataceae > Mycoplasmopsis > Mycoplasmopsis arginini. Next base: position 200,230 of record NZ_LR215044.1, read on the forward strand.
GTTAAAGTATTTAATAAAGTTGATTTTCCAGCATTTGCAGGTCCTAAAATTGTTAACTTAAAATTATCATTTTTGTCTTTGTTATCAAAGTTTAAATTGTTAATTATTTCATCAAGTAAATTTCCTACACCATCCCCATGAATAGCACTAATTGGAAAAATTTCTGAAAATCCTAGCTTATAAATTTGACTATCAAAAGAATTATTAATATTGGATTCTAATTTATTCAATGCTACAATAACTTTCTTATTTGATTTTCTTAATAAACTCGCAACAAAAAGGTCCTCAGTAGTAATTGGCTCTCTTCCATCGATAATAAAAACAATAATTTCAGCTTCGTTAATAGCGATTTGAGCTTGTTTTTGAATTTCTTCTTTAAAGTTTCCTTCTTCTTGGGTAATACCACCAGTATCAATAATATTAAATTCATAACCTGACCATTTTGCTGAATGATAAATTCTATCCCTAGTTACTCCAGGTGTATCATAAACTATTGATTTTCTTTTATCAATAATTTTATTAAATAATGTTGATTTACCAACATTCGGCTTACCTATTAATGCTACTGTATTTTTCATTATTTTAACCTCTTTTTAACTTCCTTAAGCATAACTTGAAAGTTTTCTTCAACGCTCATATTTGTTGAATCAATTTTTACACTTCCTTCACTTACAATTAAAGGATCAATATCGCGATTGATATCATTATAATCTCTTAATTTTATAGATTCTAATATTTCATCATAATTAGATTCTATTCCTAATAAAAGATTTTGATTTTGTCTTCTTTTTGCTCTTATTTCTGGGGTAGCTCACAAGAAAAATTTTGCTTCGGCATCAGGTAAAATTCGATATGTTGCATCACGACCATCGACAATAATGCCTTTATTTTTATTACCAAAATTCTGTATAAATTCATTCACTTTGATTCTCACAGATTGAAATTTTGCAATTAATGAAGCTACTAATGAAACTTTATCTTCTCTAATTTTTAAGGTTATATCTTCATTATTTAAAAATATTTTTTCATCTTCAGTAATGAATAAATCGTTAAAATTTCAAGAATTATTAATTTCTTGTTCATTATTTAAATCAATATTTTTGATTAATGAATTATAAGCAATAGCACGATAAATATTACCGCTACTAATGAATTTATAATTTAGTTCCTTTGCTAACATTTTGGCCATAACTGTTTTTCCCACGCCACTTGGTCCATCTATCGCAATATTTATTTTATTTTTCATTTTGAGCTCCCTTTCTAATCCTTTTCTAATCTTTTGTAATTAAGTCTAATAATTCTTGGTTTTCTTCAATCTTTAAATCTTCGTAATTTTTATAGTTTTTATCTATATTTAGATTTTTAATTATTTTATTTAATTTAATCTCTTCAATACTCTTGTTTTCCAAGTCTTGAATATAACTTTCTATATCCAAATCAACATTTAAATTATATTTTTTTATCAATTTAATTAAGTCTTTAATTTGTTTAGTATCTTCAGCAATTATTTTTTTTAATTTATTAGTTTCTTTTTCCATAATTAAACATCTAAAGTAAAAATTTTAATTTCACCTTCACTTTTAATTTTTTCATTTTCTTTGTTTATAAATAAATATTTAATTGTTAGTTCATTTAAACCTTTTTTAGGGTTTCATGAAACATATTGGTTATTTGAATTTTCAATAAAAGGTTTTATGTTAAATTTTTCTTTTGAATAAATATCTTGAAAAGCATCTGTTGCTATTAAGGTTTTTTCAAATCAAGTAAAAATTTCTTGCTGAAAATCTTCTCCTTTGAAAACAGCTTTAATTTGCTCTTTTAATGAATTAATATTTGTTTTTATTTCTTGTAATTCATTTAATTCTTCTTGGGTTTTTTCTTCTTTTGCTTCGATTGTTTTTTGTCTTTCCTCAAGAGCTAAAACTTGATTTTCTAATTCTTTGCTTTTCACATCATATTTTCTAACTATTTCTTCAGCTTCTTTTTTGTTTTCAGGTCACATCTTAGAAAACTCAGTTCCTTGATAAGTTTTTAAATTATTAGATAAAAATTGAACAACTTCACTTGATTTAAAGTAATACTTAGAATTTGGTGTTGACTTTACTTTGTTTGATTCAAAAATACCCTTAGCATATTCATAATTTAAAAATACTTCAAAATGAATTCTTAAATTAAATGAATCGTTAGGAATCTCTTCAACATCTAAAAATTTAAAATCTAAAAACTTAATTTTTTCAAAATCTAAAAGTGTTTCGATTTTATTTTTTAAAAACAAATCAGGGTTAAAAGGTTCTGGTTTATTTTTAAGAATATTTTTTTCTTCAATAGTTAGATTTCCGGGTTTTTTTTCAATTATTTCTTTATGTTTTTCATTAAACTCATCAATTCTTTTTTGTGCTAGATTTTTTCTACTTTTAAAATCAGATAGAAGATTTTTTGCTTGTAAAGAACCTACTATTTGTTTTTTAATTTCAATTTTTTTAACTTCCTCATTAAATTTCTCGACTGATCAAAATTCTTTTTGGATAGTTCTACTATTTTTAACAACATAATAAATTGCTCCCGCAACAGCAGAAAGAGTTAATGCTGGAACTAAAAATAAAGTTCATTTTGTCGAATGTTTCTTTGTTTTCTTTATTTCTTTTTTCATGATAACAATTTTACTATGTAAATTTAATATTTGTAAATAAAACTAAAAAAATAAAATACATTAGTATTTTAGTAAAACAACCCTTAAATTTTTCTCTTTGGTTTTTTTACATATGTGCTAATATATTTTATTTATTTTTTAGCTTTACGTCTTCTAAAGAAACCTTTATTTTGTGTTTCAATATTTCTTATATAATGACAATTAGGAAAAGCTGAACATCCAATAAATTTTTGTTTTTTAATTTTTGTATAACGATAGACTAATTGAGAATTACATAAAGGACAATTTTCATCTAACTTATTAACTTCTAATACGGTTATATTTATTTGATCTTTAACATCATCATATCTTTCATTAAAACTGTCTCAAAATTTTTGCATTAATTCTCTATAATCTTCTTTTCCTTCAGAAATTAAGTCTAATTTTGCTTCTATTTTAGCTGTGTATTCCTCGTTAATTGTTTTTGGAAAACTTGTTAACAATTTTTCTAAAACTATTTTTCCAAACTCTGTCGGAATTAAATGACCATCTGTTAATTCGACAAATAATCTTTGTTTAATAACTGAAATTGTTGATGCAAATGTTGATGGTCTCCCTACTTTAATATCATCTAATTTTTTAATTAAAGAACCTTCGTTATAACGAGCTGGTGGCAATGTTTTCTTATCTTCTTTGATAAACTCACCAACTTTTAAAATATCTCCAATTTGTAATTTTGGAATGTTTATTATTTCTTCTTTACCTAAATATGCATAATAACCATCAAAAATAACTTTGCTAAATGACATTCTAAAGTTATTATTTTCATTTACTAAATTAAATCTATAATTTTCTTTTTCTGGACATGTCATTAAAGACATTATTGTTTTATCATAAATTATTTTATAAATATAAAAATCAATTTCATTTAAATCATGTTTTGTTTTAGCTTCTTCAGGAGTTAATTCAATATATGTTGGTCTTATTGCCTCGTGAGCATCTTGTGAGCCAGCAAAGCCTTTAATTTCTTTAGCCACATAATTTTCACCAAAATGATCTGTGATATATTTTTGTGCTTTATTAATAAATGATTCACTTAATCTTGTTGAATCAGTTCTTGGGTAAGAAATTAACCCTGCTTCGAATAATTTTTGCGCTGAACTTTGTACTGTTTTTGAACTATATTTTGCTTCTTTATATAGTACCGATTGTTTAAAAGGTGTATAAGCGCTTTCTTTTCTTTTTGACACAGAAATATCATCAACAACTAATTCATAATTACTATTTAAAAGTTCATTATAAGTAATATTTGCTTGTTCACGATTTAGTCATGTATTATCTTCGAATTCTTTATTTTCTTTTAAATATAAGGGAACACTCAAACCATTAATTAGATTAGCATTAATTTTAGAATATAAAATTGGGTTAAAGTTTTCAATTTCTTTCTCTTTATCACAAACTAATTTTAGAGCGATAGATTGAACTCTTCCTGCAGAAGGGTTTGTAGGAGCGTTTTTTACTTTTTGCATCATTAACTGCGATAAACGAAAACCAATTATTCGATCTAACATACGTCTAGTTTTTTGAGCTTTAACTAAATTTTTATCAATTTCTAAAGGATTTTCTATTGCAAATTTTATAGCCTCATCAGTAATTTCATTGTATTTAATTCTTTTATATTTATTTTCTAATTTTAAAGTTGTAATTAAATTATTAGCAATTGCTTCACCTTCACGGTCAGGGTCAGTTGCTATTAAAACTTCATCAGCATTTTTTACAGCCTTTTTTAGTTCTGAAATTATTGTTTTTTTCAAAGGATCAGGAATCATTTTTGGTTCTCAATTTTCAAAATCAATTCCTAAATTATTTAATCCACCAGTTGATAGTTTTAAAATATGACCAACACTGGCCAATACCTTTATTTCATCTCCTACTATTTTTTGAATAGTATGAACCTTATTTGGTGACTCAACAATCATTATTTTTTCTGACATATGATAGTTCCTCCCCCCTTGCTTTTTTGTTAACTTATAAAGAATAATAATAACATAAAAATTTTTGTTAAAAAATTAAATTAAAAAAACGACTAGAATTTTTTTAATCATTCTTCTCGTTTTGTATCATTTTTATCTTCAAAAATTTCTTTAAGATTTTTATTTTCTTCCCTACTTAATTTTGGCATATATAAATCAAATTTAATATATAAATCCCCTTTATAATTTGAATTTTTATAAGGATATCCGCAATTTTTTACTTTAAATGGTTCATTAATTTTTAAACTATGATCTATTTTAATTTTCTTATTACCATATGGTGTAGGTATTTCTATCTCATCTTCTAATAAATAACTTTTAATAGAAAGTGGCATTTCAATATATAAATCGTTATTTATTTTCTTGTATTTTTTACTTGGAGTAATAGAAAATACTAAATATAAATCACCAGGATTATTAGTGTAAGAAGAAGGTTTTCCTAAACCTTTTATTCTAATAGTATCACCATCTTCAACACCACCAGGTATTTCTACACGTTGTGTAACCTTGACTTTTTTATTTTTTTGTCCATTACATTCATGGCAGAATTTATTAATTTTCTTGCCTAAACCCTTACATGTAGGACATGTTTTTACTGTTGAAAAAATTGCTACTCTTTGTTGAATTCTACCAGCTCCGTTGCAGGTACTGCATGTCACTATATCAGCGTTACTTTCAGCGCCTGTCCCATGACAATAATCACAAGTTTCATATTTATCTAAGTTAAGTTCAATTGTTTTGCCAAAGATCGCATCTTCAAAATTAATATTAACTACTAATTGTAAATCTTGTCCTTTCTTGTTATCTTGATCTTCATAATTATTAAAGGAACTAAAAATATCTCCAAAAATATCAGCTCCGGAAAAACCTGAACCAAAACTTTCAAAAAAGCTACTGAAAATATCTTCTGAATTTCCAAAGTGATAAGCATTTGGGTCAAATGCATTATGACCAAACTTGTCATATTTTTCTCTTTTTGCTGGATCTGATAATATTTCGTATGCTTCTGATACTTCCTTAAATTTTTCTTCAGCATCAGGCGCACTATTTTTATCAGGATGATATTGCATAGCTAATTTACGATAAGCACTTTTAATTTCTTTCTCTGTAGCATTTTTATTTATGCCCAATATTTCATAATAATCTCTCTTGTTTGACATAATAAACAATTTTAGCACAATTTTAATTAGAGTGCTATTTTTTTAAATCATTATATTTTAGTATTGCAATTCGATTTTTTTTATTTATATCTTTTATAAAAGTGGTGTTAGGATAATTTTCTTCAAGTCATTTTTTAGAAAATTCGTCTATTTCTAAAATTAGATGACCGTTAGGTTTTAGATAATAAATTAAATCATTAGTAATTTTTTTATAGAAAAATAAACCACTATCTTTTGCAAACAACGCTTTCTTTGGCTCTCATTTTAAAGAATTTGCAAAAATATTATTTTTATTTAAATATGGTGGATTAGATACAATCAAATCAAATTTTTCTTTTATTTTTTTAAATAAATTGCTCTTTATAACTTTACAATTTTCTAGTTTATTTATCTTGATATTTAATTTTGTTTGTTTAATTGCTTGATTAGAAATATCAGATAATGTAACATTACATTTAATATTTTTATTTATTGCCAAACCAATAAAACCTGATCCACAACATAAATCCAAAACTTTTGAATCTTTATTTATATATTTATATGCTTCGATAATAACCTCTTCTGTTTCATACCGAGGAATTAAAACATCATATCTAATGTCAATATGAACATTTTGCATAGTTTGATATCCAATTATTTTTTGAACTGGGTAATCTTTTTTTAATAGTTTTTCTTCCCTTTTTGAAATAAAAAGAGGCTGCTCGTATCTTCTTTTTTCTGTTAGCAAAACCTCTTTATCTATCATTATAAACCTGCTTCTTTAATTTTTCTTGCTTTCTCGTCGGCAATCAAAGCTTCAATTATTTTTTCTAATTCACCCTCCATAACAACTTTTAAAGAAGTTGAAAATCCAATTCTATGATCAGTAATTCTATCTTGTGGGTAATTATATGTCCTAATTTTTTCACTTCTATCGCCTGTTCCTGCTAATTTTCTTAAACCACTTTCTTCTTCTTCTCTTTTTTGAATTTCAATTTCGTATAATCTACTTTTCAAAACTTTTAAAGCGGTTTCTCTATTTTGGATTTGACTTCTTTCGTCTTGAGAAGTAACAACGATACCAGTTGGTTTGTGTGTGATTCTAACGGCAGAATCAGTTGTGTTAACAGATTGCCCGCCAGCTCCTGATGATCTAAAAACATCTACTTCAATATCATCTGGTTTAATAACAATATTAACGTCGTCATCAATTTCAGGTAAAACAGTTACAGTTGCTGTAGAGGTGTGCACACGGCCTTGAGTTTCGGTTGCAGGAACTCTTTGCACCCTATGAACACCCCTCTCAAATTTCATTTTAGAAAAAACTTTTTCTCCTTTTACACTAAAAACAATTTGGCTATACCCGCCAGCTGAACCATATGTATAATCAATAATTTTTATTTTAAAGCCCATTTCTTCAGCGTATTTTTGATACATTTTAAATAAATCTCCGGAAAAGATATTAGCTTCATCACCACCTGCTGCTCCTCTAATTTCGACAATAACATCTCGTTTGTCATTTTCATCAACAGGTAATAAAAGTTCTTTGATTTTTTCTTCTAGTTCTTTTAGTTGTTCTACTTGGTTATCAATATCATTTCTTGCTAATTCAATTAGTTCTTCATCTTTCTCATTAGCTAAAATATCCTTGCTTAGCAAGTAAAGATCTTCTATTTCTTGGTATTTTTTAAAGTTTAAATATATATCTTCAATATCGGCTTTTTCTTTTGAAATTTTTGTATATTGTTTTATATTATTGTAAACTTCTGGTTCGTTTAATTTTTGTTCTAGTTCTAAATATTGTTTTTTAATAGAACATAAAGATTCATACATCGTTTTTTCCATATGTATAAGTATATTTAAAATATTTAAATTTATTTAAATTTATTAAAAATAATAGTTGTTTTTTTATATAATAATAATCAGCCATATTTAAAAGCGCCGTCATAGCTCAGGGGCAGAGCACTTCCATGGTAAGGAAGGGGTCGCTGGTTCAATTCCAGTTGACGGCACCATATATTAATTTACTAACAAAAAATCTAACAAATGTTAGATTTTTTGTTATTTATTTTTTAACTTTAAATAAAAAAGCAACATCGAAGTTGCTTTTGAATTCATTAAATTAATGATATGGCACGGGTAGCAAGACTCGAACTCACAACACACGGGGTTGAAGCCCGTTGTTCTACCATTGAACTATACCCGTACAAACGATACGATAATTATTTTACATTATTTTTTTTATTTTGTATATTTTTGATTGATTATATCGATAATATCATTAATAGTTTTTAGGTTCATTAATTCTTCGTCCTTAATTTCGATTTTAAATTTACTTTCTAAATCTGATACTAAAAGAACAAGATCTAAACTATCAATGTTTAAGTCTTTGATTAATGTGTCCAAATCAAAAGGTTTTTTTGTAAGTTTTTTTAATTCTTTAAATACGATATCTTGAAAATTCATAATAATATTATAACTTATTTGTACTTATCTTATAAGTTACAACACTTTTTTCTTTTTCATTATTTCACTTAAAAGTAATTATTAAATTTTGATCATCTACTTTTTTATACGCGTATCTGACTTCACCATTAGTAACTAACATTCTATTCAAAATATCTTTAATAATATAAACAATCATGTCTTCATCAATTCAAGCTTGCCCATCTTTATAATTTAATTTATTATAATAATCTGAGCTTTTTATTTCAGGAAAAATTTCCCTTCAATTTAATTCTTTTTTTGTTTTATTATCAAGTAAATTATCATTATTATTAGTATTTTGATCTAAGTTATTGGTTTCACTATTGTTAGTATTATGGTTATTGCTTTTTTCTTCATGATTCTCATTTTTTTCTGGATCTGAATTTTGACTCTTCTTATTTTGTAAAACAACAAAAGTTGTAGCTAATGCGGCAGAGGTACTAATTATTAGCCCTAAAGATGTTCATAATATTATTTTTTTATTTCTTTCTTTCATTATTTTTCCCCTATTTTATTTATTGATTCTAAAGAATTAGCGCTATTAATTATTTCAATAAAGTTTTTATATTTAATTAAATGCCATTTTTCGTCAGTTAGCCAACCTTTAACTGATGAAACTTTCAATTTTATTATTCCATTATTAATACTAAAGAATGGTTTTTTTAATTCCTGAGAATAACTGAGTTTAAAATTCTTTAAATTCTTACCTAAATTAAAAAGAATTTCATATCCAAAAATTCCTTCGAATTTTAAAGGGATTAATAGACCTAATTTTGCATTATGGTTTGGTTCATTAACAATAACACTTTCAGACAATTTATCGTAGTAAGAATATGAATCTATTGAAATATTAGCTTGATTAAAAGAAGTGTAATTTATTTTTGTATCGTATTTATTTTTTGAGTTACTAAATAAATTTGCAGTTGAAAAATTTAAATCATAAATATCTGTATTATCAATAAAAAACTCTTCTTGTGTTTTATTATCTTTTTTTGTTATTTCTAAAGAAAACAGGTTTTTATTATAAGTTCCTAATTTCAGAGTATTTGGTCTAAAAAGAAAATTTAGATATTTAGTTTTAAAATCATGATTTATTGAAAATTTGTCAATTCTATCAGGTATTGAACTTATTTCTATTTCGCTAAGAATTTCAACATTTATATCTTTATTAATTGGTATATTCTTAGATCTTAAATTTTTTTTAATTCAATAACTAAAAGATTTGCATTGATATCAATAACCGCCGATATTGTATTCAATTTCAAAATTTAAATTAGCTATATCATTAAAATCTAATTTGTTTTTAGAATCTAAATCACTATTAAAAGTCAGTGTAATATTTCCGGTATTAAGATTATATCTTGGTTTAAAATCAACTAGCTTATTATTAATTAAAGGGGTAATTCTTATGTCTTTTATTTCTCTTAGCGGATTGTAGTGCTCAAAGGTAATAATAAAATTATCACTTTGAATAATTCTTTTGATTCTAACTTTTGTTATCTCATTAACACTACTCCAATTATCTAAGTACCTTGTTTGTTTTGCATTAATAATAAATTCTTCAGTTCATCGATCTTGCTTATTTACTAATTCATATTTTTGAATGTTTTGATTATGAACAATAAACATATTCGATAAATAAATCTACTAAATAATTCAATTTTTTATAATAAGCGTTTTTGGATCAATTTTCTAAATATCAAGAAGAATCATTTCCATTATTAATAAAGTCTTTTATAAAAATCATTCGATATTCTTCGCTTAAAGAATTAAGAAAAAATTCTAACATATTAACATTCTTAATATTCTTATCTTTTGCAGTATTTTTTCTTAATTTTTGGTTCAAGCAAAAATCTATAATAAAAGCTCTTTTCTTTTGCAAACTCATATTTTTTAAATTATCAATTTTGTTTTCTAGCATTTTTTTCTCCTACCCCAATTTAATACCAAAAACAAATAAATAAGATAAAATTGAAACTTAAGATAAAAATATTTATAATATAAATATTATTTTTTCAAAGTGCTATTTTAGGAAAGGTCTTAATTATGGGAGAAAAAATTAAATTACAAAAAATGATTTCTGACGCTGGATTTTGTTCGCGCCGTGAAGCGGAAAAATTAATAGAAACAAAGCGGGTTTTAGTTAATGATAAAATTGCAACAATTGGTTTAAGAGTTTCAATTGATGATATTATTAAAATTGACAATAAATTATTAAAAAATAAAGATGAAAAATTTTACTTGTTACTTAATAAACCCAAGAATACAATTTGTACATTAAAAGATCCACAAGGAAGAAAAACAATTTATGAGTGAATAGGTGTTAATAAATACTGTTATTCAATAGGACGGCTTGATTTCAATACTACAGGCGTAATTGTAATAACAAATGATGGGGATTTTGCTAACTTATTAGCTCACCCTTCTTCAAAAATAGAAAGAGAATATATTGTTCATCTAGAAAAACCATTAAGCGAAAAAGAATTATCTTTCTTAAACTCTAGTTTTGTTAAACTAAATGGAGTTTTTTCAAAACAAAAAGTTAAACAAATTAATGATAATGTGTATAGTGTAATTTTAAATGAAGGCAGAAATCATCACGTAAAAAATCTTTTCTTATTAGTGAATAATTTTGTAAAAAAATTACATCGCAAAAGATATGGATGTATTAACGATGAAAATTTAAAAATTGGTGAGTTTAGAAAACTAACTTCTATAGAAATAAATTGATTTCAAAAAAACATCATAAAAAAAACTAACGCAAATTAAATGCTGTTAGTTCCCAAAGAGAAAGTTCAAGTGCAACACAAATGCCTTGGGCTTTTTTTATTATACATTTTTTATTTTTTTAAATTATTTAATCAAAAAAAGTAAATAAAAAAAGTTCATTTTTGCAAATGAAAATAGAAAAACTTTTGTTTTATTGATATTTGTTGATAATGATCATTATTTAATATTTTCTAAATACATTTGTAGCGGTGTTTCCCAATTTAGTATTTCGCGTGTCATATTATTTATTTGGTTAACAACCGAATCTAATTTTTCTTGCGTTATAGTATTAAAGTTAAATCCTTTTTTAAATTCCCTTCTTAAAATTCCGTTTCAATGTTCATTTGATCCTCTTTGAAAAGATGCATAAGGCTCAGCTCTATAAATTTTTATGTTCATTCATCTAGCTAAAATACCTATTTTTTCAAATTCAATACCGTTGTCTATTGTTATTGTTTTTACTTGTAATTTATTATCTTTTATAATCTTTTTTAGTTCTGAATTAATTGTATGTGGCGATTTGCTTTGTATTATTCTTGCAAATCCAATTCTTGTTTTTCTTTCGGTTAAAGTTAAAACATTATTATATCCATTTGCTCTTTTTCCTAAAACCAAATCTGCTTCTCAGTGTCCAAACTCAAGTCTTAAATCTATAGATTTAGGTCGGGTTCATATTGGAAAAACATAATCAGCTGATTTTACAAGCCGATTTATTACAGATGCAGTTCTTTTACCACCTTTTTTATAATATAGTCTTAATTTTTGATACTTTTTTATAACTCAATTATTAGTATTTATTCAATTAAACACTGTTCTCAAAGAAGGACAACAGTGCTTTGTTTTAGTTTTTATAAAATTATATGTTGACTTTATGCCAAAAAACTTTTTGTCATATTTTTGTAAAAAAGCTTTAGAAAAATTTTTAAATTTTTTGTTATCCACAAATTTAAAATAATATTTATGTCTAAATCTTTCTTTTGTTTTTAAACTAGCATATTTAAATTCATAAACTCCAAATTCATTTGTATTCCTTTTTATTTCCCTACTTAAGGTTGATACACTTCGTTTAATTAATCTTGAAATCATACGAAGAGAATAATTTAACTTTAAGTAATTTTCAATAATTATCCTTTCAGAATCTGTTAAATGGTTATATTTTTTTATTGTATAATTCATATGAGTTCCTTTCCGTTCCAATGGAACTTTTTTCTTTTTTTATTTAATATAAAAAATTCAAGTTCCACATCTAAATTTTACTTTAAATGTGTTGCACTTGAATTTTCAATTTAGGAACTAACGCAAATTAAATGCTGTTAGTTTTTTTATTTAAAATCATTTTAAGGTTTTTTTCAATTGAATTAAAATCTGATTTCATTTTATTATTTGAGTTATTCACATTTAAGTTATATTTAGCATACTTCATTCATCCGTCGCTAATATCTTTTGTAAATGTGATAGCCATTTTTTTATTGTAATTCAATTTAGATAAATTACCATCATTTGAAATTGAAATTAAATTCAAATTATGTTTTTTAGCTAATTTATAAGCAATTTGTAAATCGTTACCTTTTGCTAATAATGAATATTCTGAATCATTTTTTAAAATGTAATATGATCCTGATAAAAAATTATATTTTGAAGTTGCATCACAAATTCAGTTGCTAGAAAAATTAGCAATTATTACAACTGGGCCATCAGATTTATTTAAGTAATATTCTATCGATCCCATTAATTCTTTTTGATCTGCAGGATATAATATTTTTAATCCTTCGATTTGTGAAAGAATTCCAATTTGCTCTTCTTCTTGATAAAAAGTAGTTGAATTTTCAACAGAATTTAAGTCATTATTAAAAATATATAAAATTTTAGAATTATCTGCTAATGACTTTCTAATACTTGGAATAATTTTTTCCGCATATGATAATGAGTTAAAAACAAATGGTTTGAAATTAGAATGGGTATAAATCCCATTTGCTATCAATCCCATTGCTTCTTTTTTCATTCCAAGAAGCAACGAACGTCCTTCTTTGTTGTTAAAATCAAAGACACCATTAGCAGTTTTTATTTTTGTTAAGGTTCATAGAAATGAAGAAAGAGCAAAAGTATTGTTATATTTATAAAAAAGGTTGTTAATTATTGTAAATAAATTGGAATCAATTTCATTAGAAGCTGATAAAAAGTTATCATTAACATTCTCTTTTAATTCTTCATTTAAAAAACTTATTAATTTATCTGAGGCAGTTCATTTATTAAATAATTTATTATTCTTTTCAAAAACTTTCTTGTATTCTTCTACTATTTCTGAATAAGTGTCAAAAAAGTCACCCTTCTTAAAGTTAGTTTGCTCTTTAAATTCATCAATTTGATCAAAATCTATTGTTGATGACTTTGTATAATAGTTCTCTAAATTATGGCTAGATAATTCTCCTAAAGGAGGTTTAATTTCAATAAATGTTGGTTTATTGCTATTTTTAGCCTTAGAAATTGCTTTAGATATGCTTTTATAATCAGCATTATCAATTTTTATATATTTAAAGCCATAAGATTGATAAGTTTTCTTTATATCCAATGCTTTTTTATTTATATTAAAACTGCTTAGCAATGTATTTGCATCATATAAAACAATTAACTTATTTAATTTTACTGACCCAGCATATTGCAATGCTTCGTTTGCAACGCCAGTTTCTAAATCCCTATTAGAAACATAAACATAAGTGTAATGATTAATTTCTCTAAAATTTGCCGATAAATAGGCTTCTGCTATTGCAATTCCAACTGCTTCAGCAACACCATTACCTATTTTTCCAGAAGAGATTTCGATGCCTAATTTATTATTCTTTTTTAAATAGTTACAAAATTCACAAATTGGTTTATTTATATTTTTTATTTCTTCTTTATTAATCAATCCTAATAAGTACAGCATTGAATAATAAGTTGGATTTGCTTCGGAAATAGATAAAATAAATCTATCCCTTGAAATTCAATTAGGGTTTTTTATATCAAATTTATAATGAAAAGCAAAAAGCGCATGAAAAATTTTAGCTGCCGTAATATTTATTGCTATATTTGTGTTTTTGGAATTAGCAATTTGTGCCAAGGAATTAATTTTTATATTATCTATTGCTAGATTATTAATTCTTTTACTTTTAAACATTTTTTATACCTTCAAAAATTACATTTATATTATTAGGTTTTACATTTAATAAAGAATATATTCTTTGTTCCAACATAAAAATCATTTTCTTAGTCTCAAAAGACAGGATTGAACCTTTTTTTAATTTATAACTAATAAAAATTTCAATTCCGTTATTGTCTCTGATATTAATGATTGGTTCTTTTGTTAAGATAATTTCATCTTGATTTTCAAAAAAATGATTAATTGCTTGATAAATAGTTTCACTTTCTACTTTGAAATCAAAGTTCATCTTTGTATTAACTGAAACAAAATCACTCATCTTATGCTCTTCCAACATATTTACCTGTTTCGGTAGAAATTGAAATAACTTCTCCTTCTTTTATAAATAATGGAGTTTCTACTACAAAACCTGTTTCTAGTGTAACTTTCTTTTGTGCTGCTTGAGCAGTATTGCCTTTGACTGCATCAGGTGATTCTGTTACTTTTAAAGCAACATTAGCTGGTAATTCAATATCTAATACTTCTGATTCGTATTTTCTAACAATAACTTTCATTCCTTCTTTTAAAAAGTTTAATTCTCATTCTAATGAAGAAACAGGAATTTCTATTTGTTCAAATGTTTCTTGGTCCATTAAAACAACTGTATCTCCTGCATTATATAAATAATCCATTGAAATTTTATCAATCATGGCTTTCTCAACTTTTTCGCCGCCAGTAAATGACTTGATAGTTGTAGAACCTGTTCTTAGATCTTTAGCTTTAGCCTTAACATTGGCTTGCCCTCTTCCTTGTTTTGAATGTTGCGCTTCTAAAACAACATAAATATTTCCATCTAATTTAAATGTTACTCCTGGTTTTAAATCATTAACATTAATCATATTTTTCTCCTAAATTTACTTCTTATTTTTAATTTTTATTTATTTAAATATTTGTTTGTTTTTTATTATAAATATAAAAAATTATAAATTATTAAATGCGAAAAACAAAAATAAAATAATAATTTGTTGAAATGATAATAAAATTATTAATTATGGATAAGAAGCAAACAAATAACACTCAAATGAATAAATCAGAAAAATATTTATCAGTGATTAAAAAAATTCAAAAATGAATTTTAGGTAAAGTAAAAAAAGCAAATTCATTAGGAATAGTTTTAGGAATTTCTGGTGGAATAGATAGCGCTACTTTAGCTTTAATTTGTTATAAAACATTAGGTTTAAAAACACACTTTTATTATTTAAAAACGAAAAGTGATATTGAAAATGAAAGAGATATTAAGAAATTGAATATCATTTTAAACAATACTATTGAAACAATTGATTTAACAGATGAATTTAATATGTTTGCAAATAAATTTAGCCTAGATGAAAATTGAATAAAGGCAAATGCCAAATCAAGATTTTTTATGAATGTTCTATATACAAAAGCGCAACAAAATAATTCGCTAGTTTTAGGAACTGATAACTTCAATGAATATTATTTGGGTTATTTTACAAAGTGAGGAGATGGAGCTTGCGATTTATTACCTTTTGCTAATATATTAAAAAGCGATGTTTATGAGATGGCTAAGGTTATTGGAGTTCCGATTGAAATTATTAAAAAAAGACCGAGTGCAAATTTATTAAATAACCAGTATGATGAAGATGAATTAGGTTTTACTTATGAGCAATTTGAAGAATATATTTTAGATAAATATAAAACCGAAGAAACCGTTGCGAAAAAAATAAAATTTCTAAATAAAAAAACCGACCACAAAAGAAAATTAATTCCAAAGGGACCTAAAGTTAATTAAAAAACATCACGTGATGTTTTTTAATTTATAAATTTTTTAACGTTCAGTCCGAATAATTTAAATTTTGGAATTCTTCTGTAGTGTTTATAACCTGGCAATTCAATTTTATTAAACCATTATTCTCATTAAAAAGAGGATGTGAAAAGTTTGTTAAATATTTTATTTCTTTAAGATTATTAATAAGTTTTTGATTTAAATTAAACTTTATAGTAATATCACCGTTATATTTTAATGGCAAATGATATCCCTTTAAAGTTCCGTTTTTAGATTCAAAAAATTCTTTTTGATTGTTATCTCATCTATTATTTTTATTAATAAAATATTCAATATTTGTTTTAAATTTATTTATCGTATTAATTTTTGGTATTAGATCAAAGCTGTAATCTTTATTATTTTCTTTAATTAAAATCTTATTTAAAAAATTTATATTGTAATTACGAGCCGGCACATAATATCTATTTGGTGTCTTAAGTTCGATTTTTTGATCCAATACTTTATATAAGAATTCATTTTGTTTTAAGTTGAAAAAGTTAAAATTAAAAATTAAATTATTATAATAAGCTATATTATTCTGAAAAGGGTTAAGTTGTGGTAAAACATTATTCTCAATATCAAACTTTATCAATTCAATGAAGTTAAATTTTAAATTTTTATCTCTTACATTTATATTTGTAAAATCATTATTAGTTTTATTGATATTAAAATTAATTATAAAAGATAATTTATTAAAAAAATCTTTTCTTCATTTTGAGTGAAAACTAAATTTTAATTTTGAAAGATCACCAAATTTAATTATTGTTTTATCTTGAAAAAACATAGTTTTAAATCTAACTCTATTGTTTTCCAATTCTTCTAAATCTTGAATAAGTAATTTTTTATCATTAAGTTCAATAATTTTTATTCTCGATGAATCATAAACTCTTTTTGGTACAATAAACTCTAAGACTCAAGAATTTTCATTTAAATTTCTAAGAATTTCAATTTCACACTTTTCGTTCTGATTTAAACCTAAATCTACATTTTTATTGTTAATTTTACATTTTTCAATTGAAGTTTTAATCTCTTCTTTATATTCATATGTAATTTTTTGCTGATTTACATCTTCGTAATTATATATCATTAATTCTCCAGTGCCTTTTAGGCATAATAAGTACACCATTTTTTTCAGCTAAAAAATTAATAATGAGACTGAAAAATTTTTATTATATAAATTTTAAATTAGTCTCAATTTCGAATAAAATTAAAAATAAATATTTATTTGCAACTTGAGCAAATAAATATTAAAAAATAACTTTTTATACTAATTTTACTATTCACCAAATAAACATCAATATATTATTCTTTCTAAAAATCTAATTCTGCGATAAAAGGTAGATTTTGAAATATTGAATGTTTTTCAAGTGATATTGTCGTAGTCATTTCTAAAGATTATTGTTAATAATATTGAACGATCAAGAGGCGAAAGACCTTTAATTAAATCATAAATAAAATCAATGAAATTTAACTTATTTTGTAATCTTTTTTCTCTAATTCTTGCAAAATTAGATAATTTTTTAGCTAATTTTAGTTCAAATTCTTCTATATCATAATGATATTTTTTACTACCATTTTTATTATCTACATTTAAATCTGATAATAAGGTTGACAATATCGGTTTCATCGCTAATAACTTTTTAAATTTTTTTTCCATATTCCTCGCTTTCCACCTTATTTTAATCCTTTATTTTATTTTTTATCTAATAATTGAGACTCAAAAATTCTTTTATATTTTTCAAAAAAAATATAAAAAAAATTTTAAGTTTTAAAAAATATAGCGTTTTTTGTACACTATATTTTTATAAATATTTTTCTGGATGTAATTTTTTCATTTTTTCGATAAATTCTTTTTTGTCTAACGAGCCGTATTTTTCCATTAGTTCAACACATTCATTATATTCTTTTTCAGCTCACTCAATGTTTTCAAAACCAGTTACGTTTGTAACATTG
Organism: Mycoplasmopsis arginini; assembly: GCF_900660725.1. Taxonomy (NCBI): domain Bacteria; kingdom Bacillati; phylum Mycoplasmatota; order Mycoplasmoidales; family Metamycoplasmataceae; genus Mycoplasmopsis; species Mycoplasmopsis arginini. The sequence goes on from NZ_LR215044.1 coordinate 218,201, forward strand.
GCACCCTTAAAGAATTTATAATTTTTAAAGAATAATTCTACTGAATGAAGTCACATTTTATCTAAATCTTCTAATTTTGTAATATGATCCAAACGATAATCATCAGCATGCACAGCGATTAATTTTGTGTCTGTTTCACCAGAGTCAATCATTTTCATTGCTCCAATAATTCTTGCTTCTACAACTACACCAGGCATAAATTCTTCAGGAGAATATACTAAAACATCTAATTCATCGCCATCTCAATCTAAAGCTTCAGAAATATAACCATAATTTGCTGGATATTTAAAACCTTCTCTTAAAATTCTATCAACTTTAATTTTTCCAGTTTTTCTATCGTATTCATATTTAATATTAGAATTTTTAGAAATTTCTATGTTTACTAATATATTTTTCATAGTTTAAATTTTACCAATTTTTATCTTTTCTCAAAAATTTCTTCATTTTTTCGCTTTCGCAATCTAATAAGCAAAACTTTTCTTATATTTAATGGCGGAGGAAACAAAAAATGACAATTTATTTATACGGTAAAATCGTGCATACTAATGCAAATTATTTAATTTTAGATCATAATGGAAGAGGAGAACTAATTTACGCACCTCAGATTAGCAGATTTAAGGTTGGCGAAATAAGAAAAATTTTCATTTCGGAAATTATTAATGAATATAATAAAGTAACATATGGTTTTGATACTTTTAAAGAAATGGTAGTATTTGAGGATTTAATTTCTTTACAAGGGTTGGGCCCAAAAACAGCAATTTCAATTTTAAACAGTGGTTGAGAAAATATTATTAATTACATTGCAAATTCGGATAAGGAAAAATTAACTAAAATACCTTATGTTTCTAATAAAATTGCTAACTCAATACTTTTAACATTAAAAGATAAGTATGAAAAATTTATTTCTAAAATGGCTGAAGATGAACTTCAAAAATTTAATAAAGCTACTCAAACTAATTCATCATTAAAAGAATTTGAAGAAACTATGAAAATGTTAGGTTTTAAACCAAATCAAATAAAGCTTGCATTAGATAATATGGAATTAACAAATAATATAGAAGAATCTGTTGAAAATGCAATAAAAATAATAAGCCAAAAACAAAATGAAGCAAGAATTCAGGGTTAATAGTTTTGATAATTTTATAGGACAAAATAAAATTACTTCAACTTTAAAGGTTATGATTAATTCTGCTAACAAACAAAAGAAACCAATAGATCATATCCTTTTTTACGGAGCTCCCGGCTTAGGGAAAACCACTTTAGCACAAATTATTGCAAGTGAAACAAAAGCAAATATCATTTATGTCCAAGGGCCTTTAATTCAAAAGAAAAGTGATATTTTAACGTTATTTTCATCATTGAAGGAAAATGACATTTTATTTATTGATGAAATTCATGGAATAAACAAGAATGTTGAAGAATTGCTATATTCAGCAATTGAAGAATATGTAATTGATTTGCCAATAGGGGTTGAAGGCGATATGAAAATAATGCGTCTTAATTTGAATAAATTTTCTTTAATTGGAGCTACAACAAAATTTAATTTAATTTCAAATCCTCTTAAGGATAGATTTGGATATATTGGTAAATTATTGCCATATACAGTTAATGAAATTCAAACAATTATTTCTAATTCTTGCTACAAGAAATAATATAAAAATCAACTTAAAAGCAGTTGAAGAAATTTCAAAGAACTGTCGTTTTACACCTAGAATAGCTAATAATTTATTAAAGCGAGTTCATGATTTTGCAATTTTTAAAAATCAAAAAGAAATCGATTTAAATTTAGTGAAAGAAGCATTCAATTATTTAGACGTTTATCCTGGTGGATTAAACATTTTTCAAGTAGAATATTTGTTAATTTTAAAAAATATATTTAAAAACAAAAGTGCTTCACTAGATACAATTAGTTCAATAATAAAAGATGATAAGTTTACAATAATAAATGATCTTGAACCTGCTTTACTATTACAAAAATATATTGAAAAAACTGTTAGGGGAAGAAGGATAACGGAAGACGGTTTAGAATATTTAAAAAAAATTAATAAATAATTTAAACATAACTAAGTTTTTTATAACTTAGATTCAATAATTCAATTAATATGTTCTAAAAAAGAACAATTATTATATAATTGTACCTATGAATAAAAAAAATAGAATAAGTCCTGCAATAAAATGAGTATTTAGTATTTTTGTGTTAATTGCTATGATTATAGCATTAGTTTTTGGAACAATATTTTATTTAAATCCTACTTTAAAAAATAACAATCCAACAAATAACAATATCGTAGGTACAAATGCAGTTTTAAAAATTGCTAAAGATAAATATCAATCAAGTTCAAAAACAGACATAGCACCTAATAAAATTGCAGATATAGTAAAAAATTATTTACAAGAGAAGGATGATAAATTGACATCTAATTTTGATGTTAAGTTATTATCTAATGATTTAATCGAAATTAAAAGTTTACTAGCTACTGATGATAAAAAACAGAAACAGTTATTAGATTCATTGGTTAAGAAACCTTATTTAACAATTACTGATCATAATGGTAATCCATTGTTTTATAAAGGAAGATATCAAGGGGGAGAAAGTACTTTTCACGGATTACAAGAACTTATTGATGAAGGTTCTCAAAATTTTAATATGGATTTAGATGCAAATCCTGCAAGTGATAAAATTCCACAAGGATATGCAGATAGAATTCAAATTAAATTGAATAATTATGCTTGAGATCAGTTCACACATTTAGCTTACGATTATTGAATTCGTGGTTTTCGAGAAAAAGATCAAAATCTGGAAGCTCCTAAAAATAAAGTTTATTTCTGATTGAATTTAGATGAATTTATTCATAATGCAATTAAATACGATAAAGAAAACTGAGATAAAGCAAAAAATAATCCTGTTAATTATGCTTATGTAAATCACAACCCAGGTGAAGAAGTTACAAAAGATAAAAAAGGCAATATTTTAAGTTCATTAAAACCAAACCTAAAATATTCAATTAATGCTCAAAAATATTTAATTTCAGCCACTTCTCCTGTTTCATTAATTTCATCACAAAAACGTGATTCAATATTTTATTTAATAAACAATAGTCCAAATGGTTATTCAAACAAACAATTAACTTCATTGATTAATTTTTCATATACACCATTTATTTTAGAAAAACAAGCAATTTATTTTGAAACTAAATCATCAAAACAGTTTGATTCTTATATTTTAGCTATTGTTATTATTTTAATTGCTATGTCTATATTCTTAGTTGTAAAACATAGATTACTAGGTGCTATAGCCAGTGTCACAATGGCATTTCTATTATTTGTTTTCTTATCAATAATAAGTGCATTTGGTGTAGTAATTAATTCTTTAATTGCATTAACTACAATATTTATTATTTTTGTGGCATTTAGTTTATTAACTAAGAAACTTCAAATTTTTTCAAAAGAACTTAGAGAAGGCGCTAATACAAATAAAGCAATAAATAAAGCAACTAAAAGAACTTTTATTTCCGGACTTGATGTTATTGCGATTTTAGGAATAGGTTCAATTTTGGCCTTTTATTTAAATATAAATCATTCTTCAACAATTGGGGCTTTAATCGGAATTGGAGCTTTACTAATAGCGGCAATAGTGATTGGATTAAATACATTATTATTCAAATCATTTATTCAAACAGAATCTTTTGATAATAAGAAACACTTAATAACTAAAACAAAATTAACTAAATGTAAATTTATTGAAAAAATTAATATTTTGTTCAAAACTAAGTATTTTATTATTCCATTAATAATTTTAATAAGTGTTGCAATTATCATTTATGCATTATTTGCTATTAAATCTCAATCAGCGTTATCTGGTTTTAATATAACCAATGAATTAAGTCATAAATTTATTTACAACATCGGTATAGACTTTAAAAACAGCGAAAGCCTTTCAGCTCAATCGGCAATTTTTAATGACTTAACTGAATTTATAACAAATAGTAGCAAAGCTAATGTAATTATTGAAAAAGTTAAGGTTAATGAACAGGGTCTAAATTCGTTATTGGTTTATTCAAACGTAAATATAAATGATTTTATTAATACAGAATTAGTTAACTTCTTTAACTCAAAAAATTATTTAAATGTCGAACTAGTTAAATCTGGAAATAATTTAAATAATTCATACATTGGCGCTTCAATTGGATGAACAGCTTTATTAATTATTTTGATAAATATAACTGTTATTGTTTATATCACATTTAGATATTCATTCCAATCAGCACTAGTTTATTTAATTAAACAATTATTATTAATCAGTTTAGTAATTTCTTCATTAATTATTCTTAGAACCAAAATTGATAATTTTGTATTTGATGGATTATTATTTATATCATTCATAAATGTTTTAGATTCAATAATAAATGCTTCTAGAATTAAGGCTGAAATTAAAAAAGATATAAATACAAAGAACTTTATTTACAAACCAGAACAAGTTAACAGTATTATTAAAATATTATTATCAGACGTAATTGGCTTACAACATTTTAATTTATTCTTAGGATTTATTTTATTATCTTCAGCACCATTTTTATTAGTTAATGTTTCATTTAATTTAATTTTAGCTTTTCAACTATCATTATTATTTATATGATACTTAAACCTATTTATCATGCCAAAAATTTGAGAACAACTAATTAATATTAAATTTAAGAATAAACAAAAAAGAATAGAAAAAGATTTCTGAAAAACAGAAAAAATTCAAGAACAAACATTTATTGGAATTAATGATTTTTCAATGTAATTTTAAAAAATATAAAAGTATTTAAGAGGTCAAAATGTTTAATAGATTAAAGGGAACTAAAGATATTTTTGGAAAAGAAGCTAGAATATTAAATTTTATTCGTCAAACTTTTGAAAAAGTAAGTGATAGATATAATTTTAGTTTTATTGAAACACCTATTATCGAAGACTATGCTCTTTTTGTTCGCGCTACGGGTGAAACAAGTGATATAGTTACCAAAGAAATGTATGTTTTTCAAGATAAAGGTCAAAGAACAATAAGTTTAAGACCTGAGTGTACAGCTTCAACAATTAGAGCTTATGTTGAAAATAAAATAAATAATTTAGAAAAAACCAAATTGTATTATTTTGGCCCAATGTTTAGATATGAAAGACCTCAGAAGGGAAGATATAGACAATTTATTCAAGGTGGTGTTGAACTTATCGAAGATAAATCTGTTTTATCCAATTTTGAAATAATAAAATTTGCTAACGATTTTTTAAAGGAATTAAAATTAAACGATTTTGTATTGCAAATTAACAATTTAGGAAGCTTTGAAAGTAGAAATAAATACATTAATTATTTAAAAGACTACTTCCAAAAATATAAAGACCAACTTAGTGAAATATCACAACTTCGTTTAGAGAAAAATGTTTTAAGAATTCTTGATGATAAAGAAGAAAACCAAAAGGAATTTGTTAAAAAAGCACCTAAACTTATTGAGTTTTTATCAGATGAAGAAAAGAAAGATTTTGATGAATTAATTAATTTATTAAACAATTTTGGAATATCATATGAAATAAATCCTTATTTAGTTAGAGGACTAGATTATTACACTGATATTGTTTTTGAATTTGTTTCTACCTCTGAAGCTTTAGGATCACAATCAACTATCTTAGGTGGTGGAAGATATGACGGAATGATTGAATCTTTTGGAGGACCAAAAATTGGATCAATCGGATTTGCTTTTGGACTAGACAGAATAGCAGAAATAATTTCTTTTAATATTGAAAAATACGATAATCTGAAAAATAAATTAGATATTTTAATAGCTTATCTAAATGACGAAGAAAAACAAGAAATCATTAATATTGCTTATGATCTTCGTAAAGAATTTAATGTTGAACTAATAAATAAAAAAATAACAATTAAACAACTATTTAAACAAAACTATCAATTAAAACCTAATATTTTAATTTTTAAAGAACTAAATTCAAAAGAAAATGAAATAAAAATGAAAATAAATGAAAAAGAATTTGTTTTTGAATATAGAAATGTTGAAGATTTTAAAAATAAGTTAAAGGAAGTAAAGTAATGAAAAAAGTATATTGTTCAAACCTTAATTTAAATAATGTTGATCAAGAGGTCGAATTATATGGCTGAATTGCAAATAAAAGAAAATTCAAAAATCAAATGTTTGTAGATTTTCGTGATTCAAGCGGAATTGTACAATTAATTTTCACAAATGTTTCTGATCCTCTTTTAACTAAAGAAAGCTGTTTGAAAGTTAAAGGAACAGTTCAAAAACGTCTTGAGGCAAACGAACAATTAAAATCAGGGCAGATTGAAGTTTTAGTTAATGAATATGAAATTTTAAATTCTTCTAAACAAATTCCTTTTGATATTAATGATGATAAAATGAATTCTGCAAATGAAGATTTAAGATTAGAATATAGATTTCTAGATATCAGAAATGAAAGAGTTTTAGAAAATCTTAAATTAAGACATAAATTATCTTTATATATAAGAAACTTTTTCGATAAAAAAGGATTTATAGAAGTAGAAACACCTATTTTAGCAAAATCAACACCTGAAGGGGCTAGAGACTATCTTGTTCCTACAAGAAGAAAGGGAAAGTTTTTCGCATTACCACAATCGCCTCAATTATTTAAACAATTATTAATGGCTGGTGGAGTAGAAAAATATTTTCAATTAGCAAGAGTTTTTAGAGATGAAGATTTAAGAAAAGACCGTCAACCAGAATTTACTCAATTAGATATAGAAATGTCTTTCGCAACAAAAGAAGAAATTTTTAATATTTGTGAGGAAATGTGAGTTGATGTTTTAGGAAAATTAGGATATGATATTAACTTAAATTTCCCAAAAATGGACTTTGATTACTCAATGCAACATTATGGAAATGATAAACCAGATACAAGATATGAATATTTAATTCAAGACTATTCAAAACTTTTTTCACACAAATTTAATAGAAAATTTGTAAAAGCTATTATTTTTGATCGCAATATAAATGAACATATTAAATTAATTAATGAAACTTTTAAGAAAAATGGCGGTGACTTTTTTGAAATATTAGATTTATCTTGTGCAACATGTGAAGTTGGCAAACACTTATCAAATATTGATGAATCAAAAAAACATAATAATTCATATGCTTTAATTTCCGCTGGTGATGAAGAAGATAATGTATTAAAATCATTAGGAGCTATTAGAACACTTTTAAATGATATTTATCAATTAGCTGATCCTAATAAACTAAACTTTTTATGAATCGTAAATTGACCAATGTTTGAATACGACAAGGAATCAGAAAGATATGTTCCTGCCCACCATCCATTCACACAGTTTGAAGAAGAAACAATAAAATATTTAGAAAATAAGGAATTTCCTAAAGTTAAAGCAAAATCATACGACCTCGTTTTAAATGGTTTCGAATTAGGGTCTGGTTCTATTAGAATATATGATTTAGAAACACAAAAAATGATGTTTAATATATTAAATATATCTGAGAAAGAACAAAAATCTAGATTTGGATTTTTCTTAAAGTCATTTGAATATGGACTTCCCCCTCATTGCGGTATTGCTTTTGGTATCGAAAGAATTTTAATGATTTTAACAAAGTCAACATCAATTAGAGATGTTATTGCATTTCCTAAAAATGCAAAAGGAGTAGATTTACTTACAAGTGCACCTTCTGAAGTTACAAAAGAACAACTTTTAGAATATGGTTTAGAAATCAAAAAATAAAATTAAGGAGAAATTATATGAGTAGTACATTAGTATGAATTTTAGTTGTAATATTATCAATAATTTCATTAGGTATAATTGGAATATCATTTATGATGGCTCCAGATTCTAATAGTTTTAGTGGTGCTTTAGTTGGAAGTAATGACTTAGATTTATTTAAAATTTCAAAAGAACGTGGGATAAAGAAAGTTCTTAAATGATCAATGATTACTTTAGGCGTTCTAATGTTCATTTTTGCGATTGTTTTACGTGTTGTTTGACAACAAGGTTAATAATATATAATGAAAAAAGAAAATACGAACTTTAAAACTTTAGATTCAAATGAAATTTTGGAATTTATTCAAAATAATCCTTTGGGTCTAAGTTTTTTAGAAATAGTAAAAAAGAAAAAAATACATCCAACATTAAACGCTAAACTTTCCATGATTTTAAAAAATCTTGTTTCTGAAAATAAAATAGAAGTTAAAAAAAATAGTGATTATGCTCCTATTTTTTATATAAAAACTGTGCAAAATAATGTTGCAATAACCAATAAAAGATTAGGGTTCATTGAATTTGAAGATGGCAAAATTAATAAGTCTGCGATTTTATTTCCTTTTGAAATTAGAAATCTTTTAGATGGAGATTTAATTGAAGCTAAAATATTTTATTATTACAATGAAAACAAAGAAGTTTTGTATAAAGCAAAAATTGAAAAATTATTAGATCATAAGAAAAAAATCCTTGTTGGTAAATTGATTAAAAATCAAAAAAACTTTTATGTTTTTGAACCATTAAATGATAAAGATAAGGGAAATATTGAAATTTTAAATAAAAGTCAAATTCCTAAAAATATCAAAGAAGATGATATTGTTGAAGTTTCAATTTTAAATCCTAACAACAAGAATATCGCTGTGGCTTTTAATAAAATTTTAAGTAACACAAAAGATTTTGATTATCCATTTAAAAAAATATTTTCAGAAAATGAGATTAATTTAGATTTTAATGAAAATGTTATCTTTGAGTCTAAATCTTTACCTACAGAAGTTAATAGCTATGAAATTTCAAAAAGAAAGGATTTAAGAAACTTACTAACCGTTACAATTGATGGATTAGATACAAAGGATTTTGACGACGCTATATCATGTTATATATTACCAAATGGAAACACTAAGCTTTTTATTCATATAGCTGACGTATCCTATTATGTTAAAGAAAATGGTGCTATTGATCAAGAAGCGCTATTGAGAGGAACTTCTATATACTTACCAGATAAGGTAATTCCAATGCTCCCATTTGAGCTATCTAATGGAATTTGTTCGCTAAACCCTAATGTGGATAGATGTACAATAACTTTAGAACTTGAGATCGATAAGAATGGAAATAATGTTGATGAAAAAATTTATGAAAGCGTCATTAATTCAAACTATCGTTTGACTTACAATGAGGTAAACGATTATTTTGAAAATAAAATAAAATTGCCAACCGAATTAGAGAATCTTCTTAATGATTCGAGAAATATTTCTAAAGTTATTCGAAATTGCAAATTGCAAGATGGATACGTTAATTTTGAAATTAAGGAACCTAAGATTATTATTCAAGATAATAAGGTTATAGGAATTAAAATAAGAGAAGAAGGTGAAAGTGAAAATATGATTGAGGACTTTATGGTTAGGACTAATGAAACAATTGCTTCAATCATGAGCAAAAAAAATATTCCATCAATTTACCGTATTCATGATAAACCTTCAGATGAAAAATTATTTGAATTACAAGATTTAATTAAATTTGCAAATTATAAAGATGTTCAAGTGCCATTTGATGGCGAACCACTAAGTTTTGCGAAAATGGTAAATAAGATTAAAGAAAAAGGGCTAAGTGAATACTTTAAAAATGCATTTTTAAGAACAATGCAGAAGGCCATTTATTCTTCTAATAATATTGGTCATTTTGGTTTAGCTTCAAAGTTTTATTCTCATTTTACTTCCCCAATTAGAAGATATCCTGATTTATTATTACATCGTTTAATTAAAAAATACTTATTTGAAAATAAAACTTTTTCTGATCAAGAATTTGAAGAAATTTCAAATCAAATTGAAAATATTGCAAATCTCAATTCATTAAGCGAAAAAACAGCAATGACAGTAGAAAGAAATATTGTAGATATTAGAAAAGCTGAGTATTTTGAATCATTAATAAATAAAGAATTTTTAGCAACATTAGTTTCGATAGAAAAATTTGGTCTATTTTTAAATATCAACGAATTTCAAACAAGTGTATTAATTAGATTTGAAGACTTAAATGATGAAGTTGTTAAAATATCTAATTTTGAAGGAAAAGGAAATAAATATAATTTTAAAGTTGGAAAAGATTACTGTATAAAGATCGAAAGTATAGAAAGAGAAAAAGGAAATATTAATGCAAAATTGTGTTAATGTTTCTTTTTTTAATTTAAATAATTTATTTAAAAATAAACTAAACTGTAGAACCAATACCAAAAAAATGTGTGGATCGGGGTTCGATTCCCCGCACCTCCACCATTAGAGTTAAGTATAGTCGATACCAAAATATCGGCTATTTTTTTTATATAGGCATAAATACTACAAATAATAATGATTTATAAGGTATTTCTACAATAAATATAGCAGTAGTAGTATATATAGCATTTATATATAAATTTAAATCGTTAAATTATTATTAATCGTTAAACTACTACTAACTATATATAAAGATATATAAGAGAAGAAATATCAAATTTTATAAATACTCCCACGTGACACGTGACAAACGTGACAGTTTTAACAAATTAAAAACTCTAGCCTGCTAAACTAGAGTTCAATATTTATTACTGAGCCATCTTTAAAATTGAATTCGAGGTGGTTATCTTTATATACTTTTATGTTGATGATTGTTAAATTGAAGAGTTTATCGTTAAATTCTAAATTCAGTGTATCGGTAGCTTTAATTTCATTGATGAATGCTTGAAGCTTAATTGATTGTCTATTCCTATCGACTTGTTCAGCCATAAGCTTATTGTACTCGTCTTGAGCTTTAGTAAATCTTTTTACCAGATCTACATATTCTTCCATGTAAGCTTCATATTTCATTTGTTTCTTTTCTTTGTTGAAAATGTGTTGGTCACATAAACCACTAACTACTAGTATTTCATTCTTGGCTTGTTCCATAGGCTTTGATAGATTAACATCTAGTAGTTTTTCTTTTACTAGAAGAAGATTTGAAATAAGAAGGTCCTTATCTTTAAGAAGAATGTTTATTGCTTTTAAATAGGCATTTTTAATTGTTTCTTCATCAAGAGTAGGAGTAGTGCATTTAGTTCCATTAAATTTATTATTACATTGCCATACGACATGCCTATAGATATCATCAATATGATGTTGTTAAAAAGATTTTAGCAGATGTTAAAGAAAAAGGTGCTGGTGTAAATTATTTAATTGAGCATTCAGCTGGATCTGGTAAATCTAATTCTATTGCTTGGATAGCTTATAGACTAGCATCTGCATTTGATAAAGATGATAAATACATTTTTGACTCAGTAATTATTGTTACAAATAGAATTGTTTTAGATTCTCAATTACAAGATACTATCAATTCATTTGACCATAAAGCTGGATTAGTTGAGTGCATTACTCAAAAGAAAGGCTCTAGAGGTCTTGTTGATGCTATTAATGATAAGAAAAAGATTATTATTTGTACTATTCAAAAATTCTTATATGCTTACAAAGATTTTGATGAATTAAAAGGTAGAAACTTTGCGGTTATTATTGATGAAGCACATCAAGGTCAAAGTGGTGAATCTGCTAGAACATTAAGAAGTTCTTTAATTGATGTAGAGAAAGAAAAGAAGGCATTTGCAGAAGAAAATGATATGAATCCTGATACAATAGAAGAGACTGAAGAATTATTAAATATCTTAGGTCAAGGACATCATGAGAATCAATCATTCTTTGCTTTTGCTGCAACACCTATAAATAAAACACTGGAGTTGTTTGGAACTAGTATCGGTGATGAAAAGAAAAAACCATTCCATACTTATTCTATGAGACAAGCAATAGAGGAAGGCTTTATTTTAGATGTTTTAAGTACATATGTAACTATTAAAGAAGCATTTAAGTTAATCACTAATACAGAAGATAACCCTGAATTATTAGAAGAAAAAGCAAAAAGAGCTTTATTTAAATATTATAAACAACATGAATTTAACATTTCTCAAAAGGTAGATATGATTATGGATAACTTCCTTAATAATAGCAGAAAGAAGATTAACGGTCATGGTAAGGCTATGATTGTTACTGATTCTAGACAAAGTGCTGTTTTATATTATCAAGCAGTTAAAGAGTATTTATCAAAGCATCCAGACGAAACTAAAGGATGCGGTGTTTTAGTTGCTTTCTCAGGTAAAGTCAAATTTGATGGTGATGATACTGAGTATATTGAAGCTGAAATGAATGAATATCCTGATGGTAAGAAAATTAATTCAGATGCTAAGTTTAGAAAGGCATTTAAGAGTGATGATTTCAACATTATGGTTGTTGCTGATAAATATCAGACAGGATATGATGAACCATTGTTACATTCAATGTTCGTAGATAAGAAATTAAAAGGAGTTAATGCGGTTCAAACATTATCTAGATTAAATAGAACTTGTCCATTTAAAAATGATACTTTCGTACTTGATTTTGCTAATACATCAGAAAGTATTAAAGAGTCATTCCAACCTTTCTATGAAGAGACTACATTAGTAGGAAGCAGTGATGTAAATAGAGTTTATGATTTAAGAAGCAAATTAAATGAGTTTTCACTCTTTAATGATGAAGATATAGATAAATTCTATGCAATTATGAAAGTTAATTCTGATAAGAAAAAACAAGATGACTCCGCAATTGGAAAACTTGTAAGTGTCATGAAACCAGCAGTAGATAATTACGCTGATTTAGATGATGACAAGAGATTACTTGCTAGAGATACAATGATGAAGTTTATTCGTTCATATGGATTTGTAACTCAGCTTGTAAGAATTAATGATGAAGACTTATTTAAAGATTATTTATATATTTCTCATTTAATTAGATTATTACCAAAGACACAATATCCTGTGTTTGATTTAACAGGTAAAGTATCACTTGAATATGCTAAATTAAAAGAAACATTTAAAGGTGCTATTGAACTTGAAAAAGAAGGTGGCGAAGTTGTTCCTGGTAAAGGAGCTAAACCAACTAAAAAGAGTAATAAGACTGATACTTTAGAAAGAATTGTTGAAAAGGTTAACGAGAAATATCAAGATGATTTTTCAGCAGCTGATAAGGTAGCACTTGATAGTGTATTCCAGATGCTTATGGGGGATCCTGTTGTTAAGAAAAAACTTACTGAGTATGCCAAAACTAATGATGCTCAAATGTTTATTAAATCAATATTCCCTAAAGAATTTGAAAGAGTATTAGTTAAATGTTACACAAAGAACGATGATGCTTTCCAAAGATTACTTGGAAACGATCAATTCCAAAAGGCTGTAATGGATATTATGGCAAAAGAACTATATAAGACATTAGTGTCAGGAAAATAAGATAAATTAAAATACGATATAACAACATCATATAAAGAGAGGCGAAAAATATGACACAACAAGAACTAATATCAAAAATAGAAAACCAATCTATTATTAGCCAAATGTATGGCAACGGAACGATTAGTAAAGTAAGACTATCTGGAAGTGCCATTTATTTTGATATTGTTTTTATTGTTAATGGCATTCAAGTGAACAAGTCATTTTCTGCAACTATAGCAGTTGAAAAAAATGTTCTTGAATTTGAAAACGAAGAAACCGCCTCTTTTTATAATGAATTAAAAAACACCTTAGTTACAAGCGTTAAGGTAGAAGTTCCTATAATTGAAAAGAAAATTATTTCCGATGATGTTTCATCACTAAAAGATATAAATAGTGTTATTAAACTTTTCAAAAATAATGAAAGTATTACTCAATTACTTATTAATAATTTTGATAATCAAACATTTGAGGAAACATTATGTGCTGAAGGTTTTCGCTATTTAGAAAAAGCAATGAATGGGTATTATTTAAAAGATGACTGTAAAATAGAAGTCATTATTCTTTTATCATACCTAGCTCTAAAATATTATGATGGAGATTTACATACACAAATTTTTAGCAATTATAGAAAACATAGAAGTGAGACTGAATACCAATTTACAGATAATTCTATTCGAAATTCAATGTATAAGATATTGGAACCTTATAGAAAAGAAGTTCAATATTTCCATGATAGTTCGTATAATGCAGTTCCAATTATTTATGCTTCAGTCCCTCATTATAGAGTTTCACAACTATACAAAATATCGTATGATATTTACAAGAAAAAACTTTTATTTGATGAGGATGTTTCAAATGACCAAATTGAGGCAAAAGTTGAAGAATGTCTACGTGCTTTAAAGAGAAAAGATTTATTGAGTGATTCTGATAGTATAAAAGGTACTGAGTATTTAATGTCAAAATATACTCAATCTTGTATTTATAGTGGCTTTAATTTAGAGGCTCTTATAAAAATAATATCACATTGTATTAGATTAATAATAAATCATTTAACAAGACATGAGGATTCTTTTATTGTAGAACCATATTATAGAGAAGGATATGATTCATGGGTTGATGAGTTTGATAATAATACTAAGGAAAAAACAAAATATGAGCAAAGTAGATTATTATCTAGACCATATATTAAGCTTAAAAATCAAAAGTATTTGTATCTTAACACTGGTGAGTATTGTATGGATGATTCATATGATCCTCAAAAAGTTCAAATTGAGATATATTCTGATTCAAAATTAATTAAAGCATATGATGTCGATGGACCAGACGATGTTCTTTTTAATGATGATGTTTCTATGGGTGGATACATTATTAAAAGACAAAAATACTTGTTGGATTGTTCACCAATTGATAAACTTTCCTACAAAATAGTTTGTGATGGTGAAGAAATATACTCATCTAAGGAAAGATTATTTAGAAAAGTATTATTCTTTGATAAAAATGGAAATGAAGTTAAACCTGGTACGGAATATGATGGAGATATATTTGTTGTATCTCATACTTTAGATAACAATGATGAGAGTGGAAGTAGTGCTGTAATAGTATCTAAAAAAGAAGATTACTATATATCTATTTTTGAAGTTAATTCAAAAGAAGTGTTTAGATTTGATAATGAACCTTATGTATTCTTCAAAATTAAAGATCCTAAATTAATAGGTTATCAAGTTCCTTGGGCTTCTTTTACAACTATGGAAGGAAAAGAAGAAAAAATTTATAAGGATATTTCTGTATTATTCCAAGCATCTTGTGATAAGGAAGATATTTACATATCAGTAGATGATAACATTATAACTTTTGGCAAAGACAACGATATTAATTATAGAATATATTTATTCTCTAACGAGTATAACGGTTTGTTTGCATACTTAATTAAGATTTATGGTTTAGATTCAGGGTTACATAATATTAAAATATATAATATTAAAACAAATAAAATGATCAAGAATTCTGATCTAGTATTTGTTTATGATGATACTTTATCAAAGTGTTTCGTTTCAAAAACAAATGAATCAATTATTTATGAAACTTCATCTAAATTTTTAAATGAAACAATATCATTTGATTATCCATACGGAACATCAAAATTAGAGTATGACGCTTTTGTTAAAGGTTTAGGGCATGGAAAATTAAATATTTATCCATCAACAATTTCTTATAGTATTGATGGGCTAGTATGGCATGACATTGATTGGAAATTTTATTTATTTGAATTGAATCAAACTAAAAATTCAATTTTTGTATGTGGCCCAGACAATTTAATTCCTTATGTTATTGATGAAAAATCAACAATAAGAAAAAGAAAACTAAATTATGTTCAAAACGATTTAGATCAATTTAAATATGAGATCAATGTTGATTATTTAAAGACATTAAAAGATGCAATTTCTTTGAAGATAAGTTTTGAATATGGAACAAGAAGCAAATATTTAAAAGTTTGGTATAAGCCTTTTATTAAGAACGATTCTATTATTGAATATGATAAATCATCTGGAAAAATAAAGGCAAATATCCTTTTTGAAGGAAAGATTAAATTGTGGCTTTTGTTGTCAATAACTAATACAGAAAATATATTACACAAAGTTCAAATATCTAGTGGGGGATCAATAGAATTAGATAAAAATAGCCTTATTAATCATTATGATGGTGTTCATTATATAACTGCCTCACTACACATGCCAGCTTCAGGTATATCATTGTTTAAGAAATACGACGAAGTGCCATTTAAGACTTTTCCTAAGGTGTGCATTGATGATTTGGAAGTGAAAGTTGAAAAACAAAATATATATTTTAATGATGTTACTAGTGAAATAGTTGTTAATACTGTATTTATAGGTACAAACAAATTGAAAATGGAGATATGTCCATCTGGATTTAATAAAATAATTTATAATGATGAGATAACAAGTGGAAAAGCGATTAATATAAAAATTAATAAAAGCATCTTTAATTCATTTACGATTTTATTATTTAAACCTAAAATCAACGGTGGCTATGAGGAAAAGTCGTTTTATACGTCAAAACCAATTAGAACTACGTCTTATTTTTTAAAAAGAAGATTACAAATAAAAGATTTCATTTTAGATGATAATTCTAAATATCAGCCTAACAATAATTGGATTAATTTTATAAGAATAGAACAGTTAGATGATGAATATTATTTATTAGGGAACATTGTTGGAATAGGGAATAAAATTGTGTTAGAAAATGTATATGTTAGCCCTATAACTTTAAATTCTGAAGAAAGTGCTATAAAGATTTATAGGATTAAAGATAACAAAAAATATAATTTAAAACTAGAAAATGGATTAAAAATTTTGAGTGCAATTTTGAGTATGAAGTAGGAGGATAGATGATGGAAAAGAAATTCAATAATCAAATTGATCAGACTAATTTTATAAAGTCAAAGTTTTCTACATATCTAAGATCAACATTCGATATTAGGGATAAAACATACAAAAAACTTTATAATGATAGACTTACAGAATTAGAATCAAAATTATATAAAGGTCCTTATTTATCTTCAACTCTTCCTTTTGAACCTTCTAAGTCTATTAATGAGTTAATTAAGGATAATGTTTTTGAAAAAGAATTTTTGAAGGTCGGAGATTTGGACTTTGATAGACCATGCTATGCTCATCAAGTAAATGCTTTTACAAGAATAGGCAATGGTAAAAACATAGTTGTTACAACAGGTACTGGTTCGGGTAAAACAGAATGTTTTATGCTACCTATTATTAATGAACTTATTAAGGAATTAAAAAATGGAGATAAAGAACCAGGTGTTAGAGCAATATTCTTGTTTCCATTAAATGCATTAGTATATGACCAAATCGATAGACTTAGATCTTTTTTAAAAAACTATGAGGAAATTAAATTTGGTTTTTATACTGGAAGAACGCCAGAAGATAGAAAATCTATTGATGGTAAAAAGCAAATAGAATTATATAAAAGAAAGTATGGAGAGCCATCTAAGAATGAAATTTTAACACGTGAAGAAATGCGCGCTAATCCTCCTCAAATTCTTTTTACAAACTATTCAATGCTTGAGTATTTATTAATTAGACCTTCAGATGAAAGTTTGATATCTCAAGAAGCTTTGAAACATTTAAAATTTATCGTGCTTGATGAGGCACACATATATCGTGGTGCTCTTGGCATTGAAATTTCATTGCTATTGAGACGCTTATTAGGAACAGCTAATAAAAATGTTCAATTTGTATTAACCAGTGCAACATTAGGTAGGGGAAAAGAAGATTTACCTGATATTATCGATTTTGCATCAAGACTTACTTCATCTAAATTTACTGATGATGATATTATATTTGCAATTAGGCACTCAAATAATATTACTCCAAAATACGAAATTGAAGCTGCAGACTATAAAATTTTATTAGATAATATTGAAAATATAGAAGAATTTAAAAATGTATATCAAAAATACAATCAATACGATGATTCGGTTTCTGTTAAAGTAAATTTATATAATTTATTAATTAAGGATGAGAATGCTCAAAATCTTTACCATTGGACTAATAGAGTTGGAGAGTTTTTTGATGTATTTAGGAATTTTTATAATTTTAAGATAGAAGATTTGACTTCATTAGTTGAGTTAATAACTAAGTCACAATCGAATGATAGCAAGTACCCTTTAAAACTATATGATATTAAATACCATATGTTTATGAAGGCTCCAGATGGTGCATTCATAACACTTGGAAACAAAAAAAATCTATCCCTGTTAACTGTTAACCAAATAGATGGATTTAAAGCATTTAAAATCGGTATTTGCCAAAACTGTAAAGTTCCATATATTATGGGTATTACAGAAAATAACTATTTATGCATTGACGATGAAATAGATATCGATGAATCATATGCTGATAAGGCCAAAAGGCTTGAATATTATTTAATTGGTGATTGTTTGACGGATGAAGAGAAAAATGACCTTGATTCAGATCAAAACTTTGAAAAGTATTATTTGTGTGCAAAATGTGGATATATAAAGAGTGCAAAATCAGCTATTATAACATCTGATTGTGAGTGCTTTGATACATATAAAACTGTTGTATATAAATTTATTGGAAAAGATGAAAAAGATTTAGATGATGAAGATATTGTGACGAACAATATTCATAGATGTCCTATTTGTGAATATAAAGCAAATAATGGTGGAGTTATTATGGGATTCCACGTTGGTAAAGATAGAGCCACTACTTTAATTTCCCAAATTCTTTATGAGTCTATGAATTATCCTGTAATTAAGAAAGCAGCTCAAACAAACTCATTATTTAAGAGCAAACCTAAAGAGGTGGCTGGAAGAAAACAATTTCTTGCCTTTTCTGACTCTAGACAACAAGCAGCATTCTTTTCAAAATTCTTGAATTCTAATAATGATAGATTCTTAAAGAAAACATTGATCTGGGAACTGTTAAAAGAAAACAACCATGAAAAAATATCATATCTGCAACTTGTAACAAAATTGGATGATGTTTTTAGAAATAAACTCCACTATACTGAAGAAGAAGCAATAAAGCATGCCAAAGCAACAGCCTTATGGGAATTATTATTAGTTGATGGTAGAAATAGTGGAGAAGGTATTGGCTTATTTGCTTTTAAATTAAATTTAAATAAAGGTAATTATGCTGATGAAGATGCACTGACTGAAGCACTTCAAGGTGCAGGTTTCGATAATATTACTGGAAAACAATTTAAAGATATTACTACTCAGTTATTTACATTATTTAGGATGGCTCCTGCTATTGAATATGAAACTATTCTTTGTGATGATCCTGAAGAGAAAAAAGAATTATTGGGATATCGTCAAAGAAAAATGTATATCATGGAGCAGAATACAAAGAAAACAAAAGATTCTGATAAGCCAAAATATTATCCAGTTAAATCATTTTTACCAGTTGATGACGGAAGAATAAATAATGGCCTTAAATATATAATGAAAACTTTAGGGTATGATTATAATAAAGCAAAGTTTTTAATGAAAACTATTTTTGAAAATGCAATTGAAGAAGAAATTTTAATTCCAAATACAGAAGCTCCTGAGTATCCAAATACATACGTAATAAAAGCTAATAATTATGATTTGTTTTCATACAAAAAATTAAAATTTTATAAATGCCAAAAATGTAATAAATTAACTCTTTATAACGTTAATAATAAATGTACTGAGGCGGACTGCGATGGTGAATTGATAGAGTGCGATGTAGATAACGATGCATTCTATAAAGATAACTATTATCGTAATGAATATATGAACCGTCCTGTTGAAAAACTTGTATGTAGAGAGCATACAGCTCAAATGAATGCAAACGAGGCTAAAGAAATACAAGATGATTTTAAGAGCGAAAATGGGAAAATTAATTTTATAAGCTGTTCTACTACGTTTGAAATGGGTATTGATTTAGGTGGTTTGAATACTATATTTATGAGAAATGTCCCACCTACACCTTCTAATTATGCGCAAAGAGCTGGTCGTGCTGGCAGAAGAGCTGAAACCTCTGCATTTGTATTAACATTCTGTGGAACTTCTTCACATGACTATACTTATTTTTCAAATCCAGCTGAAATGATAAGAGGTCTTGTTAAACCTCCATATTTTGTTGTTGACAATGATAAGATTATTATGAGACATATAACTGCAACAGCTCTTTCAATGTACTTCAAAGAGCCTGAATTTACTGAGGATTTTGATTCTGTTGAGCATTTCTTATCAGATGATGTCGCAAATAAATTTATAAATTATATTAAATCTAAACCTGCAAAATTAGGTACTATGGTAGATAAGTATGTTCTTAAAGATAGTCAATTGATAAGTAAATATGGTGGCTTTAAGTGGATCAATTATCTTGATATGTCTGAAAGTTCATTAAATAAAATGACTGAAGGCTTAAATGGACTTGTTGAACTTTATAAAGAAGCAGAAGAATACGCTAGAAATCAAAGAGATTATTCATTGGCAAATTCATATAAAGAATCTCTTAGAAGATTGAATACTCCAAATTCATTAATTACATATTTTACTAAATATAATGTTATTCCAGGATATGGATTCCCAGTAGATAACGTCGAACTTTATATTTATGACTATGATAAGGAACAAATGAACGAAGATTATAATCTTTCAAGAAATTTATCTGTTGCAATTTCTGAATATGCTCCAGGTTCTGAAGTCATTGTTGATGAAAGGAAATATACTTCAAGATATTTATTCTTGCCTCATAATGGCTATTCATTACCAGCAACTTTTTACTGCGAATGTGAAAAATGTCATACTATAAATACAAGTGAAGATAAAAACTATTTTGTTTCTAATAACACATGTAAGTATTGTGGAGCCACACTAGATACTTCAATGGGCAAGCTTAAGTCTTATTTAACACCTATTTATGGTTTTGTTGCAGATAGAAAGAATAAAGAATCAAGGAGAATTAAGCCATTTAAGACATATGCGAGTGATGTTTATTATATAGGTGATAATCTATCTAGTAACGATGAACTAAATAATGTCGTGAATGTATCTGAGCATAAGGACGAACAGTTGCTAGTATTGAATGAAAGTAGATTTTATTTCTGTCCACATTGTGGTTATACAGATCTTGATAAGAAAAACCAATTACCTACTAAAACTTTAGAACATAGAGAATATAGAGGAAAGCTTTGTAAGTGTGGTAACAAGCTTGAATTGATACATTTAGGGCATTCCTACAGAACTGATATCGTAAAGATTTCATTCAATAAAGTTAATGAAATGTTTGATGAAGACACTGCAATTTCAGTATTGTTTGCTCTTCTTGAAGGAATTAGCATGACTTACAACATTGAACGAAATGATATTGGAGGCATGATTTATAAAACAAATTTAGCAAAGCCTTACTCATTTATATTATTTGATACTATGGCTGGAGGTGCAGGTCATGTTAAGAGATTAAAAGATGATAAGTCTTTGATGGAAGTATTAAAAAATGCACTTGCTAAAGTATCTCAAAACTGTTGCGATGAAGATACATCTTGTTATAACTGTTTAAGAACATATAATAATCAACGTTTGCATAAGCATATAAAAAGAGGCTTAGCAAAGAATGCTTTGTCAGTAATAATTAGTAATATCAAGAATAAAAATAAAAATTATGCATTATCAGATCCACAATATGATTTTACAATGGTAGATATAAATGAATTTATAAATAGTGGAACACTTGATGGAAGTGAATCAAATAGCTCTTTAATTAGTTTAATAAGTGAAATAAGCATTAAGCGAGCAGAAACTCCAGATGGTTACGGTTATGTGTTAAATCCTAATGACGGTAGTCAAGTTGAATATGCTGATTTTGCTTGGAAGGATAGAAACATTCTGTTGTTTACTATTGAAAATAAAAAATCATATGATAATTTAGTGAATTCTCAAAATAAATTTGATTGCTATTTATTAACAGATTCTTTTGATTATGTAGAATTTGTAAAAGAATTGTTGAGGTGATTATAGTGAACCCCAAAAGTTGGACTAAAAAAATTAATTCGAATTGCTTTTTACGGAATGATACCTATACTTCTTAGGCGTCATTCCTTTTAATTTTGTAATTATTCTTTTTTCATTATAGTACTTTATATATTTATGAATTGCTTGTTCCAATTCATCTAATGAATTAAACTCATATTCATGACCGTAGAACATTTCGTTTTTCATTGTGCCAAAAAAAATTTCAATTATGCAATTATCATAGCAATTTCCTTTTCTAGACATACTTTGTAAAATATTTTTTTGTTTTAAAATGTTTCGATATTCTTCCATCTGATATTGTCAGCCTTGATCTGAATGAAAAATTAAACCGTCTAAATTTTTATGTTTCTCAAAAGCACGATCTAACATATCCTTAATTTGTTTAAAATTAGGCGACCTAGAAACAGAATAAGAAATTATTTCTCTATTATGTGCGTCAATTATTGGCGAAAGGTAAAGTTTTCCTGAAGGAATATGAAACTCAGAAACATCAGTGCTTCATATTTAGTTTACTTTTTTCTGTTTTAAAATTTCTTTCAAAAAAGGTTATGTTTTTTTGCTTATCTATAATTTTATTTAAAAGTAAATTTTTACAGGTTTTACCTATTTTGCCTTTATAAGATTTATATTTAGCCTTTGGTTTAATGCCAAAAATATTCAATTCATTCATTAAACGCCTTACTTTTTTGTGATTTACAACAAAACCTCTATTTTTAAGTTCTAAAGTTATTCTACGATACCCATATCGAGATTTATTTTTTTTGAAAATTTCTAAAATTAAATCCTTAATTGGGGAATCTTTATCTATTTTCTTAAAAGATTTTAAAATATAAAAATATGTTGATTTTGATAATTTGAAAAATACTAACATACTTTTAAATTGATATTTGTGCCTTGATTCATACACAACAATTACTTTTTCTTTTTTTTGTTGCTGTTTCCTTTGTAGAACCAAGGCTCTCAATTTTTTTAGTAAATCATTCTCCATTTCTAATTGAGAATTGCGCTCTTCAAGTTCCTTGATCTTTATTTGCATTTCACATAAATCATTTTTATCTTTTTTTGATATTCAAATTTCATTTTTCTAGGCCTTCCTTGTTTTCTATTAAGACCATTATAATCTAAATTTGAATATTTTTTGAATCATGAATAAATTAAACCAACATTTATATTCAATTTATTAGCTATTTTATTCATTGGCTCACCATTTTTAATTTCTTTAATAATTTGAATTTTAAAATCATATGAATATTTATTATTATGTTTTCTAACTAATCCTTGATAACCATGAATTTTATACAAAGAGTAAATAGTATTTAATCTACTTTTTGATATATTACACAAGTTCATTATATTTTTTTTAGTTTCATTTTCTTCTATTAGTTTAATTATATTTATCTTATCTTCTAACTTCAATTTCATAAAAACCCCAAAAGTTTTTCCAAATTACTTGGTCTAACTTTTGGGGTTCATTATAGATTTTGGCTATTATGATTCCGACAGATGGTTATTTTGAACCAAAAAGTGGTGAAAAAGATATGTTTGAGGCCCTTCAAAAATTGCCAAATGATTACTATGTCTTTCATTCGTATAGATTAGTTCAATTAATACCAGATAAAGGCTTAAATGAAAATGAAATAGATTTTCTTATTTTCAACCCGAATTATGGGTGCCTTTTTATGGAATGTAAGAATGCTAGAGTTTCTAGAAATGAAAACGGACAATGGAAGTATGTTAAAAATGAGAATGGAACTGTAAAAGAAATAAATATGAAAGATCCGTTCGATCAGGCGTTTTCTGGACAACATAATTTATTCAATAAGTTAAGAAAAACATATCCTGAATACAAAGATAATATTAATAGTTGTAAATTCATGGTAGCAGTGTGGTTTCCAAAATATACTAAAGAAGAAATACAAAATACGGATTTTGGTCCAAATGTGGTAAAAGAAATAATAATGACTCGTGAGGCATTGTTGTATAAAGATGAAACAATCTCACAAGTAAAAGCTTTGATGGAACGTATGGATAAAGTTCATATTGTATGTAAATATGAAGAAGAACTTATCGAAGATGGTCCTGGTTATAAACATTCATTGTCCTATTCTGATGCTATGAATTTATATAGTAAAGTATTATGCCCAACATTTAAAGCTATTGTAAATGTAAAAAAAGATTATGAACAAACTTATATAGAATTACTAGATGAGCAGTTCGTAATTCTTGATTTCTTGAGGCACCAAAGGACAGCAGCAATAAGTGGCGCAAGTGGAACTGGTAAGACATTAGTCGCTGTTGAAAGAGCTAGAAGGTTATCTAATAGTG
This sequence comes from Mycoplasmopsis arginini, assembly GCF_900660725.1. NCBI lineage: Bacteria > Bacillati > Mycoplasmatota > Mycoplasmoidales > Metamycoplasmataceae > Mycoplasmopsis > Mycoplasmopsis arginini. The sequence goes on from NZ_LR215044.1 coordinate 242,390, forward strand.
GTGAAAAAGTATTGTTTCTTTGCTATAACAAAAATCTTCGAGAGTGGTTACACAAATGTTATTCAAGTGATTTAAAGAATGTTTATTTTTATACTCTAGATGCATTTGGATGTAAGAAATGTAAAACGTCTTTAGATTCGTTAAGCTATTATGATTTAAAAGATATTCTTGAAACGGAAATAATAGAAGATAAATTCGAGTATCAACATATTATCGTTGACGAAGGTCAAGACTTCGGGCGTGAAAGAGCTGATGATTCAAAGATACTAGAATTATTTTATGAATATGGAGAAAACCCTATTGATGATAAGAAAAATACATCTTTCTTCATCTTCTATGATAAGAACCAATTGGTAAATTCTAAAAAGCTTCCTACATACATACAAAATGTTGATTCTAAATTGACTTTATATAAAAATTGTAGAAATACAAAAAATATAGCTGCTACAGCATATTCACTAATTGAATTAAAGCCTGTCTTATATGATAAGGCTTAGACTGGTGAACCATCAAATTTTTATATCTATAATACTGGTGATGAATTAAAAACAAAAATAGGTAATCTTGTCGACAAATTATCTAAAGAAACAGGTAATGACAGAGTAATTATTTCTCGCGCTGATTCATTGAAGGTATCAAATTTGAAAGATGTAATCATTAATGATTCTGGCACTAATACTGTTAAAATGAATGGCAAGAAAACAAAAGTTTTTACGTGTCCTACTTTTAAGGGATTAGAGGCTGATGATGTTATTATTACAGATATAAATAACGACATTTTCGATGAAAATAATAAATCATTTTATGTTGCAGCTTCGCGTGCAAAAAAGAGGTTATTCATTTTTATTAATAAAAATAATGTTAACTTTAAAGAAGTTATTGAGAGAAGATTTAGTGAAACATTCCCAAATCCTGATAAAACTAGACAGTTGATTGGAATTATGAAAGGAATAATAAAATAAATGAGATTGTTTAAAGATAGCATCATTATTGCATGCTTTATTGCAATTTTTTGTTTAGTTAGCTGTAACAAGAATAATAATTCACTAACTCAACCAGCTACTGATGAGCCCAGTACAACAATTACTACTCCATCAGATGATAATCAAACAACTAAGGAAGATGAAACTGAAAATATGAAATTAACATTAAAAATAGATGGCATAGAAGTAGATGTAATATGGGCTGATAATGATTCAGTAAAAGCTTTTAAGAATCTTGCTAAAGATGGATTAACTATAAATATGAGTAAGTATGGTGGATTTGAGCAGGTAGGTTCAATTGGTTCTACATTACCATCAGCTGATACTAGAATTACTACTAATCCAGGAGATATAGTTTTATACTCATCAAATCAAATAGTATTATTCTATGATTCTAATACTTGGTCTTATACGAAATTAGGCCACATCAATTTATCTAAAAGTGAATTAATAGATTTACTTGGTGATGAAGATGTTGTTATTACACTAAGTCTAGAATAAAGAACGAAAGAAGGTCTTAAAATGAAAAATCATTATGTTTCACAATTCATTATTAGGCGTTTTTCTAACGCAATAAATGTATTTGATGTGCATACTGGTAGAATAGATGAAAGTAAAAGACCTCACAAAGTTTTTTATAAAGATGACATTTATGATGAAGAGATTGAGAAGCTAGTAAATTTTAATATTGAAAGTCGAGTTTCAAACATTCTTAACAATAAGATATTGGTTGATGGAGATGTCGTTCTTACAAGAACAGAGTTAGAAACTTTGAAACGATATATGTTGATTTGTAGTGTAAGAACACAATCTGAAGATCAATTTTGTGGTATTTTAAAAAGCTTCGAACATAACGCTGAACATTATATTAATGTATATCGAGAATATTCTTTCTTGAAAAAGACAAAGGACTTAAATCTTTCCAATAACGAATTGTATTTAAGAACTTTAAAGGTTTTTGCTAAAACCAACAATATAAGAGATATTGCATTAAACCCTCTAGCTACAAGAGAAATGCTGGCTTGGGCTATGCCATTTTTAGAATCTTATATAGCATTTTGGGATACTCCAAAAGATAAAGAATATATCTTGACTGATTGCGGAATGTGCAGTGAATATGAAGGATTCCATATGATTACTGGCGGCATTGATATTTCTAAAATGTCTTATATTTTGAAGCAAATAAAGAGTGGTAAATATCAATATGGTGAATTGATGGCTAGCTGTAGCGTAATGTTTGAAAACTATAATTACGATTTAAAGAATTAATTTCGTTTTGCACTTTTAAAACAAATTCGTCATTAAGGCTTATTTTCTTTTAATCCCCTTTGATATAAATTGTCTAATAAATTTATGACAATTTTCAATAGAACCTTTTTCAAAGGAGCAATAGGGATGGCAGACGTAAATATCAATTTTCTTATCAATAGTATTTAATTTAACATTTTCAGATCCGTTGTCCATTGTTATACTCTTAATTTTTAATTTGTTTTCTTTAATAATGGTTTTTAGTCCATTTGCCATTGAATCGGAGTTTCTTTGAATGACTTTAATAAATAGTTTTCGACTTTTTCTTTCTAATAAGGTTAAGTAACAATATTTTGATCTTTTATTAAGAATTACAGTATCAATTTCATAATGACCAAATTCACTTCTATTATTAATATATTCTGGTCTTTCTTCAATACTTTTAGCAAAGGTAATTCTTGAGCGTTTTGCCATTCTTTTCTTTCTTTTTAAACCTGTAATCGTTTTCTTAATTGGAAAAATCTTAAAATCAATAAGTTTATGACTATTTATTAGATAATAAATAGCTTGTAAAGATGGTATTACAATTTCAATATTATTTTCTTTAGCATATTTTTTGAAGTCATTAATAAGATTTGCTACTGAACGTTTTTGCAAAAATTTATACTTATTTTGAATCAATTTTGATATCTTTATACAAAAAACTTTTTTAGAATTATTAATTATTTTACTGTTCATATTATAATTAATGTGTCCTTTCGTAATGGATTTTTGATGTTATATATATTATACAAAGGACAAAAAATATGGCGCCAGATTACTTACGTATACTGGAACGCCATATTTTTAATTTTTAAATTTTCTTAATATAATAGATTTATAGACGAAAAAGTGGTATAATTCGTTATATAATGTAAAAGGTGGGTAACGTTTATGAAAGAGAAAGTAAATTATCCTGAAATGATAGTTTTACTTAGAGCTAGAATGAATATATCCCAAGAAAAACTTGCATCTAAACTTGGTGTGTCTTTTCAGTCAGTTAATAGATGAGAAAATGGAAAATATGAGCCAACTAAACTTGCTAAAGTAAAACTTAAAGAATTATTTAAAGAATTTGATATTAAAGTAATAGAAGAATAGGAGATAATGTTAACTATGTCACAAATAATTAAGGAAGATATATTATGGAAAGCAGCGGAAAAACTAAGAGATAAAGTTGATCCTGCAGATTATAAAAATGTAGTATTAGGACTAGTTTTCTTAAAATATGTTAGTGATAAATATGTTGCTAAATATAATGAATTAAAGAAAGTTGGAGATGGCAGAGAAGATGATGAAGATTATTATATCTCTGACCATGTTTTTATCGTTCCCAAGAATGCATTATGGAGTCATGTAGCATCACATTCTAAACAAGATGGCTTAGGTCAAATTATCGATAATGCTTTTATTGAACTTGAAAAAAATAATAATCAATTAAAAGGTATTTTACCTAAGACTTATTCTAAGAGCGATTTAGATAAAACAGCGTTAGGTGAATTAGTTGATTTCTTTACTAATAATTTAAATATGGAAGGGGTTGATGGAGATTTCTTCGGCCAAGTTTATGAATATTATGTAGGAGAATTTGCTAAATATATTCCTACAAAAGGCGGAGAATTCTTTACACCTAAATCAGTAGTTGAATTAATGGTAGATATTCTAGAACCATATAGAGGTAGAGTATATGACCCATGTTGTGGTTCTGGTGGTATGTTCGTTCAATGTTCTAAATTCGTAAAAGAACATCAAGGACAAGTTGATAATATTTCTATATTCGGTCAAGAATCAAATCCTGGAACGTGGAAGATGGCTAAGATGAATTTAGCTATTCGTGGTCTTGAAGGAAATCTTGGTGAAAGGAATGGCAATTCATTTACTGATGACTTACATAAAACATTAAGAGCAGATTTTATAATTGCCAATCCACCATATAACCTAAAAGAATATTGGAAACCATCATTAGCCGGAGACCCGAGATGAGTATTTGGTAAACCAAATGAAAAAAATGGTAACTATGCATGGTTATCATTAATGTATGCTAAATTAGCACCACGTGGTAAAGCAGCTATTCTTATGCCCAATGGTGCAACTACATCAAATACAGCTGATGATTACAAAATAAGAAAAGCAATGATAGAACAAGGTAAAGTTGAAGCAATTTTAGCATTACCTAATAAATTATTTGCTAATGTTAGACTTTCTGTTCAATGTTGGGTTTTAAATAAGGAAAAGACTAACACTGATGTATTATTTATTAATGCTGATTCGATGGGTAAGCTTATATCAAAAAAGATACGAGTATTAGAAGAAGCTGATATTAATAAAATTGTAAAAGCCTATAAAGACTTTAAAAATAACAGTCTTAAAGATATACCTGCATTTTGCAAAAAAGCAGATTTAGAAGAAATTAAATCAAAAGATTATTCTTTAAATCCGGGAAGATATGTAGGAGCAGATGAATCAAATAAATTATCTCCTGAAGAAATTCAAGAGGAATTAAGAAAAGCATCTGCTGAATTATTTGAATTAATGAAGGAGGGTAAGGAACTAGAAGAAAAAATTAAAGAGATTTTAGAAGAAGAAATGAAATAGTATAGTGTTAACTATGTGTTGTTGTTCGGCAAGTGTTGGAAGATTTATTTCTACATTTTCAAGATTATCTTTTGATAATTCTTTGAATGTTGCCCCACTAGATATTTGCTGCAAATAGTTTATTTTAGTGGATAACCAATAAAACATATATAAATTATTTATATATTGTGAATTGCATATTATAGATTTAAAACCCTGATTCGTACACATTTCTTTGTTGGCAATAGCTAAATAGCCTATAGGTGCTCTTGATGATAACAAGATTGTTCCGATTGGTAACATTTTTGTAGAGCAACTTTTATACCCTTCTTCTGTAATAAAAGAATGACCGCTATTTATATAGCGATTATGAAAATCTGTTAAATCTTTTGGCGTAATCCAAGGAATACTTCCATCCCAATATAAAGGATTACTAGTTGAAGGTGTAGCACCATTTATAATTTCAGAAATCTCTTTTATTTTAAATGTTCTCATATAGTTATGAACTATCAAAAAATTAAAAATTTATCAAATCCAAATAAAGGTGTTTATGGCATTGGAGCATCATCATGTGATTATAATTCAAAATATCCACAATATCTAAGAATTACAGATATTGATGATAACGGATATGCACCTTACACATTGGAAACATGCATTAATCCAAATCTTTATAAAAATTGGAATAAATATGTTTTGAATAAAAATGATATAGTATTTGCAAGAACTGGCAATAGTACTGGCAGAAATTTTTTTTGTAAAAATATAAAGCCAAATACTGTGTTTGCCGGATTCTTAATAAAATTCTCTATTGATCCCACTTTGATTAATCCTCAATATTTGGGATACTACTGTCAAAGCAAATCTTATTGGAACCAAGTTTCGTCTTTATTCACTGGAAGCACTCGTAATAATATCAATGCAGAGCAATATGGGGATTTATTAATTCCGGTTGTTGATTATGCCCTACAACAACACATAGTTAACACTATAGGAAGTGTCGATGATTTACTTGAAAATTTGGTAAAACAAAACGAAAAAATCATTCAAATTGGTCTAATAAAAATCAATAAATTAAATAATATTCAAACTAAAAATCTTTCTGAAATAGTCGAATTCTCTAAAGGATGCGAAGTTGGTTCATCGAATTATAGCGATATTAAGAAAGATAATATGATTAATTATTTAAGAGTGGGCGATTTAAATGCCATCGGTACTACCCATGTTAAATTAGATAACGAACTAGTTATTTCTAAATTCGATGATATATTATGTGCATTTGATGGTGCGCCAGGAAGAAATAATATTGGACTAGTTGGTGCTTATTCATCTGGTATTTATAATCTTAAATGTAATGATATTAATAAAGGATTGGTTTATTTTGGAATAAATAGTGATTTGAATCAGAAAATTATAGCTGATCATTCACAAGGCACTACAATATTACATGCTTCTAAATCAATTCAACATTTACAATATGCTGACATTGGACTAGAAGATAAAATGTATTTGAACTCATTATTTAAATTATTATTACAAAATAAAAAGAAGATTGAATATTTGAAAAATATAAAATCCAATCTCCTTAATAAATATTTTTAATTACCAATCTATTATTTTATCAACAATAGCTTGTTGCTCTTCACTGGTTTTACGAAGATATATCCTTGTTGTTTCAATGGACTCATGGCCCATTAAATCAGCCAACAAGGCTATATCTTTTCTTTTTTCTAGAAAGTTTTTTGCGAATCTATGCCTAAAAGAATGGGGATAAATGACTTTTAGATTCATTTTTAATTTTTCACCAAGTGCCTTTAATTGGTGAGCAATCCCTCTTGTAGTTATTTGTTTACCATTTTTATTTAAAAATAGATAGCCTTCGATTCTTCCAATAGAATCATAATATTCTATTGCTTTTATACGAAGCCTTTTTGGTATGAATATCCTTCGTATTTTACCTGATTTAGTATATAAATCGATATATCCACGTTTTAGATGTTCGTATTTAAATTGAATTAATTCTGATACACGAGCTCCAGTTGCGCCCAAGAATCGTGCAACGAAATACCATTCAAGATTGCCATCTTTAATAAGTTTATTCTTGAAAAATTCATAATCAGCGTCACTTATTACATTTTCAAGATAACTTTTTTGTTGAACTTTGATATATTTTAGTTTCAACTTATCTTTACCGATAAATTCAAGATATTTATTTATACCTTGAATTCTTAAATTAACTGTTTTACCTTTATATTTGTCAACCAAGACAGCTTTAAAGGCTAATAAATTTTGTTTTGTGATTTCATCAAAATCTCTATTATACATTTCTACAGCTGTTTCATATGCATCAATTGTATTTTTAGATAAATTTTGATGAAGTAAGAAATTTTTAAAATCTTTCATATGATACCTCCTAATTATTTGAAGGTATATCACATACTAAAAGTATTTATCTAATAATTGAGATTTTATTTCTTTTAGTTTGTTTATTTTTCTTCTTAATAATGATAATTCATCGATATAATAATGATATTTTAATTCATAATCATTTAGTTCATTATCATCTAATAAAGGCACTAATATTTTAATGAAAGTATCATTATTAACACCAGCCATTGTTGTTCCAACTGAATTTAAATCACGCTGAAGATTAAAATCATTTGAAATTATAATAGCAGAAAGAAAAGTTAAAGGAAGTTTTTTAGATGCTTCTAATCCTAAGAATCCTGTTGATAATATATAATTGTCAATTAAATCAATGTCATTATTAGTAATTATTAGTTTTTTATTAGAGCCTTTCATTTTAGCAAATCATACACTATTTTTTACTGGTTGCATATTTGCTCTAGAAGGTCTCTTGTTATAACTAATAATTTCACCTTCAGAAATGTTGTTGATACCTTCTATGGTAGAAGTATCCACATACACCTTAGTTTTGTCAAATAAAGTTATTCCTGATTTAATTATGTTTGGATTGTGATATTCAAATGTCGTTTTATCAGGATATTTTTTTAATGAAATATCCAATATTTCGCATATTTTGTTGATTCTTGACTGATAATTTTCAAGTAAATCATCGACACTTCCTATAGTGTTAATTAGCTAGAAATATTTTGATAACAAATTTTGCTTTATTTGCTTTAATTTATTATTCATTTTCTTATATTTGAACATTAAATCATAAAGCGAAGCGAGTTTTTGATTTGTTGTTATAGTTTCATTGTTTAGAGGAATTGAAATTACTTCAAGCACTCCTTTAGTAATGAACTTTATAACTGAACCTTGAGAATTAATGATTAAATCATTTATTCCAAACTCACATGCCTTTTGAAATAAATAGAAGTATTTTGTTGGTGATAGAACATATGTCCTTTGATAAGCATTAAATTTACCTTCATAGTATTTACAAGATATCTCACCATTTCCTGCAACAATTATAGCTTTACAGTCAAATGCATAGTCATCAATAAGTAGTCCATCCTTGCCACATGTGAAAAATGGATATTTGCCATTAATACTTGAGGCTTCAACATTTAATTTACCTGTTTTTATTTCACAACAATTACCTAACATAACAATGGACGTGTTATCGGTGTTTATTAGATAATTTTGATAAATTAAATCTGAAAAAGTATGCAATTTATCTGTAATTTTATTGTTAAATTCAATTAAATCATCTATTGTTCCTATAGTGTTAATTAGCTAGAAATATTTTGATAGTAATAATTGTTTAATTTGCTTAGCTTTTTTGATTACCAATTTACAATTTAATAAAGAACTGTATAGACAATCATATTTTTTAAAGGATGTAATTTCATTATAGGAATTAAAAACTTTCAATTCTTTTAAATCATCTAATGATAAATTGAGTTGAGCGGTTCCTTTGCCTAACTGAATAATTTCTTTTTTATATTTATGTAGATACGCAAAAAGATAGCTAGAAGAATCCGATGTTATTTTAAGTACTCTCTGATTTAAATAACAATTATTTTCATCGACTATCCCTGAACGCCCTATGTTTCCAGTCATAGTTAAAACAATATCGCCGATTGATAATAGATATTTATTATCTGCTTTTTCTTCTGAAAGTTGTGAAACATTATTAGTGTTAAAACCGCTATCATCAATATTTTTAATAGTTATAAGTTTTTTATTTGAATTTGTAACATAATATTTGCTTTCAAATGTTCCACCATTAAAAGATTTAAAAACATAACCAAAGGTATTTGTTTTATCAGATTCACTTTTGTCAAGTAAGAATAATAAATATTTAAGTTTTTTGTTATACTCAATTTGTTTTTTTTCAATCAAATCATCTATTGTTCCTATAGTGTTAACTATGAAATTATAAACAATGACAAAACTAGTGACATAATTAGTGACAAAACTAGTGACATTTTAAATTATTTATGATATAATATTTTTTATTTAATTGATAGGATATGTCCATATGAATTTAGGAAAAGAAAACGAAACATTGGAATTTAAAAAAACAACAGGTGAACTTAGGGACGCAATGGATGATATTTGTGCCATTTTAAATAAGCATGGTAAAGGCGTTCTATATTTTGGAGTCAAACCAAATGGAGATGTATGTGGACAAATAGTAAGTGATAGTTCATTAGATGATGTAGCAACACATATTAAAACTGCAATTAAACCAATGATTTATCCTTCAATTAAAGAGGAGATGCTAGATGGCTTAAGTGTTATTAAAGTTGAGTTTGCTGGAACTGAAAGGCCATATTCATCTTATGGCAGATATTATAAGAGAGTTCATGATAGAGCTGAGGGCATGACACCTGATGAATTAAAACATATGATGCTTGATACAGATTATTCATCTATTTGGGAAAATAATATAACTACATTTGAGATTGAAGATGTAGATTCTAAAGCATTAAAGAGTTTTTATGCAAGAGCAGTCAATTGCGGAAGGTTAGAACCTCTCGAAGAATATGATGAAAAAGAGTTATTAAGAATGTTGGGATTGATGGTTGATGACAAGTTAACAAATGCTGGCTATTTCCTATTCTCATCAAAGGAACCAACTGTTTTAAAAATGGCTGTTTATGCTACAGACCAAAGAATAAATTTTTTAGATATTAATAGGGTTCATGATAATATTTATAATTTGATAGATATCGCAACAGTATATATTAATCAACATATGAACTGGAGAGTTGAATTTGATGGTAAAAGTACATCAAGAATCGAAATACCAGAAGTACCAGTTGATGCTGTAAGAGAAATTGTTGTCAATGCATTTGCTCATGCTAATTATCGTTCAATTACAGAACATGAAATTGATATAACTCCAACGATGATTGATATTTATAATCCTGGTGAGTTTCCAATTAATTATAAACCAGAAGATTTTGCTGAACGTAGAATTCAATCAATGCCTAGAAACAGGAAGATATTAGATGTTTTATATCGCTCTAAGAATGTTGAAGTTCAAGGAAGCGGAATAAGAAAAGTATTAGAACTATGTGCTGCCAATAATGTTAAATACGAATACTATAACAATGAATTTGGATTTAGATTTAGTTTCTATAGAAACAATGTCACTCTAAATGTCACCAAGGATGTCACTAGTGATGTCACTAAAGAAATTCCTAAAAGAGTCAATGAATTAGATAGTGAAGTTATACTCTTATTGAAAGAAAATCCGGTTTATACAAGAGAAGAAATAGCCCAAAAAGTTGGTAAGACGGCTAGAACAGTACAAAGATCATTAGATAGATTAAAAGAAGCTAAAAAAATTGTAAGAATTGGAAATAAAGTTTCAGGTTATTGGGAAGTTATAGATTAAGGTGGTGAAATTATGGTATATGAAAGTGTGATTGAAGAGACTATAATATCCTTACTTCAAAATAAAGGATATGAATTGATAGATGAAAATGATAATTGGATATTAAATCGTACATTAGATGAATTCATTAATGAAGATTTATTAAAAGAATGCCTTATTAAGATTAATAAGATATCTGATATGAATATCATTGAAGATGCTATTAATGCTATAAAAAGATTAGAAAATCCATCTTTATTTGAACGCAATTTTGATTTTCATAAGATTTTAATTGATGGAATTACAATAGAATCTAAAGATTATCAAGTCAATCCATTAATTAAATTTATTGATTTTAATAATCCTGAAAATAATGTATTTCAAGTTTGCCATCAAGTTAAATTTAAAGAAGGTAAAAATACAAGAATACCTGATGTAATTGTGTATATCAATGGATTACCTTTAATTGTAATGGAATTAAAATCATTTGATGAAGATGCTACTAATGCGACATTAGAACATGCATATTCACAACTCGGATCTAATTCGGAACATGATGGATATAGATATGATATTCCGACATTATTCAATTATAATGCTTTTTTAGTTATATCTGATGGTGTTTATACTAAAGTTGGTACATTAACATCTAAGATTGATAGATATAACGAATGGAAAAGTGTTGAAGGTGAAAAAGGATACGATGATTCTTGTGTAACCAAATTGAATATTTTATTTGATGGTTTATTTGAGAAAAAACGGCTAATTGATTTCATTAAAAACAACATTTTCTTCATTATTGATAAAAATGAGAAACCAGTTAAGATAATGGCTCAATATCATCAATATTTTGGTGTTAATAAAGCGCTAGATTCTATTATCAAAACTGTTAAACCAAATGGTAATGGTAAAGCTGGTATTATATGGCATACACAAGGTAGTGGTAAATCATTTTCAATGGTTATGTTAGCTCATAGATTATTGTTAGAAAAATCATTAAATGTTCCTACAATTGTAATGCTAACAGATAGAATTGACTTAGACGATCAATTATATAAAACATTTTATAGTGCAAGAAATTATTTAAAGTGTGAAGCTGCAATTGCTACATCAAGAGAAGATTTAGTTAAGAAATTATCTACTATAAAACAAGGTGGTATTATTCTTACAACCGTTGGTAAATTTGATAAAGAAAATCTACCAAAGAATGAAAGAAATAACATTATTGTCATGACTGATGAAGCTCATAGAGGGCATTATGGCATTTATGAAACAGTTCATTATGAAAAGAATGCTGAAACCGAAGAAATGGAAGCAGTATTTAAATATGGTGTTGAAAAATATATAAGAGATGCTCTTCCTAATGCAACATTTATTGGTTTTACTGGAACACCAGTATCTACAAAAGATAAACAAACAACTGATATTTTTGGTGATATTATCGATGTTTACGATATGACTCAATCAGTTATTGATGGTTCAACAGTTAAATTATATTATGAATCACGCTTAGCCAAAGTATGGACTAATGATGAGATATTAAAACAAATTGATGAATATTATACTGATATTGAAAAAAACGAAAAAGCTGATAAGAATTCTATAGAACGTTCTAAGGCTGAAATGTCTAAAATTAAAGTCATATTAGAAGGTGATGATATGATTGAACTTTTTGCAAAGGATATCTTAGCTCATTATGAGGAAAGAAAAGGATTCTTAAATGGCAAAGCAATGATTGTATGTCAAACAAGAATTGCAGCTGCTAAATTATATAAAAAGATAACTGAAGAATTAAGACCCGATTTAAAAGAACAAGTAATTTTAGTTGTTACTGAATCTAATAAAGATACTGAAGAACAAAGAAAATTATTTGGTAATAGCGATTATAGAAAAGAATTAGGTGAAGAATTCAAGAAAGATACATCAAAATACAAAATTGCAATTGTAGTTGATATGTGACTTACTGGTTTTGACGTACCAGATTTAGATTGTATGTATTTTATTAAGAGATTAAAATCATATAATCTTATGCAAGCTATTGCTCGTGTAAATCGTGTATATCCAGGTAAATATTATGGTTTAATTGTTGATTATATCGGCTTAAATGAAGCATTGGAAAATGCGTTAACTGAATATACTGATAGAGATAGAGAAACTAATGTTCAAGATATCAAGAAAGAAATTTACACTATTTTAAAAGAAAAATTAAGTATCTTGAACGAATGGTTCTATAAGATTGAAAAATCTAAATTCTATAGTAAAGATTCATTAACAAGATTTACGGCAATTCAAGAAGGTGCTCAATTCATTTTATCTGATAAAAAGAAGAGAGAAGAGCCATTTATTAATGACTTATCATTGGCTATAAAACAAGCATTTGTTGTATGTGGTGGTATTGTTACACCCGATGAAAAAAATGATGTAATGTATTATTTAGCTATTAGAAGTTACATATTAAAGCTTCGTAATAAACCTGGAGTTATTTCTACAAAAGAAATGAATGAATATGTATCAGAATTATTAGCTGATGCAATTAAAGGTGATGAAGTTAAAGTATTAACAAAAGATAAAGATTCTTCAATTAATGTCATAGATTTATTAAGTAAAGAAAAAATTGAAGAATTAAGAAAGAAAAATCCACCTCATGTATTTGTTGAAATAGTTAAGAAATTACTTGAAAGAGCGATTGCAGAATCAAGAAAGAACAATTATTTTAAATCACAAGAATATTCTAAGAGATTAAGAAAGATTCTTGAAAAATATAACGACAGAGATGCTAATTTTGAACCTGAAACTACAATTGTTGATTTAGTAAGTTTTGCTAGTGAAATGGTATCCGATGAAAAAGAAGCTAATAAATTAGGTATATTTGGTAGAGAAAGAGCATTCTATGATGCACTAGTTAGAGATAAATCGGCTCAAGATTTATTATGTGATGAAACATTGAAATTAATTGCTAGAGAATTAAAAGAAGTTGTTGAGGAATATGCTCAAACCGACTGGTCTAATAAAGAATCTACTAGAGCTAAAATGAGAACTAAGATTAAAGAATGTTTAAAGAAATATAAATATCCACCTGAATATACTAAATCAGCTGTAGATGATGTTATTAAACAAGCTGAATATATAATGAATGAATTTTAGAAGATGAGTGATAAATAAAAATAATTTTTTTTGTGGCAGAATAATGACATGGAACTCATTAAAATAGTTGATAGATTAGAACAAAAATTATTGAAATATAAGCCTCTGGTTGATATTTATTACGTTGATAGACATGCGTTCTCATTTGATGGAGTTGTTGAATTAAATGAATTAGTATTAGATAATTGGAACAAGATTTGTAATAATTTTGTCAATATCTTAAGTGTTCTTGGAGAATATATAGATAATTAAGATTATCTAGCTAATAGTGAAAGTGATATTAATGCTGATATTTTTGATTTGAAATAAATATCAAACTTTATCTATGAAGACTAATATGATAAAAAAGATAGAGAAAAAAATAGCAAAAATTACACTACTATTGAATTTGTATTCGTGTTGTGTTATTCCTCAAAGCAAGCCTGAATATCTATATTAAATGATGGCACATTAGTTTTCAAGGATACCGATAATAATTACTATAGAGGTGAGAATAATTACAACTATTCACTTTTACCATCTATTTATAGAAATGAAGATTTTGAAGCAAAAGGAAATAAATATAATTTTAAAGTTGGAAAAGATTACTGTATAAAGATCGAAAGTATATAAAGAGAAAAAGGAAATATTAATGCAAAATTGTGTTAATGTTTCTTTTTTTATCATTTATAATTTAATTTATGCCAAAATTAATTTCAAAAAATAAATTTGCTAAATCAGATTATGAAATACACAGCACATATGAAGCTGGTATTTCATTACTAGGATGAGAAGTTAAAAGTTTAAGAGCACAAAATGTAAAACTTGATAATGCTTTTTGTTCTATTAGCAATAAAAATGAAATTTGGGTTAATAATATGCATATATCACAATACATGTTAGTAAAGGGCGAACTAGATCGTTCTCGTAAATTGTTGATGCATAGCAAAGAAATTTTAAGAATGAAAAACACAGCCGATAGACTTAGTTTAATCATAATCCCAATTTCAATTTATTGAGTAAATAACCATATTAAATTAGAAATTGCTTTGGCAAAAAGATTAAAAAAATACGATAAGCGTGAGAAAATTAAACAAGAAGAGTTAAAAAGAAATCTTAAGAATATTTATTAATTCACGGGGGTGTAATGGCTTCGACATGCATTTAATTGTTATTGTTGCAGTGGTCTTGTAAACCTAAAATACTTTCTAGGCTTTTTAAATGCAAACTTAGAAAACAAAAAAGAAAAAGAATTTTTCATGACAAATGTTATGAACAATCAATTAAATCCAGTTTTTGCTTAATTAAATCTGGTCAAATTCTTATTAATGGCCCATTTTTAGAATTTTGTCGTTAAGGGCTAGACTTGGCGAAAATCAGTAAATAGCTAAGTGACATTATCATCTGGAATTATTTAACTTTTTTGTTTATTTTAATTTAAATAATTTATTTAAAAATAAACTAAACTGTAGAACCAATACCAAAAGAATGTGTGGACCGGGGTTCGATTCCCCGCACCTCCACCAAATGTACAAAAAACGCCAAAAAGCAATATATTTTATGTTGCTTTTTTTAATAATAATTTTTGGTTTTATTTAAAAAAATAACTATTTTTTAAATAAAAAACGCTAATAACTTTATAATATATATAAAAATATTCAAAACGAAAAATAAATATTAATTGGAGGCAAAATGGCTGTTAGATTAGTGGTGAATCATCCTGATGGTTGAGCAGTAAAAAACCCAAAGGGACAACGTGCTTTAAGAGTTTTTAAAACCCAAAAAGAAGCAATGGATTATGCAAGATCATTAAAAGATACAACATCAATTAACGTACAAAGCAAAACTGGTGCATTTAGAAAAGTATAGTAATGTACAAATTATTAGATGGTAAAAAAACTAAAGAAGAAATTCAAGAAAAAATAAAGAATGAATTGAAAACATTGGCAGATAGTCAGTTGCCAATTTTAGGTATTTTACAAGTCGGAAACCTTGAAGAGTCAAATATTTATATAAAACATAAATTAAATATCGCTCATTCTTTAGGATTAAAAACAAATTTTATTAAATTAGAAGAAAATGCAACAGAAAAAACAATAAAAGAAGCTATTAAAAAGTTAAATGAAGAAACAACCGGGTTTATTATCCAACTTCCAATACAAACAAATAATGTTAAAAATATAAATGATTTATTAAATGAAATTAAAATAGAGAAAGATATCGATGGCCTACATGAGGTTAATCAAAAATCAAACTTTGTTTTAAATAAAAAATCATTCTTACCAGCAACTGCTTTAGGGATTATTATATTATTAAAAAAATATAATATAGATTTTGAAAACATGAATATTGGTGTTGTTGGTCAAAGTAAAATAGTAGGAAAACCTTTATCAGACTTTTTTGAGCAAAGGAATGCTAGAGTAAGAAGGTACGATATAAACACAAGTAAGGATGATATATATAAAAACGATTTAATAGTGGTTTCAACTGGAAGCAGAGGTTGCTTAAATGACGTTAAATTAAAAGATAACGTTATTTTAGTTGATGTAGGCATTCACCGTATTGAAAATAAAATAGTTGGCGATATTGAAGTTGATAAAATTAAGGAAAGTATATCTTATTTAACACCGGTGCCAGGTGGCGTTGGACCTATGACCATTGTGGGCTTAATTCTTAATTTAATTAAAGCTTTTGATATCCAAAATGGAACAAATATTTTTTCAAAAATAACCAATGAATTTTAAAAAAATAAAGAAATATTTACTATAATTTTATCTCTCATTTTCTCTAAAAATTGGGCATTTGATTATTAGTAATTTTTTTATTTTTTTATATTTTATATTAAAACTTTTTAGTAAAATAGATTAAATAAATTTTAATAAAGAGGTGTTTATGATAATTGGTATTAGCGGTATGATTGCCGCGGGTAAAAGTTCCCTTTCTGAAAAATTAGTTGAACATTATCCTAATTCGTTGCTTTTACATGAATTCGAAGAAAATGATGAGGTATTTAATACATTTTTAAAATGATTGTATGAAAAAAGACCTAATTTAACTATAGGCTTTCAAAGCTATATTATTGAAAATCATTCTTCTAAATTTGCTGAAATTTTTGAAGAATTAAAAAATAAGCCAAATGTTGATCGTCATTTATTTTTAGATAGATTTTCAATTGAGCATTATATCTTTGCTAAATTAATATTGAAAGAAAAGGAACCAAAATATTTAGAAGCTTATGATGCATTATTCACTAAACTAATTACAAAATCAGAATTGCCTGATTTAGTAATATTTTTGGATATAAATTTTGATACTTTTAAAAAGAGAATTTTTGAAAGAGGTAGAAAATCTGAAATAGATAATTGAGATTTAAATTATACGTATTTCAAAAATTTACATGATAATTATTACAAAACATTTAAAGAACTAGCAGATAATTTTCAACTTAATTTTAGAACAATTGATACAAATAACTTAACTGAAAAAGAAGTTTATGATCAAGTAATTAAAATTATTGATGAGGAGGAAAAACAATGTCAAATGAGACAATTGATCCAAGAATAGATAAAATACTTTTTACACAAAAGCAATTAGAAGATAAAATTGTTGAATTAAGTAACTGGGTTAATGAAACATATAAGGATTCTAATAATTTAATTATTGTAGGTCTTTTAAAGGGTTGTTTACCTTTTTATGCACAATTAATAAAAACTATTAATATTGATTTTATTTCAGACTTTATGATTACAAGTTCATATGGCGGAAAAGATAAGTCATCTGGAAACGTTAAAATCATTTTGGACCTTGTTAATAATATCGAAGGTTGCGACGTTTTAATAGTTGAAGACGTTGTTGATACAGCTAGAACAATGACTAAGGTTGTATCTATATTAAAATCAAGAAATCCAAAAAGTTTAAAAGTTCTTACTTTATTAAATAAACCTAGCGGAAGAGTTGTAGATTTTGAACCTGATAACTTTGGCTTTTTAATTCAAAAAGAAGACTTTGTAGTTGGTTTTGGATTTGATTGAGAGGAAAAACTTCGCCAATTACCATATATAGGAACAATAAAAAAATAGCTTTTTGAAAAGCTATTTCCCAAAGAGAAAGTTCAAGTGCAACACAAATGCCTTGGGCTTTTTTTATTATACATTTTTTATTTTTTTAAATTATTTAATCAAAAAAAGTAAATAAAAAAGTTCATTTTTGCAAATGAAAATAAAAAACTTTTGTTTTACTAGTATTTGTTGATCATGATTATTATTTAATATTTTCTAAATACATTTGTAGCGGTGTTTTCCAATTTAGTATTTCGCGTGTCATATTATTTATTTGGTTAACAACCGAATCTAATTTTTCTTGCGTTATAGTATTAAAGTTAAATCCTTTTTTAAATTCCCTTCTTAAAATTCCGTTTCAATGTTCATTTGATCCTCTTTGAAAAGATGCATAAGGCTCAGCCCTATAAATTTTTATGTTCATTCATCTAGCTAAAATACCTATTTTTTCAAATTCAATACCGTTGTCTATTGTTATTGTTTTTACTTGTAATCCATTATCTTTTATAATCTTTTTTAGTTCTGAATTAATTGTATGTGGCGATTTGCTTTGTATTATTCTTGCAAATCCAATTCTTGTTTTTCTTTCGGTTAAAGTTAAAACATTATTATATCCATTTGCTCTTTTTCCTAAAACCAAATCTGCTTCTCAGTGTCCAAACTCAAGTCTTAAATCTATAGATTTAGGTCGGGTTCATATTGGAAAAACATAATCAGCTGATTTTACAAGCCGATTTATTACAGATGCAGTTCTTTTACCACCTTTTTTATAATATAGTCTTAATTTTTGATACTTTTTTATAACTCAATTATTAGTATTTATTCAATTAAACACTGTTCTCAAAGAAGGACAACAGTGCTTTGTTTTAGTTTTTATATAATTATATGTTGACTTTATGCCAAAAAACTTTTTGTCATATTTTTGTAAAAAAGCTTTAGAAAAATTTTTGAATTTTTTGTTATCGACAAATTTAAAATAATACTTATGTCTAAATCTTTCTTTTGTTTTTAAACTAGCATATTTAAATTCATAAACTCCAAATTCATTTGTATTCCTTTTTATTTCTCTACTTAAGGTTGATACACTTCGTTTAATTAATCTTGAAATCATACGAAGAGAATAATTTAACTTTAAGTAATTTTCAATAATTATTCTTTCAGAATCTGTTAAATGGTTATATTTTTTTATTGTATAATTCATATGAGTTCCTTCCGTTCCAATGGAACTTTTTTCTTTTTTTTAATTAATATAAAAAATTCAAGTTCCACATCTAAATTTTACTTTAAATGTGTTGCACTTGAATTTTCAATTTAGGAAAATAGCTTTTTGAAAAGCTATTTTTTTATTGTGAACTTTCTTTGTCTGTATAAAAGAATCATGAAACTGTTTTAGGAATTTTGATTACCTGTTGTTGGGACGAATGAATTGCTATTTCTAATTTTGTGTTTAAAACAAAATTTACTCTATTTCCGTTAACACTTTCTATTGTTATTGATTCAAAAATAGCATTTAGATTATTAATTTCAAAATAATCGTCCTTATTAAAAATATCTATTTTTGAACCATCTTTTATACAGTCTTCTATACTTTTGCCATTTGCGTTTAATTGAAGTATTGAATTTTTTCGGTATTCAAGTATTTCTGTGTTATTGTATTGTTTTTCTGTCATTCTTAAAAAGACAAAAGAATCACCTATACTTCAATTATTTTTAATCCAATTAGAATCTAGGGTAAAATTTTGAGAAGGGTTTTTTAAATATTCTTCTTTTATTTTTTTAATGAAAGCCTTTGTTGAATTAGATAACGAATCAAATGTTAAAACAAAATTATCTAAATATGTGTTGGTTAACTTTTTAAAGCCATTAACACTAATTGTTTTACCTTTTGAATTAATTTCTTCGCCATTATCATTATATTTTAAATTAAAACTTATTTTTGCATTTCCAGCATAATCATCAATTGTTAAATTTTGATTTGCTAATTCAATTTTTTCTGAAGCACTAAAATAGTTATCTTCAAAATTATCAACATAATTATCAACAATTTTTCCTGTATTTCTAAATAAATATAATAAAGAGGATGCAAACTTACCACTGTTATCAACTTCTTTCTTGGTTAATTTATTATCAATAATATAATCTAAAATTTCTTTTTTTGTTATTTCTCTATCTTTAATCTGTTTTCTTAAAACGTCAACTTTAGCTGTTACTTGTTGCTCTTTTTGATTCAATTCTTTCTTTTTATAATTAATATTTAAAACAAAATTAACACTTTCCTTAGTTTCTTCATTCGAAAATATAACATCATATTTAAATGAATATAATCCAGGATTCTCCTTTGTTAATTCTATTAAATCAACACTTTCACCATTAGAATTTAAGAAATTTATTGTTAAATAATCCATCAAGTTTGTATTATTTAGTTGATTAATATCTTTCTTTTCCTCTATTAATTTATTTTTATTTAATGATACGGTTAATAGGTTTGGATTAAAAATCTCAATTTTCTTAAATCCTGATAAAGTTGCTTGTTTATTTGTAAAGGTTTGCTTGCCAATTTGATAATCAAATTTAATTGAAATGGTTCCAGTTGATTCATCATAAGATTCTATTGTTAAGTTTGAAACAGAAATGTTATCTTTTTGTTTTTCTGCCATTAATTTCTCAATAGCTTTTCTTACATCCATTTGACTGTCTAATTCGTATAAGTGAACTAAATTACCATATTTATCAGCTGTAATTCCATTTACAACAGAAGATTTTTCCGTTCATTGTGAATTTGAATAAAACTCGAAGTTAAAAAACTTAACAACGCTTTCTGAAAAAATATTATTTTGTTCGTCCTTCAATCTGAAAACTAAGGAAACTGAATTTTCGCCTTTTTTTGTTAAACTAATCTTTTCAAATTTATATTTTGCATCTAAATTAAAATGATAATTCTCGATCTTTAAAGCTTCTTCAATTGTGTTTTTTGTTTTATCAAATTTAATAACTAATTTTTGTGCAGCTTCATTAATCTCCCTTGTTTTTTCTTTAATACGTTCTTCTTCAGTTTGTTCATTTGAGTTACCATTATCACCTTGGTTTGAATCACCATTTTCACCACTATTTCCACCGCTGTTTTCGCCAGCATTTTCACTTCCTGAATTAGAATCATTTGAACATTTAGCAGATAGAATTGAAACTGGAATTAATGTACTTGCCAACCCACTTAAAACAACTAAAAGTTTTTTATTTTTTTTCATAATAAGTCCCCTTTTTCTTAATAGTTAGATAATTATACACATAAAACATATTTTAAAAAATAAATTTTAAAAAATAAAAGTTTTTTCTTTACTAAATTATTTACACATTAAATGCATTAATATTTATATTAATGAATATTAATTTAAAACGATTTCTAGTTTTTGCAATCTTAAATCAATAAATGTATATAATTATTTTTATGATTGAAATTAAAAAACTTAGTTATAAATATCCAGGAAGTAAAAAATTAGCATTAGATAATATAAATTTCACAATTGAAGATGGTCAATATGTTGCAATTTTAGGTCACAATGGCTCAGGGAAAAGTACGTTTTCTAAACTATTAGCCGCAATTTACAAAGCTACATATGGAAAAATAATTATTGATGGAATGGAAATTAATTCTGAAAACCTAAGAGAAATACGTAAAAAAATAGGTATTGTTTATCAAAATCCTGATAACCAATTTATTGGGGCTACAGTTGAAGATGATATTGCTTTTGGTCTTGAAAACAAAAAAATGACTGTTGATGAAATGGAAGAAATTATCAAAAAATATGCTAATGAAGTTGGAATGGGCGATTTTTTAGATCGTGAACCGCAAAATTTATCAGGGGGGCAAAAGCAAAGAGTAGCTATTGCTTCTACTTTAGCATTAGATCCTAATATTATTATTTTTGATGAAATAACTTCTATGCTAGACCCTAAAGGGAGAAATGATATTTATAAAATTATTCATAATTTGCATGAAAAAACTAATAAAACATTAATTTCAATTACACACGATATGGACGAGGCACTACTGGCTGATAAACTGATTGTTTTTTCAGGCGGAAAAGTTATTGCCCAAGGAAAGCCTATTGAAATATTAAATGATAAGGAAATTATTGAAATAGCTAAAATAGATTCGCCTTTTATTTACAAATTAAGCGAAATGATTAAGGATATAAAACCCACATATGATGAAAAAGAATTATTGGAGACTTTATGAAGATTAAAGTAGAAAATATAAGCAAAGAATACAATAAAAAATTACCAACATACATAAAGGTATTAAATAATGTTTCTGTGACTATAAAAGAGGGTGAAGCTATTTCTATAATAGGTCCTACAGGTTCGGGAAAAACCACATTAATCGAACACCTTAACGCTTTAATCATTCCTGACGATGGTTCAATACACTTTAGTGATATTCCGTTATATAAAAAAATGAGTAAGCCCAAAATGCCTAAACAAACAAAAGAAGATACTAAAGAAGTATATGAAAATAAGCTAAATGAGTATAGATTAAGACTAGAAGAATTTAAAAAATTAGATAAAAAAAATAGAATAGAAATAGTTTATACAGATGTAGATATTAGAAAAAGCAAGAAAAAAATCAAAAATGTTAAGGCATTACGAAAACAAGTTGGTGTTGTTTTTCAATTTGCTGAATATCAATTATTTGAATCAACAATTGAAAAAGATATTATTTTTGGACCAATTTCAATGGGTGTAAAAAAAGATAAAGCAAAAGAACTTGCTGCAAAATATATTGAAATGGTTGGATTACCACTTGACTATTTAAAAAGAAGTCCATTTAATTTATCAGGCGGTCAAAAGCGTAGAGTGGCATTAGCTGGAATTTTAGCTATGGAACCAAAGTTTCTAGTTTTAGATGAACCTACAGCTGGTTTAGATCCACAAGGTGTTGAAGAAATGCTTCAATTGTTTTACAATCTATACGAAAAAGGAATAACAATTATTATAGTAACCCATGATTTGGATAATGCTTTAAGATGAACTAAAAGAACATTGTTTGTAAAAGAAGGCCAAATCATTAAAGATGGTGACACCTATGAAATTTTAAGTGACAATAAACTATTAATTGAAAATAATTTAATTCCTACAAAGTTACTTTCTTTTGTTGAAAAATTAAACCAATCAGGTTTTAACATCGGAAAAGTAACTAATATTGAGCAATTAGCTGAAAAGATTAACGAAAATTTAAAAAATAAGAAAAAGAAGGGAGTATAAGATGAACAAAACAATTATTGGTAAATATCTGAATATTGATACTCCTATTCATAAATTAGATCCTAGACTTAAATTCTTAGCAAATATATTATTTATAATTTTATTTTTTGTTTCAGAACATTACATAACATTATCAATTTTAGTTGTTTTTAGTATGGTGTTATATGCAATTTCTACAAAGTCTATAAAATCATTATTTCAAAAAATTAAATTACCAATTTACATTGCCATATTTTTACTCTTGGTTAATATGCTTACAGTTAAGGGAGCCGTAATGTATTATGATTTAGATAAGTATGTTCCCCTATCTTCAGAAGTAAATGCTGACGCTTATTTAATTTATCGTGGAAAGATAATTGTTAATGTAACATATTTTGCTCCTAATAATGATATAAATAATATTTTTCAGCTAACTTTATTTTCAATTCATCGAACAATTACGATTATGTTAAGAATTTATGGAGTAATTTTAATTACCACAATCTTAACAGTAACAACAAAGCCAGTACTATTGACAAGAGCAATAAATAACTTACTATATCCTTTAAAACTTTTCAGAATACCTACAGAAATTATTACAATGATTATTTCAATAGCATTAAGATTTATTCCAACTCTTCTTGAAGAATCGAGTAGAATTATGAAAGCACAATCTAGTCGTGGTGTCGACTTTAAAAATGGTAATATCAAGGACAAAATTAAATCATTTATTGTTTTAATGATTCCACTTTTTGTTTCTTCATTTAATAAAGCAAATGACTTAGCTGACGCTATGACATCTAGAGGTTATGAACCTTATTCAAAAAGAACATATTATAGACAATTAGCCCCAAACTGAAAAGACCTATTAGCAACATTAATTTTAATGGGTTTAACTAGTTTAGTTGTAGTATGTGCTATAGAACAGATAAACCTCCCATCGTGATGACTAGCTACTTTCCAAAAGGTTTAATATGAATGAACAAAATAAAATAATAAAAGAACAAATTATAGATCTTCAAAACAAGATTAGTAAATGAGATAAGTATTATTATGATTATGATAATCCGCTAGTTTCTGATGAAATTTATGATACAGAATTTAACAAATTAAAAAAACTTGAAAGTGATTTTAGTTTTCTTTTTTCTAAGGAAGAACTTGAAAAATCACCGACAAATAAAATTAATGCTAATGCTTTAAAAATATTTACTAAGGTTAGTCATGATAAACCAATGCTTTCCTTAAATAAGGCTTACACAATTGAAGAAATAGAAAAATTTATAGATAATATTAAAAAACTTACAAGTAAATTTTCTTTTTTTATTGAACCCAAAATTGACGGTCTTTCTATTTCGCTAAAATATGAAAATGGAATTCTAAAACAAGCACTTACAAGAGGGAATGGAATTATAGGAGAAGATGTTACAAATAATATCTATCAAATAGAAAATGTTCCTAAAAAGATTAATTACCAAAAAGAATTGGAAGTAAGGGGCGAAATATATCTTCCTATAGATAAATTTGATGAATTAAATAACAAACTTATTAAAGAAAATAAGGGCACAATGGCTAATCCAAGAAATGCTGCTGCTGGAACATTAAGACAATTAAATCCTAGAATAGTAGCTGAAAGAAAATTATCATCGTTTTTATACTATGTTGTATCGCCTGAAAATCATGAATTAAAAACAATGGAAGAATCGTTTAATTTTTTGAAAAAATTAGGATTCAATGTTTCTGATCAATCAAAAAAAATTAACTCAATTAGCGAAATTAAAGAATTTATAAAAGAATTTAAGAATGAAAAACAAAAATTGAATTATGAAACTGATGGGATAGTTATAAAACTTAATGAACTAGAATTTTATGATAAATTAGGCTATACAGCAAAGTTTCCTCATTCTGCAATTGCTTTTAAATATGAGCCTGATATAGCTTCGACTATTTTAAAAGATATTTTTGTAACAGTAGGAAGAACTGGCTTGGTTACTTATAATGCTTCTCTCAATGAAGTTGAATTATCGGGGACAAAAGTTAATTTTGCCACATTGAATAATTACGATTTTATTAAAAAACTAAATATAAACATTAACGATGAGGTTTATGTAAAAAAAGCAGGAGAAATAATTCCTTGCATAATTGGTTTAGCAAATAAAAATAATTTTGAAGAATTTGCACCAATTGAGACCTGCCCATATTGCAATAAAGATTTAACTTTTAATGAAACAAAATTAGAACAATATTGTTTAAATACTCAATGTCCCGAAATAAAAATTAGAAAACTTATCCATTTTGCTTCAAAAGAAGGTCTTGATATTAACTCACTAGGTGAAAAAAATGTTATATTTTTTAATAAACTAGGTTATATTAAAAATCTTTTAGATATTTTTAAACTTTATTTATTTAAAGATGAATTAATTCAACAAGACGGATTTGGAGAAACTTCAATAAATAAAATTTTGAACTCGATTGAAGAATCAAAAAATAAATCGTTGGAAAAATTATTTTTTGCTCTTTCAATCCCTTTGATTGGTCAGAAAACTGCACGTTTTTTAGCATCAAAAATTTTAAAATTTGAAAATGTCTTAGATTTTGACTTTACAGTATTTGAAAACTATCATGATATTGGACCAAAAATTACAAAACAATTAATTGAATGGTTTGGTTCTTTAGAAAACAAGCAATTAATTCTAGACTTAATCAGCTTAGGTGTTAATCCAATATACAAAGAAAACACTAAGAGTGAAATTTTAAAGGGATTTTCATTTGTGATTACAGGAAAATTATCAAAGCCAAGAAGCCATTTTGAAAAGATAATTTTAGAAAATGGAGGGCAAGTTCTTTCTTCAATATCCTCAAATATAAATTATTTATTAGTAGGTGAAGATGCAGGAAGCAAACTATCAAAAGCAAAAAAACATAATGTTCAAATAATTAATGAAGAACAATTTAATACTATGCTTTCAAATAACGATAACTCTTAGCCTAAAATAGGCTGGAGTTTTATTTTATTTAAAAATAATAACAATGAAGTAAAACTAAAACAATAAACTCAATCAATTCTAAATTTTATAATATAACTAGCTTCACTTAATAAATTTAGAATAGCATCAAAAATTAATAAATTTGTTTCAATTACAAAATTTATTTTGAAAAAAATTAATGTAAAAATATAATTAAATGAAACAATTGGAATTAAAAGGATTTGAATAAAAAATGAAAAAATATTATAATCTTCACTAAAAGTGTGTATTAAAAAAGTTGAGTAAATATGAACAACAATTAATACAAAAGCGCTTCTTAAATAATAGTTTTTTTCTTTTAAAAAATCAACTATTATAAATATTGACAACGTTATTAAAAAAGAAAGAATGAAGGAGTAAGAAAATATTGAAAAAGGTTTATAAACAGATAATATTAATGCTGTTATAGATAATAAAGATATATTACTTAATTTTCTATTAAAAACGTTTTTATTTAAAAATATTAAGATTAAAAAAATTAAAGAACGGCTTGCACTTATATGAAAGTTTATAGCTACTAAATAGATAATTAACAATCCAACACCAATAAAGTCTTCGATAAAAATTTTTCTTTTAATTTTCGAAAATAGTTTAATTACAGTTAAATAAATTAAATTAAAATGAAATCCACTTATTGTAAAAAAATGAATAATATTTAAATTACTTAGTTTATTTACGACATTACTATTAGAACAATAATTATTTAAAACTATGATATTCAAATATTCTAAAACAATTCCATTTTTTGAAGAAAAAAGACTTAACTTTTGAATTTGGTAATCAAAATTTATTTTCAGATTTTTAATGTCAAAAAATATTTCATTGCTTAAATTAAAAAGTGTTAAATTATTTATTCTTTTAAGTGTTCCTTTTATTTTAAAAAAATACTCAAAATTATTATTTAAATCTAAATTAAGCTTAATAATTTTTTTAGGTATTCTGAATAGTAAATTTTTATATTTAAATATTAAAAACGATTTATGAATTTTATAAACTTTAATTTTTTCGTTTATTTCATAATTATCAAATTGATAAATCAAAAGGTAGTAAACAGTATAAGCTAAAAATATCATTAAAAAAAATACTAAATATAAAACTCAGAATTTAGTCTTAAAAAGGTTAAATAAGCAAATAAGAAATAAACTAACAGAAACTAAAATTATATTTATTTTTAAAATCAGAACAAATGTTGTTAAAGCAGCCAATAAAGACGGTAAGATACAATTTATATATTTATGTTTTCTACTAATATTAAGTAAGTTTTTTCACCAATACCAGGTATTTTTAGGACTTCATCTCATTTTTTTACTTCATTATTTGATATATAATCAAAAACCTTAATAGCTATATTTCTTTTAATTCCAAGATTAATTAATGTTTCGTAACCATTAATATCTTTAATTGTTAATTTTGTATTTTTTGAATAAGGAATAGTTATTTTTTCGCCGTTTTTTAATTTTTGTTTTTTATCAAATTCCTTAAGACTAGCTCCGGATTCTAAGACCGCTTCTTTAATTAAATCAAGATAGATTGCCCCATCTTTAAAAGTATATTCACCCGGATATTTAACCGCTCCGTCAATATAAACAGTTAAATATTGATTATCAACTAATTCTAAAACGCTTTTTCTTTTTATGATTTCATTTTTTACAACTATTGCGCCAACAAGAATAGAAGATGAAAATATAAACATTCCGAGTGTTAAAAAAACTTTCTTTTTATTAAATTTTAATTTCATAATTTAATAATGCCTGTTATTTTCTTGAATCAGACAAAAAAGAGAAAAAAGAGAGAAAATAAAAAAAGCCGATATCAATTGGCTTTAAATTATTATTGTTTTATTAAACTAAATCAGCGTTGTGTCAAACTTCTTGAATATCTTCATCATCTTCTAATAAATCAACAAACTTTTCAAGTTGTTCCATTTTTTCTTCATCTACTTCAACATCAGAGTTTGAAATATATGTAACTTCAGCAGTTGAATAATTTTCAATTTTAAATGTTTCATCTAAGGCTTGTTTTACTTTTTGAAAATCAGATGGTTGAGTAGTAATAACATATAAATCTTCTTCTACTTGAAAATCTTCAGCGCCAGCATCTAATACAGTTATCATTACTTCTTCTTCAGAAGCAAGTTCTTTAGAAAATTCAATTAAACCTTTTTGATCAAAAACATACGGTACTGTTCCTTGTTTTCCTAATTGACCATTATATTTATTAAAGTAGTGTTTTATATTTGAAGCCAAACGGTTAAAATTATCGGTTAAACAACTAACAACGAAATTAATCCCCCCAAATGCTGTTCCAGAATATAAATAACTTTGAAAATTAGCACCTTCTTTTGATCCGCCTGAAACTTTTGAAATTGCTTTTTCAATATTTGCTTTAGGCATAGATTTTGCTTTAGCTTTTGCTATTGCTAATTTTAATGCTGGGTTTGAATCAGGATCTGGTCCACCGATTGTTGCAGCTACAATTATTTCCTTAGAAAATTTTTGAAACATTTGTGCTCTTTTTGAATCCATTGCAGCTTTATGATGTTTTGTTGTTGCTCATTTTGAATGTCCTGACATATGCGTACTCCAATCTTTTTTTAGTTAATATTAACGATATTTGTTTATTATACCAAAATTTTATACTTTCATAATATAATAAATAGCGTATATGTATTTAATTAAAGGTGATGAAGATTATTTTATTAGAAAAAAAATAAATGAAATAATTGATAAAGAAAAAAATGACGATTCAGAAGATTTAGAACTAATTAAGTTCTATGATTTTTTCACATTAGAAGAACTTGCAGACGCGTTAAATAATACAGGTTTATTTTCTAATAAAAAAATAATTATTATTAAAAATCCTTTCATATTTAATACCAAAAGTAAATTTTCAAAAAATTTAATTGAAGAATTTATTAATTTAATTAAAGGTTCAATTAATGATCCTAATATAGTATTTATTTTCACTCAAGAAATTTATAAATACGACAAGAATTTTAGTCCTTCTTTGGCTTTTAATTTTATTAATAAGAATAGTAAAGTAATTCAGGTTGAAAAAATAAATGAAAGCAGATTATTTTCTTTTGTTAACACAATTATTAAAGAAAAAGGAGGCAAGATTAACGAGTCTACACTTTTTAACTTTTTAAGTTCAATGCCAAATAATTTAAGCTTAATAGAAAATGAAATAGATAAATTACTTTTGATTAATAAAGAAATAGCAAATGACATTGTTAATCAAAATAATTTTTCTGTTGCCAATAATATTGAATTTGCATTAAGTGATGCTGTATTAAAGTGAAATAGTCCCGAATCAATTATTAAAAGCCTAAATCAACAATTAGAATATGGAATTGACATAAGTTTAATTCTTTCTCAGATTTCAACGATTTTATTAAACACAAAAAGTATAAGCATTTTAAGAAAGCAAAATATTAGTAATGAAGAAATTTCGAAAATTATAAATATTCATCCATATAGAGTAAAACTTCATTGAGATTTCTTTTTAAAAATAGGTGAAAAAAAATTAAACGAAATGATAGCTAATATTTCGCAAATTGATGTAAATTATAAATTAGGTGAAATTTCAAGCGATACTTTTATTGGTTTGATCAATATTTTCTTATTAAAATAAAAAAGGATAGAAATGAATTTATCAAATAAAAAAATAATTTTATATGAACTAAAACTCGAAAACTTTTTAGATACAAATAACAGTGGATTTGGAGATTTTAATGGTGTCGAATTAAAACTAGACTATTTTAAACAATTAGGAATAAGTGTTGTAGCTTTTGATGATATTTTAAACCAATATCAAAATGAATTTAATTTAGATTCAATAAAAAATAAATATGGATCAATTAAAGATTTCGCTAGAATAGTAAAAAAATTTAAAGAAAATGAAATAGAAATCGCGCCAATCATAGATTTAAAAAATATTAAACAGTCTTTTATTAACTGAAATAATATGATGAGTTTGTATGATTTAAATAAGAAACAAACAAATAAATATTTAACAAAGTTAGATCCTTACTTAATTAATAAAAGCATCACAAACACAACTTTGTATGAATTAACAGACTTTATCAAATATTTTGAAAAGGTACTGGATTTCTATTTAAAGTTGAATATTTCAACAATTATTTTAGATAACTTTGAATTTCTTGCCTTTGATAGTTTAAGGGATGAAGATAAACTTAAATTTATTACTGATTTATATAAAATTATAAAAAGAGAAAAACCGGAAATGAATGTAATTTTAAAATCTCATAATAATAATTTAGGTTTATATAAAAAAATGCTTTCTTTAGAAAATAAATGTTTAGATTATTTATACTTAACATGAATTTCGACAATTGGAAATAATGATTTTTTAAAGAAAAACAAGAAAAATTGCTTAAATTTTAATCTAATTTTTAAATTTTTATCAGCTTTCAAGGATGATTCTAATGTCATTATTTCTTTTGGTTCCGATTTATCGGGACGAATAATTTCAAAATGAGGGAATGAAAAAGCATATTTTACCGAATCAGTTAAAAGTTTTATGATGTTATTATATTCAGGAAACAATTCAATTGGTATATATTACGGTGATGAAATTGGTTGTTTAAGAGCTAAATTTAATTGAAAATTTGACTTCAATAACGAAAATTACAATGAAGAAAAACGATTTTATCAATCAAAAAACGTTAGCTTAGAAAAATATTTTACTTACAACTGTTATTTTAATAAATGATCTTCATATATTCAAATGCCTTGAAATAGTAATAAAATATTTAACCAAAATAATAGAAATATTTTTTTTCCAATAAATTTTGAACATAATAATGTTGAAAGCCAAACAAAAAATAATGATAGTGCTATTAACTTTGTTTATTTTTTAAATAAATTAGTTTTTAATTCTGATTTTTCTTTATTTTTTAAAAATAAGAATACAGTTTTAGAAAATAATAAAGGAATATTTAAAATTAAGCATACAATTAACCAACAAAAAATTATTTTTCTTATAAACCTAACAAATAATCATCGAAAGATAATTCCTTATAACAATTTTTCAATATTAACAAGTTCTTATGCTAATAAATTTTATTCAGAAATACCTAAAGAATTAGGGCCTTTTGAAAGTTTAATTTTATACAAACAAAAACATTAATTTGAATTTATTTATAATAAATTTAATATAACAATATATAATTTTTAAAACTAATTAAGGAGATACTATGCAAGGAAACGGACAAGTTGTAGTTTATACATTGCTTTCAGTAGTTTTATTATTAATAATTGCTTACATTGTTTGAAAAGCTACTAAAAATAAACGTGCTAAGAGAAAAGCTGAAAAATTAGAAAATAAAAAAAACGCTGAAACTTTAGCTTTATATTATGATTTTATAATTACATACAAACATATTATTGATTTTACAAAACAAGAATTAAATAAATTTGTTGAAAAAGAAACATTATATAAAATGGGTCAAATTAAAGAAGGTGCAAGAAGACTTTTATTAAAATTAATTAACAGAGATGATTTTGCTTTCTTTTTTAAAGACGATGAAAAATATAGCCTTTTTGTAGAAAATGCTGAATTATTAACAATTACTCAACCTAATTTATGAGAGAAAAAAATTAATAATGTACTAGAGTTTTTCGAAAATCAATACAATAGCATTCCTGAAGAAAAAAGAAATAATAACTTAGAAAAGATTACTTTAGAATCTATTGAAAGACAATTCTATGAAGAAAAATAAAAAACAACTAGAAAAAACTAAGAAAACAAATAAAACAAGGTTTGGTGTTGCAAACTGATTAACAGTATTAAGAATTATTTTAATGATTCCATTTATTATCTTAATGTCTACAGCATTCTTGCTAGTAACAAAATTTAATGGAACATTTTGATATGACGGAATAAAAATTGTTGGTGAGCAAAAATATTCAATAGCATTATCCGCAATTTATTGAATTAATGTTTTAATTTTTATTACTGCAATGATTACTGATTTTGTTGATGGATATGTAGCAAGAAAAACAAAGACAGTTTCTAACTTCGGGAAAATATTTGATCCAATTGCTGATAAGATTGCCACAACATTAATGCTCTTATTTATTTCGTTAATGAACTATTCATATTTGCCAATAGTAATTCTATTCATTATTAGAGACATATTTGTTGACGGAGCAAGAGTATATGCTGTTAAAAAAGATATTAAAGTAGCAGCAAATTGATGAGGAAAAATCAAAACAATTATAGTTTCATTGGCAATTATTGCAATAGCTGTCTCAGCTCCTTGATTTACGAAAATTGATCCTGACACCGGAAAACATGTAACTAATAACTTATATTTATTGTATGTTAATATCCCTTTAATTTTAGGTCTTATTTTAGCCTGAATCAGTGGAATAATTTATTTACGTAAATATCTAAAAGGAATTACTAAGCAATATATATTAGATGTTGAAGCACAGAAAAATAATGTAAAAGAGAAAGAAGAAATTTCTAAAGAAGATATAGTTATTGAATCTGCAGAAATTAAAAATGAAGAAAACGAAGAAAAGAAATTAGATTCAGAAAATCCAAAAAGTAAAGATAAAAATAATTCTGATCAAATTTCATATGATGAACCTTTCTTTAATAGTTAGTTGTAATTCAACTAACTATTTTTTTATAAATTCTTAAGAAAGCTTAATTGTACAAAAACACTAAATTAAAACGTTTTTATAATATAATTTATTATTATTTTTAATATATTTATTATTAAATATATTCACATAAAATTAATCAGGAGGAAAATTATGCCAAGAGAAGGTTTAACATTAAGATGTGAATCATGTAAAATGGAAAACTACATTACAAAGAAAAACAAAAAGTTGCACCCTGAAAAAATGGAAGTAACAAAATACTGTCCAAAATGTAATGCGCACACAGGTCACAAAGAAAAGAAATAAGTATTAGGAGTAAAAAATGCTAAAACAAGAAATAACCAAAATTTTTGATGATTTAAAATTAGATGCAATTATTTCAGAAGCACCACAAACTAGATTATGATACGCCGGCGTTCAAACAAGTGATGGTTTTATCGTAATTGAAAAAGATAAAGCTTATTTATTTGTTGATGGCAGATACATTGAATATGCAAGTAAGTTTGCAAAGAATGTTGAAGTTATTTTATTAGAATCAAATGGAAATACATTAGCTAATTTCTTAGAAAAAAAGAAATATGCAAATGTTGGTATCGAAGCAGATTATCTACAAGTTCAAACATTAGAATATTTTAAACAAATGTTACCTAAAGCTAAATTCCATAATTTAAAAGGTAAACAATTCAGAATTAAAAAAGACCAAGAAGAATATGAACAAATCGAAGAAGCTTGTTTAATTTCATTACAAGCTTTTGAAGAATTTAAGAAAATCTTAGTTGAAGGCATGACTGAATTAGAAGCCTCAAATAAATTAGGATATTTAATGCGTTTATTTGGTGCAGAAAAAGAATGTTTCGAATCAATTATCGCATTTGGTTCAAATGCTGCTGAACCACATCACCACCCAACAAACCGTAAATTAATGGATGGGGATATTGTTAAGGTTGACTTTGGAGCCCAATACAAAGGTTGAGCAAGTGATATTACCAGAACATTTTTCTTTGGAAAACCTAAATCGCCAGAATTAGTTACAATTTTAGATATCGTAACTGAAGCACAAAGATTAGGAAGAGAAGCAGTTAGACCAGGTATCGAAACATCTGAAATCGATAAAATTTGTAGAGATTATATTGAATCAAAAGGTTATGGTAAATTCTTTACTCACTCTACCGGACATGGTGTTGGTATTGATGTTCATGAACTACCAGGTGTAGGAAGAAGATCTGGTAACGTTGTTTTAGAAGAAGGAATGGTTATTACCGTTGAACCAGGTATTTATGTTAAAGACCTTGGTGGAGCTCGTATAGAAGATACTATTCTTGTTACTAAAACAGGTGCTAAAGTATTAAGTAGACCAGAAGATTATAAATAGATAATAATAAAAAGTTGCTTTGCTTAAGCAACTTTTTATTATTTACTTTTCTAGATTATAAGTAAAGTTTCTTATGAACCATTTTTCCATAGTGATAAATTTGGAATATTGAAATAAGCGTAAATAAACTGCCCGAAACAAAAAACACGGCTTCAATTCAAATTATGTAGTTATAATAAATTATTTCAATTCTTAATTTATCTTTTCCAACTATTCCGCCTTCTCATCATCCGTATTTTAATGTTCACAAAACAACATCAATAGAATGAATTAGAATACCAACATAAATAAAAGATAAAAAATAATAAAAATGAGTTAATTGAAAATAAGGTTACTGATATTATTCTATCTTTTTTATTATTTGTTTTGATTTTAGTTCAGAATTTTACAAATAATACAATAAAGAAAATGGTTAAGACAAACAAGATTACTAATAGTGAAATTCTAAAGCCTTTGAATCAAAAAATTTCAACACCTTCTTCATAGTTTTTTAATTTATTTGCTGCAGATCTAGCTTGAGTGTTTAAAAAATCTTGAGTATACAATAAAGTAACTATAAAAAATATTGCTAATATTATCGAATAAATTGCTATACTTAAAACTCATTTTAATTTAGATTTATTTTGTTCAAGATTAATTGATTTATCCATAAAAATGATGATATCCTTTCGATAAAGCTCCAAAAAATCCTAAAATAATTCCTATTATACATAGTATTATCGCTATAGTAATTATTGCAATAATAATTTTTTTCTTTTTACTAATTTTATTCATTATTTAATATATCCTTTTTCTTTTAATAATTTATCAATATCCTTTCCGTTGTATCTTACGCCATTAAAGTTAAATAATTTTTTTAATTTACCATTGCCTTTATTATTTATTACAAAATTATAATCATTATATTGATGATATTTTCTTATTACCATTTGACTGTAATCTAAATCTCATCCATAATTGCATAAAAATCTTTCATCATCATATGCCCCGTAAGCAACAACAACATGACCGCCTTGTAAGGTTTTATCTTTAGGACCGTATTTAGAAAGCTCTACAAATTTTCCTCGGAGCTAGCAACTCAAGACCTTGCGCTGATTTATAATCAAAACCTGATAATTTAATATCAGGATTTACTTCATAAATATAATTATCATAGTCACTTATTACTGAATAGCCTTTATCATTAAATCAGAACATTTTTCCTTTCGGGATAGCAGGTATCTTGCTTTTTAATTTAAATGTTTTTATTATTTGCGCATCTTGTCGACCTGTTAATTTAATATAATCATATATTGCATATGCGCGTTGCTTTTTTTCTTCATTTTTAAATTCGTTGTCACTAATTTTAGCAGACATTGTCACTAAGGGCAATGTTTATAAAATAGGTAACAAAGCATAAATTGTCTTTTTCATCAATTTTATTCCTTTATTTTATTAGCTTAATTAACAACTTTATTATATTCTTATTAAAAATTTGGTTTTAAAAATGACAAAATTTGCTTTAAAAAAAAGCAAAAGTTTAAACTTTTTGCCTAACTTTTTGCTTTTTTTAAAATAATGTTGGTTCGCTTTCATTTAACAATAAAGCTATTTCTTCTTTATATGGAGGTTTATTATTTATATATGGTGTTTCTAAAATAATTGGTATATTATCAAAATCCTTATCGAACACAAATTTTTGTAATGTTTCTAACCCAATGTAACCTTTATCAATATTAGCATGACGATCTTTTCTAGCACCCAATGGATTTAAGGAATCGTTTAAATGTATAACTTTAATATATTTTAAAAAATCGTTATCTTTTAAATATTTTTTAAAATTATCATAATCCTTAATATTATAACCCGCATCTCAAATGTGACATGTATCTAAGCAGATAGCAACACGTTCAGATTGAACCTCTTCAATTACATCTCTTAAAACTTCAAAACTATTGCAATAATTAGTTCCATTTCCTGCCATTGTTTCTAAAGCAATTACTACATCTTTAGTTTGCGCAAGAATTTGTTTTAATGAAGAAACCAAGCTCTCTTTAGCTTGTTCTTGTGAATAAATTGTATGAGATCCAGGGTGAAGAACCAAATACTTAGCCCCGATATAATTCATTCTTTTTATATCTGAAACTAAAAAGTTAATTGCAAACTTTGATTTTTCAGGGTTTGATGGGTTAACAATATAAGGGGCATGTATTACAATATCTTCTGGCTTTATTTTAGAAGAATATAACTTAAGATATTCATCAAGTTGATAATATTGCTTATCAACGCGGTAAGTTGATTGATTAGGACCTAAATAAATCATCATACAATTTGCTTTATTTTCAATTGATTCCCTTGCTGAACCTAATAAATAATCCGGTTTTGCAAATGAAATATGACTGCCTAATTTAATCATATTAAAATCTCCTATAATTAATCGGAATTATAACCTTCATTAGCAAAGAATTCTTTTAATCTTTTACGTTTTTGTGGGTGTTTTAATTTACGCAAAACTTTTGTTTCCATTTGACGAACTTTTTCTTTGGTAATTCCTAATTCTTTTGCAATCTCGTCTAATGAATGCGGACGATATGATTCACCATTAGGATCAGAAATTCCATATCTTTTACGAATTAAAAGTTGATCTGATTCATCTGGTAGAGAGTTAATCATTTCATTTATAATTACCTTTAATTCTTCTTGACTAGAAAAGTCAGTAGGGCTCATAACACTTTCGTCCTTAACAAAATCAGAAAAACTAGAATTTTCTTCTTTTCCAATGTTTTTATCTAATGAAATAGGGTCAATATTAATTTTTCTAATATATCTAACTTTATCAGCAGTAAATTCTGGTTCGCCGTATTTCTTAGCAATTTCTTCATCTGTTGGTGGATATCCATTTTCCTGTTGTAATTCTCTTTCGATTTTTAAGACCTTATTAATTGTTTCAACCATGTGAACAGGAACTCTAACTGTTCTTGCTTGATCTGCTACAGCACGAGTAATTGCTTGTCTAATTCATCATGTTGCATATGTTGAGAATTTATAACCTTTAGTGTATAAATACTTATCAGCAGCTTTCATAATTCCTGAATTACCTTCAGAAATTAAGTCAATAAAACTTAGACCACGATTTTTATATTTCTTAGCGTTATTAATAACAAGTCTTAAATTTCTTTTGATTAATAAATCACGAGCCCTTTTATATGTATAATAATCGCCTTTTTCACGAGCGTTTGCCATTTTTTCAGCTGTTTCAAGTTCTTCTTTAGGAGTTAAAAGTTTACCATATTTACCAATTCATCTCATGTATCATTTAACAATATCATTTGTTTCTGTTAAACGGTTTGATAAATTACTATTTTCTGATTTTTTTCTTAAAGTACCAATTTTAATTTCTTCACTATCGTAATTTTTTAATAGTTTTGAAGCTTCAAAATCTTCTGAAGATCTACGGCTACTTTTTCAGACGCTATCACCATAATCATCATATTCGCTTAAATCATAATTATATTCGTCATCATCTTCATATTCTCCACCAATTCTTGTGGAAATATATTCATCATCTTCGCTATAATTTTCTTCTTCATCATTTGAACTGGTATCATCATTTATAACTCTAGTACTATCATCATATTCTGAATCAAAATCAATTTCTTCAATATCTGGTTCTTCGGAATCAATATTTTTTAAAGCATTTTCATTGAATTGATCATCATCAATAAAATCATCAACATCGTCATTATCACCATCATCTACATTATTAGAAATTAAGTTTTTTTCAAATAATTTGGTTAACAATAAATCAGCTTCTTCTTCATCAACAAAAAGCTTCTTCTTATCAATAATATTAAACACTTCTTCTTGTGAAAAAGTTTTCTTATTTTTATCTTTCTTTTGTTTTTTTTCTATTTCTTGCTCAATAACAGAAACAATATAGTCTATTGATTTTTCTAAATCTTTATTTGGCATTTTTTTCTCCTTTATTGAAAATCAAAATTTGTTTGCCGGTTTTTGTTCTTCGTTCAACAAATTCATCAACTTTATTAAGCATTAAATCAAGATCTTGATTATTTAAATTATTATCTGAAATAATTTGTGAAAGTCGAATGGCTTCTTCTAGATATGACTTGTATTCCTTAACTAAATCATTGCGGTTTGTTTTACTTATTTCTTTAATATCATTTTCGATAAAAGAAATTAAATTATTCTGATTAATTTTGTAGCCTTGCTTTGATTTTCTAATAATATATGTAATTAATTTTCTTAAAGATTTTTGTGATTCATCTTTTAGGTCTAACTGGTGAAATTTATCATTTCTTCATTGTTTAATGAATACTTCTTGGTTTAATGACATTAATAAAATATCTTTCAATAAAGTATAATGTGAACTTAAGCCTTCCCTAAGTTTTGTCTTTTTATAATTAAGATTATTTCGTTGTTTATTAATCTTTAAATTTTGCTTTATGTTATTTGATTCTTGAAAATTATCTTTATTTAAAAATAAGTTATCAAAATTAACATCAAAATTTTTTGATTGAATATTTTGGCTTCTAATTTCATTAAAATTATTTCTTATTTTTGAATCAGCTACTTTATTTTTAAAAAATGGGTCAGAAGGAAAATAAGGTTTTGAATTTGACAAATAATATTCGAATAATTCTTTGTTTAAAATATTACTTGCAATCAGTTTTTCTTTCAACATTAAAACTAACGACTTATCAACATAGTATATATATTCAAAAATCTCTTCAAATTTTTTATTTTTTTCAAATGATTGACTATTATCTTGAATATTTTCTTTACACAAGTTAAATAAGTATTCAACAATATCTATTTTATTTTCACATAACGTCTTTAGTGTTATTCCCTGATCTAATTTATAAATTTCATCTGGGTCCTTATTTAAATTATTAACAACAAATTTAACATTAATTTGATACTTAGACGCATAATATAGAATAATTTTAAGATTCTTTAATGTTGCTGCTTTTCCTGCAGAATCATTATCAAAAAATAAAGTTATAGTTTTATTTGATAACTCTTTAAGATGATTAATTGAAAGTGAGGTACCCATTATAGCTACAACGTTTTTAATATTGGTTTTATGTAATGCGATGCAGTCAAATTGCCCTTCAACTAAATAAACTTCTCTTTGCTTAAATATTTGTTCCTTGGCATGAAAATAATTAAACATAACTTCATTTTTCTTAAAAACTATTGTTTCTGCGCTATTTAAATACTTTGGATTTTGTAATCCCGTTATGTCACGACCAGAAAAAGCAACAATATTTCCAATTTCGTCATGAATTGGAAATATTAAACGATCATTAAAAAAGTTTTTATTATCATAATTTGAAACTAAAGAAGAATTAAAAATTTCAAAAGAATCAAATTGGTGTTCTTTTAAAGTGTCATAAATCGATTTATCTTTTGAAGCAAAACCAATTTGAAATTCCTTTATTATTTCATCGCTTAAATCTCTCTTTTTAAGATAATCTTTTAAAAAGTCAGATTTTTCAAACGTAATTTGATATCTAAAAAAATTTGAAGCGCTTTTGTTAACTTCTAAAATTTTAAAATGCTCATTAGAAAAATTGCCTTTATTAGAAAAATCGCCAAATTGAGATATATCTAAATTTTGTTTTTTAGCTAAAAATTTTAATGCATCAATGCTAGATAAATTTTCTTTAAACTCAATAAATTTAATAGCATTCCCACTTTTTCCGCATCCAAAACATTTAAATATATTTTTTTCTGGACTAACAACAAATGAAGGCGTTTTTTCTCCATGAAAAGGGCAACAAGCTTTATAGTTTTTTCCTTGTTTTGTCAAAGAAACATATTGACCAACTATATTTACAATGTCGCTTTTAGAAATAACAAATTCTCATATATTTTCTTTTATCATTTATCCCTAATTTCATTATTTTATTTTTTTTGATCTTCTAAATACTTAGCAATATCACTTACTAAAATTGTGTCTTGTTTCATTGTGTCACGATTTCTTATTGTGACAGTGTTATGTTCAACGGTATCAAAATCAATTGTTACACAAAATGGTGTTCCAATAGCATCTTGACGACGGTATCTTTTTCCTATTGAACCACTTTCATCATAAGTTACTCTTAAATTTGTGTTCTCAATTAAATCTTCAAAAATTTTCTTTGCTTCATCAGATTGTTTTTTCATTAATGGTAATATAGCAATTTGATATGGTGAAATTTTTTGGTCTAAGTGTAGTACAACTCTTTCTTCTTGATTGTCTAATTTTTCTATGTCAAATGCATCAATTATTAATGCAAATAATAACCTATCTAGCCCAATTGAAGGTTCAATAACAAAAGGAATAATCTTTGTTCCATCTTCTTTAAGGTATTCTAATGATTCACCTGAAAATTTCATATGTTGTGATAAATCATAATTACCACGGTTTGCAATCCCTAATAACTCTCCTCAGCCAAAAGGGAATAAATATTCAATATCACTAGTTCCTTTTGAGTAGTGACTTAGTTCTTCTTTTTCGTGAGGTCTTATGCGAATATTATCTTCTTTTAATCCTAAAAAGGTAACTAAGTTTTTACATTTATTAATTCAGTATTCATAGAATTTATCACTATCTTTTTCCTCGCAAAAAAATTCAAGTTCCATTTGTTCGAATTCTCTTGTTCTAAAAATAAAATCACGAGGGGTTATTTCATTACGAAAACTTTTACCTATTTGTCCAATTCCAAATGGTAACTTAGCTCTTGAGGTTCTTGTCAAATTTTTAAAGTTAATAAAAATACCTTGTGCAGTTTCTGGTCTTAAAAATGTTTCTGATGAAGCATTATCAATAGCTCCCATTTGAGTTTTGAACATCAAATTAAATGGTCTAATCACTCCTCAATCAGTTGCAACACCATCATATTTATTAACATTTTCTTTAATTATTTTTTCTAAATCTTCAAATGTACATTTTTCAACGTTAATTTCAGGAAATAAATCTTTAACAATATGATCAGCTCTATATCTTTTGTTGTTAACTTTATTTTCTATTAAAAAATCTGAAAAATTATCAATATGTCCACTGGCTTTTCAAACATTTTTATTCATTATAATCTTTGAATCAATTTGATAATTTTTTTCTTTTCTAATAAATTCATTAATTCAAATATTTTTAATTTGAGTCATCATTGTTGTTGCTAAAGGTCCATAATCTCATGTGTTGACAACACCGCCGTATATTTCAGAATTTTGATAAACAAAACCTTGATTTTTTAAGTGTGCAATTACATCTTGAATATTTTTTTGATTATCATTTGACATGCGATACCCCTATTTTTTATAGATTGTTAAAACAATATATAAATTGTACCACAAAGGGTAAATTAGAAAGGTTTTTTATTAATTGATCTTAAATTTTTTTATATTTATTTAACATTTATTACACTTTTTTATTTTTTTGTTTTTTTTAGAAAAAAAACAAATATTTAGCAATAACATTATATTAGTATAAATATAAAAAAATTAATATTAATTACTAATTAATTAAAGAGGTTAAATGAAAAAACAATAAACTGTTAATTTGCCTAATTTCAAGTTCTTTGCCTGTTTGCGTCGTTTCTGCAAAAATAGATTATGGGTAAGAAAATAAAAAATAATGAACAAAAAATATTGGATCTGTAAATTTTTTAATATAAATGGAAATAGTATGAATGGCGTCGAATTTGCTAATTATTTTAAAAAAGAAGGGATAATAAATGACTAATAAGAGTAAAAAAATTTGGCGATGTTCAAAATTAGGTGGTGTACTAATTTAAAAACAATTACATATATATTTTATCAGGGTTTGTTGGAAAAAAATGTAAGTTTTTAAAAATTATTTTGAGATGAAAAATATGCTTATAGCATAATTTAAAATAATGTTGATTAATTATATTTAAAAAAATAATTTAAACATCAATGTAGTTTTCCAAATAAATACCATTTTGATTTCTTAATAACAAAACCATAATTGACTGAACACTATATATCGTTCAATTCCTTTTGATTTTTTTCTTAATTAAATGAGAAACAAATGATTCAGCTACATTGCCAAAATACAACGAACTTTCCATGGGAACATCTAGTAACCCCTTGAGATTCCTTTTAATGTATTTTAAAAAATCAGTTAAATGAGTCAATCTTGTAGGATTTAAATAATCCTTAATTTGGTTTAGGGAGTTTTCTAAAAATCTAATTAGATCTTCATAATTTTGATTGAAAATAAACCGATTAATTAACTTTTCTAACCGAATACCAGTATCTAAATAATACTTATCAAGCATTGATTTTAATTCTTTTGAATTGTTAAAAATAACTCCTAGTTTTTGTTTTAAATGAAAGCGGCAGAGTATATATTCTGCTTTTAGTCTAATTGCAAGGTTCTTAATTCACGATGCACCATCCCCTGTTACAACTAGTTTAACATTTTCTCCATAGCAATTTAAAATAATTCTCTTAATTTTTTCAGTTAATGCTGAAATTGGGTAATTTAAATTATTATTGTCATCTCTTAAAATTAAAAAATGATTCTTATTAATCATCTTTCTCGAACAACTAAGCATATAAAAAATGATTAACTTAAACTTAATTTTTCTAACATGATTTTTAGAAAAATAGAACTTGTGGTACGCGTCATCAACTGATATATAAACTATATTTTCTTTTGAGTTTGGAAGCTTATCTTGATAGGAAACTAAAGTATTTTTATTTACTGAGCAATACTTAATAGTCCTTCAGATTTTTCCGATAGAAACATTATGTTTTTTGGCATTTTCTCGATAACTATAACCATTGAGAAAATCATTGAGAATTGAAGCATATAAAGATAAGTTGATTTTCTCTTTATTGTTTTCTAAAAGTAGGTGTCTATCAAAAACATATATTTTATTCGGTTCTCCCTTAACCTTTTTAATGTATTTTGTTAAGAAAACAACCACTACTCCATTTGTAGTAGTTATTTTTCTTTTAAGTTTTGAGTGGACTTGAAGATGTAATTCTTTTCTTTCTTTTGAGTTTCTAAAGTTTAAATCAGCTTGTTCAATTTCATTTTTAATTAAAGAAAGAACTGAATTATTATATGAAGAAGATTGATTTTTCATTGAAACACCTACTTTGTCTAACTGATTCAATTGTAAATTAAAAAAATCAATCTACTCATCATTTTCTTCTTCAAATTC
This sequence comes from Mycoplasmopsis arginini, assembly GCF_900660725.1. Lineage (NCBI taxonomy): Bacteria > Bacillati > Mycoplasmatota > Mycoplasmoidales > Metamycoplasmataceae > Mycoplasmopsis > Mycoplasmopsis arginini. The sequence goes on from NZ_LR215044.1 coordinate 285,662, forward strand.
AATCTTAACTTGGTATTTTCTTGTTTTTATAAAGACAAATGCAATTGCGATTATTAGTCCTAAAAAGATTAAAGAAGTTAATGTGCCAGCAATGATTTTTATTAGAAAATTAGAATCAGTTTTAGGATTTTTAGGAATAGGTTTTGGGGCAGGAACTTCGGGTGTAGGAATAACTTCCGGAATCGTTTCTTCTTTATCAACAAAGACAATATCAAGACGTAATTTTCCTATTAGTGGAGAATTGGGTAATGATTCAAATTGAATATATCCTTTTTCATTTTCTTTAGTTGGAATTGTAAAAGTGTAGGAAAAATCGGAGTTTTTTTCAGGCATAAAGTTTGAACTCCTTATTAAATTGATAAACTCATTAACTACATAATCAATCTTAGTATTTTGAGTAATCTTAAATGATCATTTAGATTTCAAGGCAGATATATCAATTGTTTTAGGGCGATTAAACTTAAGTTCCAAATAATTAGAGAACATTTTTGTATTAGCCGAAACAATTGTCACTGCTCCATCTAATGTCTTATTAACAAAAGGAGTATTCGTGGTATAGATGCGATAATCTCCATCAATCTTTGGAATAAAACCTAGTGTTCGATTAAATGACTTAATAATTTCGGCAATTGGAGTGTATCATGTGATACTGCTTTCAATATCTAATTTCAGTTTCGATAAATCAATAGGTAGATTTTTAGGTGGAATATTAATAAGCAGTTCTCCTGTTATTTTTGTATCAAGAGCAGTAATTGTGATCAAACCAACAACATCCTTTGTAGGCTGCTTAATTGAGATTTTAAAGTCTTTGTCTTTTTCTACATCAAATCCTAGTTTTTTAATTAGTGCTGCAATAACATCATTTTCAGTGATTTCCTTTAATAAATCTAAATCTAAATCCAAACCTGAAATATCATCAATTTTTAATTGGGGAATTGGAATATTCAATAGTCCGTAGATTTTTTGTCCAAAACCATTAATAAAGATATTACCCGCAAATCCTTTTGTTGCTTTTAATATCTTAATATCAAAATCTTGAAATCTACTTACATTAAATCCCAAAACTTGAATAAATCTTCGAATGATTGTTTCTTCTGAAGTTTTATTTGTTATTTTTAGATTTAGATCTAATTTAGAAATATCTTTTTTAATGTTTGGTAATTCTAAAAATAATTCACCAATTAATTTTGTTTCATTTTTAGTTGTAAACTTTACAAATCCAGGAACTCCTGGTATTGATTTAACAAAGTCAAGAATGAAGTCTATATTTTCATTAACAGAAAATGGAATCTTTTTCTGAAATGCTTCAATTATTTCAGCTCTTTTTGTATTGTTATTTAGCAAAATGTCTAATGTAATTGATGAAATATCAAATAGTCTCTTAATCCTGTCAATATCATCATTCAATTGTTTATTTAAACCTTCTAAAATATTAATATACTTTCTTAAAATGTCAATTGAAACAATTTTATAATCATTTTCTTTAATTGACATTGAAGAAACAAGCTTAGACTTTTCAGTGTATACAATATATTTTTTGTTACCAAAATCAATTATTAAGGATTTGAACTTTTTAATTAAAGAATCATATTTCTTTTCCTCTAATGAATTGAGTGTTGAGATAAATTGGTCATATTGGGAATTAAATTGATTTATTAGTTGTTTTTTTAATTTTTCTAAATATTCAAGATAATTCTTTTTAAGTTGAATATCTAAATCAGAAATAATTTTTAGTTTTTCATTATAAAACAACTCATCTTTAGAATTATCAAAAATAATAATTTTATTTTTAAAGTATGAATCTCAATAATTTTTTAAAAAACTAAAGTCTTTATTGATATTATCAATTGTTATATTATTTGATTTTAACCATTTTTCAATAATAGTTTGTTTCTTTTTAATTTGATTAAATAAAGCAAACTTTCTTGATGAAGCAATCAAATTAATAGTTCTTTTAAGTTTCTTATCTTTTAAAACTGGATGGTCAATTAAAGAGATTTCATACTCTACTAATGCTTTTGTTCCATTTTCAGATGAAGTAATTTTAATCTTATTTACATTTAATAGTTCTGAGTAAGGTGGTTGAATTAATAGATTAATTGATGATTGAGATAGTGTATATAAATCGATATCATTGATATCAATGTTTATATTTTCATCTGAAATTGAAATATCTTTGATTGGTCTAAAATTAATCATTAATTTTGCAGATGGTATTGAAAGACTTTTTATGAATAATCCCTTGTCAAAAATGTCAAATGAAGTGACAAAAGTTTTGAATTTGTCAAACAAGTTAATATATTGGATGTAATTATAGTTGTGTTCTAAGATTTCATCTTGATTCTTTTCAATTAATAATTGATATAATGAATTGATTTTGTTGGATCTTGAATAAAAGATATCCTTTTCTTGTTTTAGCAAAAGTGACTTTAATTTGTTTACGTATTTCATTCAAACAATAGTTTCTTGTTTTATTCTATTTATTTCTTGTTTTTTAGCTTCGTCACTCTCAGATGTATTTCATTTATTTGATTCATAAGTTTTAATTATATTATTCGCTTTTGAAATAAGATTTTTGATGTTTGACAAAGCTAAACTAGGTCAGTGAGATATTCATTTTGATGGGTTTTTTGGATCATTTGCAAACGAAAGATTATATTTAATTTGAGTTATTATGTTAGCTCAAATTGATTGAGTATTTTTAGGTAGGTTAAAAGTTGAATATCTTAATATCTTTGCAATTTCAGTTTTTTCTAATTTATTAATTTCCTGAACTAATGAACTTCTAGTCTTTTCTTCTAAATGATAAAAGAAAGGTTTTTTTGGTGTTCCATTGGAGTATTTTCAATTTCAATTTGGTAAAAAGTCAATCAGTGATGAAGTTAAAAAATCAAAATCATTTAATTGAAATCTTTTTGTTAGTGGGTTAGGTTCTAAAGCATTTAAAAACATATAGTGCCCCATTGAAAATAAAGAAGTTTCAATGTTGTTGACTGAACTTAGATAAGATGATGAATTAATAGATGAAATTGTGTTATTTATTTCATTTTTTAGATTATTTCCTAGATTTTTTAGGTAGTTTTTATAATCTTCAGTGACAATAAAATGTTGTTCTTTAGTTTTTAATCAAGAAAACTCAAAAAGATACTTTTTTAGTTGTTTTTTGTTATTCAAATGATAAGTCTTAAGAAACTTTGAAAAAAACTTATAGTATTCTTCTTTTCCAAAAAATGGAGTTGAAAAGACTGATTGATTTCCAAGATGATGCTCGCTGACCTTATATTCATTTAATACTATATTCAGTAAATAGTCTACTACTTTATCAAAAGTGAACAAAGTAACATATTCATTTAATTTTGAATTATTGGTTCTTTTAAAATCCGGAAGAATCTTTGTAATTTTTGATATATCAATCTTAGAATCTTTAAATAAAGATTGGTCTTTTAAAACTTTATTTATATTGTCTAAGACAAAAACAATACTTCTTATTTTAGGGTTATTCAGATGTTCTAATGAACTAACAACGTCATTAATAGGTAAACCTATTCTAAGAGATTTTAGACCATTGTCGATTGCATTAGGAAGATTTTTTAGTTTGTTAATAATGAAATCATAATCTCTTGTAAGCTCAGATGATGGTTTGTTTTTAATGATCTCTTCAATTTTGGTTTTTAAGTCTTTAATAAAATTGGAATCAAAAATTGATTTAGATGAAGCTATTGATGTATATTCTAATTCCCTAAAAGAATTGCCTAAATATCTAGCAGGAGTGTTATATGATGCTAGTAAATTGTTTTCATTTAGGTTGTTTTCTTTTTGTTTTTCTTTATTTGTTTTTTCTTGGTTTTTTCTTTGAATATGACGTTGAAGTTGAATTATCCCAGATGTTGAAAGTCCTATTCCTGCAATAACTGCACTCCCGATTAAAAACTTTTTGAGACTTATTTTTTTAGAATGATGATTTGGAGTAGTATTAGTATTATTTTTTTTATTAAAATTAGGATTTTTTATAGATGCCTCCTTAGTTATTTTTGAGTTGATTGATTTGGTGAATAATATTACAAATTGAAAATATACAAAAACTACATATTTATTAAATAGGCAAATATGCAATAAATAAACTTAACTTTTGGTTGGTTCTTTAATTATAATATATTATAATTAAAGATATTATATTTTTAAGGACATTGATGATTATAACAACACAACAAGCTAAATCTATTTTTTTACATGAATTAAATGATTTATCAGACAATGATGTTTGGTTGACATTTAGATTTTTTATTTTAAGTGAAAAAGATGCAGAAGAGATAGATAATAAAGATGATTTCATTTTATGGTTAAGAAAAATACATAGTTTTTTAATTGAATTAAATGAAGTTTGGATAGAAAAAGTGTTAAATGAATTATTTAGTCGTAACTTAATCATATACAAATTAGAATTGATTTATAACTTTGTAATTTTTTTAAAGTCAAATAATCCTTCATTTGTTTATCCAAAGAGCAAAGAAATTACTAATCCAAAATATTCAATTTGAGATTTTTGTTATATGAAAAACATATTTTCATATCAGCATCTACAGTTAGTTATTGATGAAGATTTAAAGGTCAAAGGATGGAAAAGTAAGTGAATTGTATTAATTCCCAATGTCTTAACATTTAAAACTGATTCATTTATTTGATGAAACAAAGAAGTGCATTCATTAACCGAATTATTTCCTTTTCAATTGCAAGACGTATATAAGAATTGATTACTAACTTTTGATTTTGAGAAGATTATTTATTAGGAAAATAAAATTAGAAGAAACTAATTTTTAGGTTCTTCATTATTTTCTTTTTCTCTTAAGAAGTTTCAATAAAACATCATTGATTTTTAGTGGTTAACTTGATATAACTTCTTCGCCATTTGTTTCTTTATTATTTGGATTATCTTCTTCTTCTTTTAAATTGTTTTTGTTATTCAAGTTATCACCATTTTCAGACAAAAAAGATTTTTTAGTTTTCTTTAATCTAATTATTAGAATGGGCAACAAGATTGATCCTAATGGAAGAATTAATGCAAGTGGAATTATTCATACTAAATGTTCCTTGATGTTAAATCCTTTTAATTTGCTTCCATTGGTGTTAGAAGGTTTTTTAGGTTCTTTATTATTAAAGTCGTCCTGATTTTCTTCTGGAGGTGATGGAAGATATTCTTCATCATTTTTAGAATCTAAAGAATATTTTTTATAAAGATTATTTTTTAGACTTTCCGGTAACATAAAGTATCCTTGAGTTCTTTTGTCTAAATCAATAATATATTTCATTCATTGGATTTCAAAAAGAATATTTTTATTAATAAAAATGCTTAATGATGTTTCAAAATCATTGAAACCATATTTAGGTTTTCCATCTGCATCTAAAGAAGGAATGATATTAATTTTCTTAGTTATATGTTCAATTTCATTTTTAATTAAATAATCAATCGATTTAACTTTAGAAAAATCTAGATCTTGAATTAAGAAATTAAATAATTTGTTATAAGGGAAGGAATAGCTTGTCTCTGGTGGAGCAAATTGGTCAATATCAAAGAAGATTTCATTGTACGAAAGATTAATAATCTTTGTATATTCAGCAATTTTTTGTTTAATAAAAGTATTTATATAAGAACCATATATTTCAAGGATTTCTTTTGCTAATGCAACTAAAAATTGGTTATTATCAAAGACTTTATTTCTTAATTTATTGGTTAATAAAGTCACTTTCTTATTGATTTCACCAGTTAGTATAGATTCATTATTTTTAAATGCTTCAATTATCTCAATTTTTGGTGGGTTTAAAAATGCTTCAGTTAAGTTAATTTTGTCTTCGCTAATTCCAAGTTTAGTTGCTAAATCTTTAAAAGTACTTTTATATTTATTATTCAATTCTTTTTTTCAATTTGGATATTTAATTTCTAAAGATTTATCTATTTCATTTTTAATTTTTGAGAAATCAACTAACTTAACTAAGGAAGAATGATTTTGAACTGTGATATTAAAATCATCACTATTTAAGTAATATTGCTTTAGGTAGGATGGAATTGTAATGCCAAGATTTATTTTTCTTAACCCATAAAATAAATCTTCTAAGTGTTTATTTAAGATTTCATTTCTTTCATCATAGTCTTTGTTTAAAAGTTCAATTTCTTTTGTTTTTAGATAATATGGAATAAACTCGAAGTTAAATATATATCCTTCATTTCTCTTGTTAGATATAAAGTCTTCGGGTAGGTAATTATTTCCAATATTGTTATTATTTTCTTTAAATTGATTTAAAAGATTAGTTGATATTTCTTCTTTTAATTGCTTAATTAAGTTTTTATATCTAACTTCATATTCAAAGTCAGTATATGCTTCTGAAAAAATAGTATTAATATTTAAAATAACATCACTAAGTTTTAAATCTTTGAAATCAAATGGTTTGATGTTCGTAAATCTAAAATAAAGTTTATTAGATGATAAGTCTTTTTTATCCAGTGAAGATGAATCAAGACTTAGTGATATTTCAACAAAATCTTGTTGTTTTTTCTTGATTGATGATTGAGCTAATATTAGTTTTGTTATTATTTCTTCAGTAATAGCTGAATCAAGATTATTCTTATAATCTTCATAGTTAAATCCCTTTTCTTTTAGAAAATTAGTTAATTTATTAGTAATGATTTCTTTTAAACTTGAAGGACTTAAACTCCCAGATATATAATCTTTTTTTAAGTTAATTTCATTAAAAAGATTAATTTCGATGATTGATTTATTATCTACTTGATAATCAGACTTTATATTCTCAAATAAATCACCTAGGAAAATTAGATCATCAATAATAAATGTTCCAAAATCATAGTTGGTTGATTTTATATTAAACTTCAAAGTTTTCGCATTTGATGAATAAAAAGTATCTAAGTCATAAGTTATTTTCGCTTCTTTTAATTCACCATTTAAAAACTTATCAAGATTTGAATCACCAGTTAGAAATGATGAATTAATATATTTACTTGATTCATTAATGATTCAGTTTGGAAGTTTAGTGATATAGTCGATAAATCTAAAGGCAGAAAGATTTTTAATGTCATTTTTGATTGTTTGAAGATTTAGTTCAATCTTTGGTTTTAAAAAATCTAATGTAATATCTTTTTTGTTTTTTAAGTCCAATATGTACTCAATTTGATTGAATTGATATTCATTTTTGGCATTTTCTTTAGGTTTAATTTTAATAGTTAAATGACTTAATTTTTCATTGAAACTCAGTTCTAAAGATTCAATATAATCTTTGATTAATTCTAATTTAATTTTTTCTTTGTTTGATGTTAAAGATATAAAATCTTTAAAGAAATCTAAGTGATTACTCTTATATTTTTCTAAATCATTTTGGTTTGTTATAGTTGTTGCTAACTTATCAAAGTCAAAATCCAACTTAAGTATTTTAAGTGACGAATATGAAGTTCAATCATTTGCTAGGAATGTTAAATATTCTGCAAATAAACTATATACATCTGGATAATTTAGAAATGCTATATCATTCGAAGGAATACCTTTTGTTTTAGAAAGAAATTGAAAAAAACTAGATTTTGGATGATTGATTTTAGAGTGTGATGAATTAATTATTGGGTCATTAAGTCTAAATAACGAATTACTTAAAAGACTTGCAATGTCCTTTAATTTTTCTTTAGATTCATTAGTGGAAATATATTCTAAATATGGGCTTAGTAAATCTATGAAATCTAGATTTTTTTCTAATTTTTTATTCTTTTGCTTAAGAATAGTAATTTGATGTTCAATTCTTTTCTTTGTTTCATCTGATTTATTATCATCAGTTTTTAGTTTTTCTAATTTTTTGATTTCTTCATTGTTTTTTTCAATAATTGGTTCATAGTCCACTTTATTTCAGAAGTCATTTTCTAAATCTTTTTCAGTAGTAAATGGGGGCAATAATTGAACTAAAATCCATTTAGTTAATTGAGTTTTTTTGTTTCTAACTCCATATAAAATTAGATTTTTTAGAGCTCCAGAATATGCTCCAGAATTAAAGAAAGATTCTAATTGGTCTTGAGAATAAAACTCCGCTTTGGGTCAATCATACCTTCCAACATGGTTTCTTGTTAACTTTGTTAGGTCATACAAAAATAATTCATTTTGTTTAAAATCTAATGATGGGATATAAAATTGGTCCGAAAAGACTGATTCAACAAAAAATCCAATATTCTTGTGTTCTTCAGTTGCTTTAGGTTCAAGAATAAAGTTCATATTTTCAGGAAAAGGTGTCGAAAATCTAGATGTGTCAAACCATAAAGTTTGTTTTTCAAAATAAGAACCTTTTTCATTTTCTTTAAAAGTTGAGTTAACGTTGAATGAATTATTATTTAATTTAAAAGTTTGTTTAAAGATAAATGTAGTGTTTGTAACTTCATCTAAAATTGGTGTTTTTAAAATAAAAACTCTAGGTTTGTTTGAATAAATGTTGTTTTCTAAATTGGATAATTCAATCTTTTTAGCATTTAATTCTTTAACTTTTTTATCTCTTTCTTTTATTATTGTTTTTCTATTACTATTAACACTTTTTCTTGCTGAATTAGTTAACTTTATAATCTCATGATTTAATTTAACTACTTCTTTCTTTTTATTTTCAAGTTCTTCCTTAAGTTCTTTAGATTCTTTTTCATCTAGAGAAGAACTTAGGTTAAGTCTATATCCGCTTTCTAATTTTTCTTTGTTAAAAATAACTTCCGGTAATGATGAAAGAATAATTTTTTCTTCCTTAGATATCTCTTCTTGAGCTCCATTTTTATTAGTTTTAGTTTCAAATCTTGTTAAAGTAAAATTATCATCATTAGTGATAATGTCATATTTGCGATAGAATAGAACATCTAGTGAATAATCTGATTCATAAGTCCCTAAATCTACTTCATAAGTTGGTTTATTAGGTTCTAAACTTGTTCTATTTGTAATTCTAATTTCATTTTCCTTAATTTCATATTTAGGAGAAATTATTTTAGGTCGATCTGACAAGATAGAGTCATTGTCATAATATTTAAAAGGTAATATCGAAATAGTTTCTTTAAACTTTAAAAAAACTCTTTTAAAATCCGGATGATTTTTATTCATAGTATTATTTTCTTCAATTTTTTTGCTAACTGGAAAAGTACTACTAATTGTTAAGGGACTGAGTGAAATTAGGGATAACAAAGCAACTATGTTTCTTTTTTTCATAATAAAACAAAAATCCTTTCATATCTAATTTAGGTATGAAAGATAGAAAAATAAACTTAACTTGGTTGTGTTAAAAATAATTATATCGGATTTCAATTTAATTCAAAAAAATAATAAAGAGTAAGAAAAGAAGAGATGTTTTCTTTTTGTTTTAGGTGTTTCTTAGGTTACATTAACAGTATTAAATAACTAAGATAACTTTACCTTTTAAGCTAATCAAATTGCTGATTCTTAATGATTCTAAAAATTAAAATCCAATAATTAATATAGTTTGACTAAATAATTAACTAAAAAAACTTATATTAATCATTAAGTTTTAATTTAAATAATCATAATATACATAATTAGTACTAGTTTATTTAGATTTTATTAGTAAATTATATTTACTAATTAATATATTACTTGCTAATAAATATTAACTATATAGTTTTAATTATTTTAGTAAATATAATTAACTTAATAATATAATTAACCTTAAAGAAATATAAATAAATAATTCTTTCTTGTCTTAATTTATCTAATTAAGTTTAATTTAACTTATTAATAAATATTAACTAATCAAATATAATATTTAACTTAACTATTAATAAAGAAATTAAAAAAAGAAATTAAAAAGAAAATATATAAAAGAAAAAAACAAGAAAAAGAAATAAAGAAAATATCCTTTCTTTGGATAAGAAATAATCTTTTCATTTTTATTTTTCAGGAATTTAAAAAAACTTAGATTTTTTTGCAGCAAGTCATTTTTTCCCGATATAATTTAGTTACCTACCTAAAAAACCACAACCAAAGCTTAGTTCTTTTTAATTGCATAACACATACACATTAAAAGTAGATATAATGTGTAGTTTTGTTTTTTATCTTTTTAGTCTCATTATATCCACTTTAACCTAAAAAAATCACAAGAAGGATAGAAATGAAAACTGCAATTTATTCTAAAAAAACTAAAGTTTTGAAAATTGGTTTACAAGTTTTACTTTTTTTGGTTTTCAGTGCAATTGCATTAGGAATTACATATTTTGTTTTTAATTTGAAGAAGTCTTCTTTACCTACTAATTCCAAAACCTTGATTGATTACTTATTTTCTAAATTAGAAACTCTACTTTTATCTTTGTTTGTTACATTTTTTGTTTTCAGACTGACTTGAATGATAACTTTTGCATTTCTTAAAAATCAATTTTTATCAGACTGAGTTTCTTCTAAACCAACCCCAAGACACTCCAAATGGTTTGTCATGGCGGTTCAAGAAGATACTTCGATTAAAGTTTCAACACAACAACTGGATATTAAATCTAAAAGCATTTCACAAGCTAAGATCCAACCAAGTCTAATTTTGGATTCTAAAAAATCAGATGAAAATCAAATTTCATCTTTTTCAAGTTCAACTTTAGATAAAGAATCAAAAGAAAATGATTTTTTAGAAAAAGAAACGTTGCATCAAGAAAAAATGATAAGTGATCTTTTGAACGAAAATCAATTGGATTCAAAAGCACAAAATTAATTTAATTTTATGGAAATATTTATCAATTCTAAAATCCAAAATCTTAATAGACGTTTAAACCTAGTCACATTTTCAAACCAAGTCCAAGTGTACTTTGATTGCACTGGTCTAAAAAACCAAGACCAGCTCAGACTATATGTTTATTGACTTCAACCAAAAAGGGCCTTAGGTTTTAAATCTTATAAAGAACTACAACTTTTTTGCTCGCTTTTAACTTTTGAATATTGAGATAGTCTTAATGAATTGCATCAAATAATTACAACAAAAAATGATTTTAAATCAATTATTAAAGCACTTACTGAAAAAGACATTAGTTCATTAATTTCATTACTTGAAATAGAAAGAAACCAAGCAATTTCTGTAATGCAATCATTGCATCAAGAGTTTTCATCAAATGAAAGTGACTTCTTTGTTTGTTAATGGCAATTTTGGATACTAAAACAACTTCAGAATCACAAATAAAACCAACAGTTTGTTATTTTACAAATGATGCACATGTTCAAGAAAAATTGCTTCAAGATGTTGTCCTGTCGGTTTTAGAAAATTTGAAAAAGAAACATCCTTCTTTAAGTTTTGAACTTAAACCTAGGTTGTTTTTAACTGAAATTGCAAAAATAGTAAATAAAATTGAATCTTCTACATCTTTTTCATCCAACTTTGATTCAACTTTCATTTGCCCTGATGGTGGAATTATTTATGTAATTGATCCAAATGATGTAACTAAAAAGTATCCAATTTTAATTTCTGAAATGAAAACTCAGGGGACTTTATCTCCAGCTAAAGGTAATGCCATAGAGCGTTTAGGAAAGAATGTCATTGCACTAAGAACTTTTTTGGCAAATGAACAAATTATTCCCTTAGTGGTTTTTTGTTCAGGCAGCGACTTTAGTTCAAATTCAATAATTTTGGATAGGTTAGCAACAATTGCACAGTTTGCCCCTTTAAATCAAATCAATTTATTTAATGGAACTTTTGTTTCATCTGGAAGCTATTTTTATAATGAAAGCAACTTTAAGTTTGATGACATGTATAAGATATGTTACAAAATAGCAACAAGAGCATTATTATTTTTTGCTTCAAAATATGACTTCGAAGTTTAAATTAATACTATTAAGTGGACTTCTAATTCCAATGTCCCCAAATGTCTTAGTATCTTGTATTTTGCCCAGCACAACTAATAAACCAAGAAAACCAGCTTCTGAACCTAAAGATATTTTTGAAATTGACAAAAGACCTAGTTTCCCATCAATGCCCATTAATAATCCACTTAAACAAAAGAAATACAATTTGACTTTTGATTTAGTTAGAACTAAAGAATATAGTTTAAGTATCCCCAATTATGCAAAAACTCTTTCTTTTGATGATAAGAGACAAGAAATAAGGGGTGCTGTTGAATTAACCTGAGTTTTGTTTTCAATTCTTTATCACCATGATTTAACTGAAAATCAAAAAATTAAAAAACTATCAGAGTACATTTCAACAATCACTGAATATAAAGTTTTTTTAGATAAAAATCAATACTTAACTAAGATTATAAAACAAGGTAAAGATTTTTTAGAATATGAGAAATATGAATGATTTAAAGACTTTCCCTATCAAGGTTGATACAAATTAAAAGAAGATTATCATTCTTGACTAAAGAATAAGTTTTTTAAAGAATATCAATATTTTTCTCTATCAAGAATTAAAGATGGTGACCTTTCATCTTTAACAAAAGCTGAAAAAGATGCTATTAGATTCCAATCTCAGGGATATCTCTTCTTTCTTCATACCCAAAAAAATCTAATTAAAAGTCTTCCTATCTTTTTTGAAAAAATAAAACATCAAATTAATTTCTTACTTTCATTTGCTTCATTAAACTTAGTAATTTTAGAAAATAAGGATAGATTTCATACTTTAGAAGATTTAGAAGATTTTTTAAAAGGAAATAATCCCTTTGATGATTTGAAGACAAAATTAAAAGATATTTTCCTTCTTCAAAATAACATTTTTGGTCAAGCAGAAGAAAAAGATAAAATCTTAAATGTTTATTTTTCTATTTTAATGTCCAGTGATACAAACCAAGCATTATTCTTTAATGATGTTTTAATGCTTATGGATGTAATTTTAAATCCACTGTTTAGCATTGAATCTCAAGATAACTTCTTTAAGAAAGAACTACCAAAGGAATATGAATATTTTTCTAAATACCTTTATAAACAAAAAGAAGATAATTCGGGCATCACTTTTTACCAACCTTCTTTTCTAGAAACTCAAAAAGAAAACTTCCAAAAAATTACTGATTATTTTAGTAACTATTTAAAGATAAAAATTAAATCTTAATAAAAAAACATTCAAACTAATCAAACTAAAAAAAGAAAGGAGTAATTATGACTATATTACTAGCAGAAAACACAGCTGCAAATGACAATGCAGCCAACCTACTTAAGCAAATCTCTGCTCCTATTTTTAATCAAGTGCTTTCAATTGGTACCATCGTTCTAGGAGTAATAGTTGGTATTTTGGCAGTGTCATGTATTTTTGCTGCCGTATCCGCACAATTCAAACTAAAATCAGCTGACAGGGATGCAGCATCAGCAGCAAAAAGAAGAATGAAAAATATCCTAATTGCATTTATTGTTGGTTTAATAATCCTTGCTTTATTTGGAACAACAATGGGAATAATTGGGACAGCAACTGGAATCTGAACAAAATAAAATAATAAAAAATAATAAGTTAATCAACATAACGAAGTGGGGAATAAAATATGGAAACAGAAATCAATAGTGTCCAACGATTCTTTTTACAAATAGGTAATTCACTTCAATATGGAGTTTTTGCAATTTTTTGGAGTATATTTGTCAGCGCCTGATGAGTAATGCTAGAAGGACTATATCGTTTTACAAAGTTTATCTCCCTTGATTTAATCAATTTTCTAATATTTAAAAAATCATTAAGTGACTTGAAAGAAGGAATTAGTTTAAGTGATTTACCTGTCTTCTTCATAACAGTTGCAATTTTAGCAGTCGGTCTTTTTATCTTTTTATTTGCAGCAATCTTAATTAAACACGCAATAAATAAAAATGAAAGGGGGACTGCTAAACCCCTTAAAGTTGCTCTAAAACAAGCACTACCGTCTATTTTTACAATCATTGCCATTCCAATTTTGTTTCTGACAGTAAATCTCTTATTATCAATTTTACTTTCAACAATCACAAGAAGTTTTTCAGTAATTAGCGACCCCAACAGAGAATATAGTCCAATTCAGGCAATGTTTGCAACAATCACAGACAAGGGTTCTTGAATTGTTCAAAGATTTAATAATCCAACTAATGGTCCTTGAGAATGATACAAAGTTCCTTCTTTAAATCAATATATAGATATCTATTATATTCAAAATTATTCGCCTTGAACAGTATTATTAAATGCCACAATAATGTGAATTGTATTATTTATATTTTACTTGGGCATCATTGTTGATTTGTTCAAGCAAACAATTTTTCAATATTTCTTATTCATAGTCTCCCCAGCTGTAGCAATTTCTTCTATTAATGATGATGGCAAAAAACTAAAATCTTGGAAAAATGCTTATTTCAAATCAGCAGGTCTCGTCGTTATTTATATGTTATTAATTCTACTATTCTTTGGAACCTTTACTGCGATTAGCAATTTCTTAAGAAATGGAAAGGCACTTGGTGCTTCTGGTGTTACCTTATTAAATCCACTTACGGGACTTGGAGTAGGGTGATCTATAAAGTTTTTAAAGAAAAAACTTGATTCATACTTCGGCGTTCAATCATTTAGCACTCTAAATTATGGAAAGAAAATGATTGGAAAGGGCATTGCTGGTGCAGCAACAATTGCTTCTGGCGGAACATTAGGATCAGCATTTGCAACTGGTGGTGTAGCCGCGGCAATGGGTGGTCTTGGTAAAATGGCAAGTAGTAAGGTCGGCACTCTTGCTAATAGTATGAAATTAACCAAATCTAGTGGATTAGATACAAAAGTGGGTAGAGAGATATTATCTACAAATGGTGTGCAATACGACGCTGGAACTCAAAATCTGTTGATGAACAAAGTAAATGCAACTGGACTTAATTTTTCAGGTATAAAGAGTTCATCACAATTTGAAGCACATCTTGCAGTGGCAAAACAATATAATAATCGTGCAATTGAACAAATTGAAAAATCAGATGAATGGAAATCTGGAAACATCTCACAAGATACTTTATTAAGACACCAAAAGTTAAAAAATAGCAATCAAGCAATTGAAGATATAAATCTTATAAGAGCAAATCAATCTAGCAATTGAGCTAAAACAAAAGCAGGGCAAAAAATCAAAGGAGATAAATAATAATGTTACAAAATAAAAAACTTTCAGACATCAAGTTGCAAATCTTTAAGTCAATTTCGCTTTTTGATATGTTTATTATAATTTTCTGCTCAGCAATCGCTTATGTTTGTGGATTTTATATTTCTAAGACACTTCCTTTATTTGCTAAAATCTTAATTGCTTCTGCAATTTTTGTTTCAACAGCCTGAATTGTATTGCCAAATAAAAAGCATAATTGCAAATATTATGTTTTTATTGTCAGATGAATTGAATATTATTTCAAACCAAGAAGATACTTTTCTTCAAATACAAAGTCACTTGTTCAATTTAAAGATGTTTTAAATGATAGTTTTGTTGAAATAGATGCAGCAAATTACTTTTCTGTTTTTTCTTTTAAGGGATATGATGTCTATTCAAACGATTATGAAGATAAAATGTCTTACTATCAAACTGTTATAAATGTTCTAAACAATATTGATTTTCCTATTTCCTTTGTAAAAATCCCAAAATCTTCAAATCTTGAAGCAAACTATGATTTTATTAAAAAAGCAATTGAAAAAGATACTCAAATTGATTTAGACTTTAGAAACGAATACTTTAAAAATAACCTAAATGACTTAGGCACTCTTGATATTACTGAAAATATTGATGCGTATTACATTGTGGTAAAAGCAACATCAATTGCTGAATTAAAAAACAATGTATCAAAGATTCAATCCCTATTTTCAAACACTCCACTTCGTCTTAATTTACTTTCGAAATATTCTCTAATCGATTTTCTTAATTTCATTTTTAATGTTGAATTAGATGAAAAGAAAATAGAAAAATATCTTTCATTTTCTCAAATCAAAAATAAGAAAGAAAAGTTTTCATTAGATGAAATCTTAAGTCCAAAACAAGTAGTACTTTTAAAAGACAAAATTAAAGTTGATAAAACATTCTTATCATTTCAAACTGTTAATGACTTTAATACATTCCAAATTAATGAAGGATGAGCCAATGTTATCTTTAATTCACCATCTACTGTGATTTGAAATCTTACTCCATTAACTTTAAAGAAAAAACAAGAAATCTTAGATAAAACGATGGATAGGTTGGAATTAAATAATAATGATGAAAAATCTAATTTTGCAAAAAATAAGAATGCCTTATCAAACGAAGTATTGTCTGAAATTACACAGGCTATCAATATCGAAAATATGAACTTTTTCAAATCCAATTTAATCCTCTTAAACAAAGCAGCCTCATCTAAAAGTTTAAAAGAAATTGAAAATATCAATAAAAATAATGCTGCTACAATTCAAGCAAATCTAAACCCTAATTTATATTTACAAAGAAATGCATATTTAAACTCTATTTTTTCAAATAAAGATAGTATGAATAACAACTTAGAAATGCTTTCTAGAAATATTGTAATGGGTTGACCTTGAGTTAATATTGACCTAAATGACTCAAATAACTTACTATGGGGATTTTCGAAAACAACAGCATCCCCAATAATTCTTGATATATTTAAAAAAACAAAAGATAGAACTAACTTTTCAATGTTTTTTTGGGGAGTACCTGGATCAGGAAAATCAGCTGCAACTTCGAAGTTATTTTTAAATTACTTAATGAACGGTGATAGTGTTATAGTCATTGACCCACAAAGAGAATATAAATATTTAATTCCTAAGTTAAATGGAACTTGAATTGAATTAGGAAAAGGACTTGAAACAACTTTAAATCCATTGCAACTTAATGTCCAATTTAGTGATACAAATCAAAAAATTACAAATCACCAACTTGTCATTGATAACATTAAGAAAGTATGTATATTTATTAAAACCTTATATCCAGACTTCTCAGATAACAAATTAAGAGCACTGTTCATAGTTTTAAAGAAACTCTACAAACAATGGGGATTCTTTGAAGATTCATTTGAGATATCTAAAGCAGAAAATGAAGATTATCCAGTTTTTAATGACTTAATTAATTTTTTAGCTAATTTTGAGTTTGAAAATGAAGTCGAAAAAGAGTTCTTTGATAAAGAAATAAAAGAACTTTGAATTAATTTCAGAAATGATTTTAGTGACCATGGTCAATATCAAAATCTATACAATGGGGTTACAAATATAAATATAACGTCAGATGATTTCTGTGTTATTGACACTTACAATCTAATTCAAGAAACCGCTTCACCATCAGCTCAAGCTGCAATGTATTTAATCCTTAATTTTGTACAAAACAAAATTACAAACAACTTTTTTTTAAACCAAGATAATAAACGGATCCTTATTGTTGTCGATGAAGCTCATAAGTTCATTAGTAACAAAAACCAAGCAATCATCGATTTCTTATTTGATACAGTCAAGACTATAAGAAAATACAATGGAAGTTTAATTCTAACCACCCAACAACCTTCGGACTTCGCTCAGGATAGTACAATCGCAACTAAAACTCAGGCGATTATTGAAAACATTGATTATTCACTAATTTTAAGACTAAACCAAAAGGATTTAGATGCCGTTAATTCAATGTACAAATCTCGTGGTGGTTTAAATAAATCTGAAATAACTTTTATTTCAACTGCAGCAATTGGTGAAGGTCTTATGAACATTGGAAGTAATAATCGAATATTAATGCAACTATATTACAACGGACTAGAAAAAGAAATAATCTTCAAGAAAGGAGACTTAAGTCAATTAAGTTAATAATTTATGAATAGTGTGCATATGATCGGGCGACTTGTATCTAAACCACAATTAGGTTTAACAAAAAACAACAAACCCTATTCTAAGTTTGTAATTGCTCTAAAGAAAGACATAAATAAAAAATATACAGCAATTGAAGAAGGCAGACAAACTGATTACTTTAATTGTCTGGCATTTAATAATAACGCTTCTTTCATTAACAAGTTTTTAGACAAAGGTGACTTAGTCTCAATCACTGGGAAATTAAATTATTTAATTAACACATCAAATGAAAGTACTACTTCTAATTATTATTTTGTTGATATAAAAACAATTGAACCACTTGAATCAAAAGAAGTAATTGAAAAAAGAAGAAGTTTAAATAATCAATTAGATAGTAATGCGAATTGAAAACAAGAAACTGATCAAATTAATCAATGGCAATCAAGCAATAATAATAGTACTTCTAGTTATAGTGATACAAACAATGATGAAGATGGTCTAACTTGAGATTATTAGCTTAAAACAAAAAAGGTAATTTTACCTTTAATTTTTTAAGCTAAAAACAAAAGATAAGAAGGTGAAATTCAAACATAAGTTCTTTATAAGATATAAAATATTTTTTAGAACTAAAAAACTTAAAATAAAGAAGGAAGAAAATGACAAATCAAATTGTTGCTAATCGTTTAATCTATACTGAAAAAAGATTTAAATTAGTGTCACTCGTTTTTTTCTTTCTTTTATTATTTTCTTCATCAATTGTTTTAACCTTGTTATTTACTAAAAAAATATACATAAATATTATTTTATATAATAAAGAAACATTGATAGTTCCTTGATGATTTTATATTCTTCCATTCTTTTATATTATTTATTCTATCATTAAAATCATTCTTCTATCAATTGATATTTCTACTTTAAAAAAGGCCTGGGCATTTATTTTAAATGAAAATCAAAATGGAAACTTTACACCATTAATTTTTTTAAAGATATATCGAAATCTCTTAAAAAAACAAGTTATTAATTTTTGAATATCCTTTTCTTGTTTATTTTATCTATCAATCTTTTGTTCAAACTTCTATGGATTTCTAACTACAAAAAATCAATGACTTGCTCAAAAAATAAATATGGATAAAAGTTTTATTGACCCGAGAATGTTTCTTTGATTTATAGTTTCAATTCTAATTCTTATTTTTATCAGTTTTTTATTAAAGTCAATTACTCTAAAATTAAGAAGAACTAACTATGAATTATTTTTTTCAATCTCTTCAGTTGATTATCTAGAAATCTCAAGACTTAAATCAGCAACTAATAAGTTTGCTTTTAAGATATTTTTATGAAGTTTCTTAATTCTTATTGTATTTCCAGTTGCATTTTTTATTCTTATCTGGAAGAGAACCACTAAATTAAGACCCAAATAGTTAAAAAATAGTCTAAATTGATATAATTTTTAACAGTAATTAAATAATTTTTTAAATCAGAATTATATCAATTTATCATCTAAAAAAATCTAAATAAAGGAGCCTATAAATGCAAAAGAAAGCATCAAACATCATAAAAAAACTACTACTATCCACATCAATTCCGCTTGCTGCCACTACTTCTTTTTTTGCTATTTCTTGTAAAAAAACTTTTAATAAAATAAGCAATGAAGCTTTACTAAGTGGAAAACTACAATCGAAATTAAGTGTCTTAGAAGTTAAATGAGATTCAATTGAAGATAGAAACTTTAAATCTAATCATCAAACAAAATATCGAAGTTTAATGAAAATTGCCAAAGATGCAATTACTTCTAATAAAGAAAATGAAATTGAAAAAGCAACTACTTTAATTGATGATTTCATTAGAGACTTATTTTTTAATACTGAAGAAAAAGTTGATATTAAGGATTATTTAACAGATGTTGACTTATATTGACAATCCTATGAAAGATTTGTTAATTTAATGCAAAATCAATATATCTCTGATGCTTATAACAAAGTTAAGCAAAAATATGAAACCCAAACCTTAAGATATAAAAATAAAGACTATAACATTTATTTAGATGGTTCAAAATTAATTAATGTCTTAAGTAAGGACGATAAAAAACAAGTTAAGGTATTTGCAAAAGAGTTAAAAAACAAGGTAGATGCTTTTGAAAAAGAATTAAAAGATATCAATGATACTTCAATTTATAATAATGCTCCAAAGTTAGATGAAAGAGTTCCAAAAGAAATACATATTGATTGAAATTATGACGTGATTCCAAAATTAAAAGAATTAGTTAATAAAACTTGGGATACTGAGACTGCTGACAAGATCAAAACTGGTCAAACTTATGGTGAAGTTATTAAAATGCTTGGAGAAGACTTATCTAAACACTTTGATGAAATACCTAAAGAATACATTGATTATTGAAGTTCTGATATTTTAAATCCTGAGTTTTTAAAAAATGAAGTATTGCAACTACAGGATAAAAAATCTACCGATAGAGTAGAAATATCAAAAGATCGTAATTTTAATGTTAGAGCATTTAATAGTGACATTATTAGTTTATCGTTTTCATTAGCAGGGTTTAGTGCAGAAGAAGCAATTAAGTATTTATTTAACAACTATGTAGTACCTAAACTAACTCCTTTTCATTCAAAAATAGTAGTAAATAATGAACTAAAAAAACTTATAAAAAAATATGAAAATAGATTTCCTAATCTAAAGGATAAAGAGTATAACTTTGATGATTCAGGTTTAACAATCCCCTTTGGATTTAGTAAAAATATTGATGGAACACTAAAAGTAAAACTAAAAACATTTATGAGAGTTTCTTCAGAAGACTATCCAAGTTCTTTAGTCACTTTAGAAGGAGGCATAAATATAAAATATCCTAATAAATCTGAATGAGACCCTGAAACTATGACATCTCCTACTAAATATATAGGAATAGATAATATAGAGTATTATATATACGACAAATCTTTATCTAAAAGAACAGATATTAAAGAAATCACACAAATTGGATATTATGTTCAGGAAGATAATAAATATGTTAGGGGGGTTGAAATGCCAAAATATATCAATAAAGTTTCACAACTTCCCAATGTTATAACTAATATAGAAAGAATGTTTAATGATTTAGTTAGTCATAGAATAGAAAACCTTGATAAATGAGATACATCAAATATCAGTAATATGCAAGAATTGTTCGACAATGCTCGTAATTTTAATCAAGATATTAAAAATTGAAATGTATCCAATGTTCAAAATATGGAATCAATGTTCAGGTGGGCATTTAATTTCAACCAACCATTGAATAGTTGAAATGTTGAAAATGTAATCAATATGCGGGGCATGTTTAATACCGCCGAGTCCTTCAACCAACCATTGAATAGTTGAAATGTTGAAAATGTAATCAATATGCAGAACATGTTTAATAGAGCGAAAAACTTCAATCAACCATTGAATAGATGAACTCCCAAATCTCTTAAAAACATGTACTCAATGTTTTATAGTGCTTCTTCATTCAATCAAAACCTTTCTAGTTGACATCTAAAAAAAGATGTACAAAGAGATTATTTTAATTGATATACCAATAATTGAACAAAAGATAAATGACCTAAGTTTGATGCTTAATACAAATAAAAAACAATTAACTATTACACCTATTTCAGTAGTTTTTAATTAAGAAATCTTAAATTGTTCTATCTTAATAATTCAGGTTAAAAAAAGTCGGAAATCCGACTTTTTATATTGTGGAAATCTTTTAAGATATTTGCTTTTCATAAGTGATATACTTGTTTATTTATTCTTTTTCATCTTCTTTATCTTCTTTATGATCCAAATAATCTTCAAGAGTATAGTTTGATTTCTTAATTAAGTTTTCTAAGTCACTAATTACTCAATTATTAAACTCTTTTTCTATATCTTCAATTGCATACGCTCTGCCATATCCATTAATTTGGACTCAATCTGCTTTACCATTGATTTCTAATAGATCTTGCAGCAAATATTGGTCTATTTCATCCAAACCTTTTGCTTTGACTTCTTCATTCATCAGATACCAAACATCACTAAAGTGATGAATATCATTTTCAGAATAGAAATCTTCAGCTAGCGAATGGTCATCTAAATCATTTTCATCCAATTCTTTGGTTATCTGATAAATAGCTGACAATTTGCCAAAATCATTTTCCCTAGTTAAAACATCTAGAACTTTAATTTTTAATTCATCATCAAAATCAACGATATTCCAGAGAATGTCTTCAATTAATGTCAAATATGTTCGTCTTTTTGATTCATTGTTTATCGAAACTGCATTCTTTTCGAATGTTTCTATGTAATTTGTTGTTTGAGCATATCCGTCGTAGATTCAATTTTTTTCTTTTAAAGACTTATTATTAAAAAACTTATCCATTTTTTTTATCTCCTTTATTCTTTTCTTGTTGTACTTTATTCTTATTTTGTTTTTGAATATGTGTTGTATTAATGTGATTTAATAACTAAATCAATTAGTTTTTTATTTTCTTCGATTTTTAGGGAACTCTTCGTATTTTTCATCATAGTATTGACGAACAGAAAATGGGTTAAAATCTATTAAATTATCAATAGTTTCATCTGTTGGTGATTCAGTTAAATCCTTAGTTGCCTTATATAAAGATGTCAGATCGTCAAGGCTTGTATTCTTAATTAAGAAATCTATGATTTTTATTCTAAATAAAAGACTGAAATCTTCTGAGTTTAAAGAGAGATATTTTTTATTAAGTCAATATAAGTTTCCCTATCAGAATCACGTATAAACTCGATTATGATGGTATCTTCAAAATTATTGAGATATTGTTATCTTGCAATCAAGTTTAAACCATAAAACAAGTCTTTTAAATCTTCTTCATTAAGTGCTAATTTCAAATTATTTATCTTCTAATTGAATATTAAAATCTCTTATAAAATCATCTTTGGTATATAAAAAATAATTAATTAATTCATCAATAGAATATTCATTAATTCAATCCATAAACTCACTACGCAATGCTAGAATTAATTCTAGTCTACCTGAAACATTAATTTTTACTAAGGCCTTTGTTGCATCTGTTGCTTCTTTAAAATTAATTAAATCCGATGCCAAAAGCACTTGTCCATCTAAACCATTTTCTCTAATATTTTTGTCAATTTTTGCTCACAGTTCTTCAAACTGGTAAATATCATTACTTCTAATAAATAACTCAAATAAATTTGAGTCTTTAACTGACTTAGTAAGTTGCAATTCATCTATTAATTTAGCTATTTTAACTAGTTTGTCTAAATCCCTTAGGTTTTTAATCGAATCATAGATTTTTTCATTTAGTTTTTCATCTAAATCATCAAAACTGGATGCAATTAATTTGATTGCGTTTGTATATATTTTTTGATTTAATTTATCTTGAAAGGTTTTGGATGTATTATTAAATAATTTAAAAACATTTTCTTTTTCACAAGCATATCATTTTAAAGGCTGCAATTGACATCTTTTAAATGGTTTTCTCATTTTTTTCCCTTTCATTTGGTTTAATATTTGCTCTAAAATTGTTTTTGTTAATTCAAGTGGGATTGAACTTCTTTGAGCATAATTTCTTTCTTACATTGTTAATTTTGGTCATCTTCGATAACTTGAGAAGTATCTTCTTTAAATAGTTCTTCTTCTACTGGTCTAAGAAATTTAAGACAGTTTTTGGATAAAACAGCCCGTGCAATTTTAGGAATAGTTCTATGTCCGTTATCAAAATATCATTGAAAGTTATTGACTTTATTTTCTCTTAAGTAAGCATATTCATCAATATATGAAGGTAAATCAAAATATTGATCTACTAAAAGTTCATGTCACTCGTCTTTATCAACTTCAATTTTTTTTCAGTCAATATTTTCAGCTTCAAAATCATTAATAATTCTGTTTATACATGTTCTAATCGCATCTACTTCTGTTTTTCAGTGCACCCAGGTGTTGTAATTGGTTCATTCATCAATTTCATCAACAATTTTTTCTAATTTGATTCTATACATTTTTATCTCCTTACATTGTTAGTTTGATATCATCAGTATCTTGGTTTTTAATGTGATTCTTTTTAAATCCATTTCAAGATTGGTAAAGTTTTTAGTAACATTGGTAACATTTTCGGTAACGTTACCGTTTTTACCATAATTTGCTTTGTAAATTGTTACCATAATAAAATATTTCTTTAGTGACATTTGTAGTGACATTTGTAGTGACATTTGTAGTGACATTATTTCTATAAATGCTAAATCTAAAGCCAAATTCGTTATTATAATAAAATCTCAGGATATTTTAGAATTGATTTTGCATACGATTGGTTCGCGGGTCATCGAAAAGAAATCACAAAACTAATTTCTTCATTTAACTTCTAAATATTTTTTTCAAAATTACAAGTTTTGGGGTGCAGAATACCATAGAAAGATAATATAAAAAAGTCCTTCGAAAAGGACTTCTTGTTTCTACCAATCCAAGCTAAGTCTTTTTTCTATACCACACATACCTATGTTGTGTAATGCTTTAAATTAGTAGTTTTCTATAGATGCCACCTGTTTTTGAACATGGCCAAAAATTTTGTTTGGAACATTAGCTGGTGTGTTAATTCCTAGTACTATTTTAGGATTTTACTTTGGTGGAATAGCAATCCATAATTACAACACATTTACAAAACCTTATTTACCTAAAGAATATGAGAAAGAGGATTATGAATTTGACTCAAAAATAATAAGCCTTAACAAAGAAGCAGAAAAGTATTTTTCAATCAATGAAAACGCTTTAAAATCAAAACAAATTTCAAAAATTGTTAAATCTGATGATGAATATTATTTTGTTTTTAATTGAGTACATAGAAAGTGCCAGGTTAGAAACACAAACCAAGATGATTATTTTTCAGTGATGCTAAAAGTAAATCAAAATCTTTTTGATGATATTTTTAAGGAATTAAATGATATTGAGGCTCAAAAAAATTATACTCATATTCAAAGAAACGAGAATAATGTTTTATGGCATTATGTCAATAAGTTCGCTTTTAATTCTAATCAAAAACAAGATTATGATGCTATAAATAAAAAACTAAATTGCAAACATATTTTTATAAAAGATAAAGAACCAAAATTTATTTTTAATTTAAGTGTTGATTATTTAAATAAGAAATCTTCTCTAGAAATTAAAAATTTAATTACTAAGAAAAACATTGAAATTGAATTCAAATTAGAAATGAAAAGAGCTTAATTTATGTCAAATAAAAAGAAGAATATTTTAATAACAATTGGTGTCATATTTGGCTTATTAGCATTAATTGGAATAATTATTGGAATGGTTTTTGGATATATAATATTAACAATGCCAAATTATTGCTAAAAATAAATGATATAAATAAAAAATGCCCTAATGGCGTTTTTATTTTAATTTATTATATTATAATAAATACATGCTAGATTTTATACAAAGAAGAATTCAAAAATCAATTGATAAAATTAACAAAAAATTATCAATTAATGAGGAAGATATTTTAGAAATTTTACGTGAAGTTAAATTGGCGTTATTGGAGGCCGACGTTAATTTAGAAGTTGTTAAATCTTTTATTAAACAAGTAAAGGAAAAAGCTTTAAATAGTCAAATTATTGGTAAATTAAACCAACAACAAACAGTTTTAAAAATATTTAAAGATGAATTAACAACAATACTAGGGAATAAAACAATTGAAATTAAGCCCAAATCTTATCCAACAAAAATAATGATGGTTGGACTACAAGGTTCTGGTAAAACTACAACTTCAGCAAAATTAGCAGTTTACTTTAGAAAGAAAGGTATTTTTAAAAAACCTTTATTAGTCGGAGATGATATTTATCGTCCAGCCGCTAGAGATCAATTAGAACAGCTTGCAAAACAAACACAAACAGACTTTTATACAAAAAGTGAAAATGATGCTTTATTAATAGCAACACAAGCAATTGAGGCAGCTGAAGAGCATAAAAACGATTTAGTTATTATTGATACCGCCGGTCGTTTAGCAATTGATGAACAACTAATGGATGAATTAAAGAATATAAAAAGTAAAGTTAAACCTGATTATATTTTCTTAATTGTTGACTCAATGAGTGGTCAAGATGTTATTAATACAGCTAAAAAGTTTCATGAAGAACTAAATCTAAGTGGAACAATTATAACCAAACTAGATTCTGATGCTAGAGGTGGTGCCGCGTTATCTATTACTCATTTATTACAAGTTCCAATTGCATTTATCGGGGTAAGTGAAAAAATTACTGGATTAGAACTATTCTACCCTGACAGAATGGCTGACAGAATCTTAGGAATGGGTGATGTTTTATCATTAATCGAAAAAGCTTCGGAAGAAGTTGATGAAAAAATGATGAAAAAAATTGGCTATAAAATGATTAGTGGTAAATTCGATCTTAATGATTTAATGAACTCTTTATCTCAAATTAAAAAATTAGGTAAAATGAAATCTATACTTAAATTAATTCCTGGTATGGCTGATAAAGTTAGTGATGAAAAAATAGATGAGGCTGAAAATAAATTTAAGGTTTACACTTATTTAATTAATTCAATGACTGACTTAGAAAAAAAGAACCCTAAACTTTTAAAAAATCCAACTAGAAAAGACAGAATTATCAAAGGATCAGGAAGAAGTGCAAGAGAATACAACATGCTAATAAATGACTTTGAAAGAATGTCAAAACAAATGAAAGAAATGGGCTCAAATCCACAAATTAAAAATGGAATTTTAGGTTAAAAAATAAAACTCCCGAGAAAAAATCTTAGGAGTTTTATTTTTATAGTTTATTTTTTTTAATTATTTTTTTAACAATAAAAAGATTTTTCAATAATTTTACACCTGTAATAAAAAAGATGTTTATTGAGACAAGATTTGATTTCTTAAATAGTTTTTCTTTACTTGTTTTAAGTTGAAAAATTAAGTCATATATTGAAATCTTTTTAGCGTTATCAAGAAATTTTAAGAAAATATTATTTAAATATTTAGGATTATTTTTGCAAATATTTAATATATTATTAATAGCATTTTTTAATGCCTTATAATCTTTGGAATCTAATTCTAAACGAATTGAATTCTTAATTGTTGATATAAAGAAATCAACGGTATTATTAATATTATCATCATTGGTTAATTCAACTAACATTTTGTCAAAAAGAAATAATAAATTATATTTATTTTTAACAATAAAATGTTTTCAAAGTTCATCAAAGTTTTTTAACTTAACATAAATATCTGAATAATTAATTAGTGATTCGATAAAGAAATCGATAAATTCCTTAAATGTATTTAAGCTTGAAAGATATTTTTTTATTTTATTAAAACGTTTATCATTTTTTATATTAAATAAATAACTTAATAAACTGGTATTTAAAGCATCACTGAAAATTGCTTTAGTAATTTCTTTAATTTCTGCCTTTGAATCATTAATTAAACCAGAACTAAAAAAGTTTTTAAAAACATCATAAACTAAATTTTGTTCTTGTTTGAAAATTAAATTAATTTCTTTCTTGATTAATTGATAATCTATATAAAAGGCTTCATTATGTTTTTTGGCAATCAAAGATTGTTCGATAATATAAAGAATATTATCCACTTTTTGATCCTTTAGTAAAATCAAAATTGCTGCTTTTGATCTTTGTTCATTATTTAAAAATTCTAAAATTTTATTAACACTTTCATACTCTTCAGGTGCTTTTAAAAATTTCTCAATAATAAATTTTTTTGAAATATCTTTAATTGGAAATTTACTATATCTTATAAATAAAGATCAAAAATCAGTTATACGGTTTTTCTTATCAAGATTACTATTAAAGTATGACTCTGAACTATTTGGAATAAAAACATTCTCATTTTTATTTCTACCATAAACGCTGTTGAATAAATCATAATTATTAGAACTATTAGAAATAGACATATAATATTTTGCATCGTCCATTCAATAATTTTGTTCAGAAATATATTTATCCTTAAATATTAGATTATTTAAATCTAATAAAAAATGCTTTTTATTAAAAAATAATTTCGTGTAAATATCCATTCCAACTTTTTTATAGCCTTTTTCAGTTGGATAAATTGAAAAAATATTTTCAAATAAATAACTCTTATTTTCTTCTCAATATGTTTTATCATTAATATCAATAAAATCTACTGAACCTTTTATTGCAGCGTTTTTGATAGATTGGCTTAATGCGTTTTGTAAATAAGAATAAATATCAAAACGTTCTTTTAAAGTTATATTAGTAAATGACAAAATCGCATCTTTTAAATTAAGTAATAAAGGCGAATAATTTGTGGTAATTATCTTTGCTTTATTATTAAGCGATTTTATTGTTGCTATAAAATTTATTAATTTTTGTTCAACATCTATTCTCACATTTGAAACATGCTGTTGAATTAGTTTTATTTGATCATCTCTTTCTTTTGAATTTAACTTGTGCAAAGAAAAAATTTCTTTTAAAGGTAAATTAGAAAAAAAATCGTAAAAACCTGTTGTTATACTTATTAAATTTGCTTCTTTTATTTTTTTTGAAAAAAAACTAAAATCATTATTATTTATATTTCAGTCTTTTAAGAATTTTGAAAAATAGTTCTCAAATATATTGGCTGAAAATCAATCTATTGATTGAATTAAGTCGATTTTATTAGACATTTTTTTTAATGTTTTTTTATCATTTGTGTATAAAGCCTTTAAAAAATCTATTGATCCATTAATAACCGAAAAGTTGTAAAAGCTATTTAGTTCTAAATTATCATTATTTTTAATTAAATTGGCAAGTGTTGAAGGATAACATAAACCTAAAATTTTTCCGTCTTGATTTAAAAATCCGTTAGTAGGAAATCCAACTTTTGAATTAAATCCCGAAGCAAAAGCATCACCTAAAGCAATATAATTAATTTTAATTTTTGAAGTATTTTTGTCAGTCATTTTATTTACCTTCCTCATATACATCAAAAATTACATTATTTAAATTTTTGAAATAATTAATTAACATATTTATTCCTTTTTTAATGTCATAAACACCGTTTTTAAGAAGTAAATTATTAATTTGGGCGTACTTTGCAAGGTTATCAAAAATTTCTTCCTCACTAAAAGTAGGTTCTAATTTAATTTCGGTTAGTTTCTCAGGATAATATTTTGACATTAATCGATATAAAGCAACTATTAACTCATTAATATCAATTGCTTCTTGTCTAATTGACCCAACAATAGCAAGCTTCGCACCAGCTTCATCACTTTCAATTTTAGGCATTAATAAGCCGGGCGTATCTAATAACATATAGTTTTTGCAATTAATTCATTGTTCTGATCTAGTTATGCCCGCTATTGCCCCTACTTTAGTTGATTTAGATTTAGACATAGTATTAATTAAAGTAGACTTACCCACATTAGGCACACCTAAAACAACACACTTTAAAGCGGGTGTTAATTTTCCTTTTAGATCATTTTTAGCCTTAAATTTTAAAAATTCTTTATTTAATGCGTTATTAATTTTGGCATATCCGTCTTTGTTTTTTAAATTAGTTATAACAACTTGTCCACGTTTTTGATACTTTTCTAAAAAAGGGTTCAATTTAGCTAAATTAGTTTTATCCGCTTTGTTAAAAACAAATAAAATTGGCTTATTATTGATAAGTTTAAAAATCTCTTCATTAAAAGAGCTTTTAGGAAGTCTTGCATCCATTACAACGATAAATAAATCAAAAAGTTTTTGCTTTTCTTGTAAAAGTCTAAATTGTTTGGCCATATGACCAGGAAATCAATGAATCATGTTAATCCTTTTTTTAATCTTTTTTTAGAATAAAATCTTTACCTTTTTGAACCTCATAAACTGATAGATCTTCAAAATTATTTTGACGTAAAATTTCATATAATATAATTGCAACGGAATTAGCTAAATTTAAGCTTCGACATTGTGCATTCATTGGAATTCTTAAACAGTTTGCAATTTTGTCTTGCATAATTCTTTTGGGAATTCCTGTGCTTTCAGTTCCAAACATTACTCAAATTTCTTTTTCTTTTTTTAAAATTTTATTATAGTTAATTTCAGCATAATTGTGAAGTCCATAACGAGTAATATAAAAAACATTCTTATCTGGATATTTTTCTATAAATTTATCATAACTTTCATGAATTTCATGTTGTATTTCGCTTAAAAAATGACCTGCTGCTTTTCTTTTTAATCAATGTGGGTGCAAATCAAAAGCAATGGGCTTAATGATATGAAGTTTGGCTTTTCCAGCAAAGCATGTTCTAATTATGTTTGCGGTATTAGGACTTATTTCTGGTTGATATAAAATAATGTTAATCATAGTAAAAATTTTACTATAAATAGTAAAAAATAAAGTTGATTAACTCTTGGAATTTAAAATCACACTAATTTAAATTATTTTTATAGAATTAGTTTTTTATAAAAAAATAAAACTCAACGTTTGGTGTTGAGTTTTAAGCTTGAAATATCGAAATTATTTTCTAATATTTAGAGCTTTAATGGTTGTTTGGTATAAAGTGTAATCTTCATCCTTTAAGTGGCTTAGTAGAGCTTTACGGTGGTTAACCTTAGCCATAAATCCACGCATTGAATGTAAGTCTTTTTTATTTACTGCGAAGTGTTTTTTTAATGATTCAATATCTTCGGTAAGAATTGCGATTTGTACAGGAAGATAACCTGTATCTTTGTCATTTCTACCAAATTGTTTAACTAATTCGCTTTTTCTTTGTTTTGAAACCATGTTTCGATCCTTTCATAACCTAGCAATAATCTTAATTATTACCAAGGAATAATTTTTAATCGATATAAGTATAGCACTTTTTAATAAATATCTTCATTTTTCATTAGTAGCTATGATTAAATATTAATTTTCTAAACTTTTTCTTTTTAAATTATTACGTCAAGTTTTTCTATAAGAAATAGTATATTCTTGACAATATTTTTGAATGATATTATCTCAATATTCAAAACTTTTTTATCATTATCAAAAGTTGTATTAAGTTGATATAACATATTATCATTAGGAGAAGTTGTTTTGACCATGATTATTAAGTAATGTAAAAAATAAATGCTGATCAAAAATTAATTAATATATTTTCTGATATTTTATAGTATTCATACATACCAGATTCCTTAGAGCTAAATTCTTGGGCGCTTATTCTTATTTCAACTATATGATGGCGACAACAATTTCATTGACCTATTTCATTTTTAAAATTAGTATAATAGTCAAATATTATAATTTCATTATAAAGGCCAATGATAGCTTCTTTTTTCCATAATTTCAATTACTTGATAATATCTTTTAACCCAAATATTATTTTTCTCTCTTTCTAAAAATTCTTTGAGGGTCTAAAAAAATCTTCAACTTTACTATAAATCTTCCTTTGGCAAAACATTATCATAAAAAGTGGATGATATAATCTAATCAACAGTAACTTCTTTGTCCTCAACAACATTTTGTTCTGAGTTATCTTGATTATTGTTTTGTATTTCTTTATCAGAATTAAGTTTCTTCTTAAATCTAACAATAGAAATAATGATAATTATAAAAATAATAATAATAATAATTGGAAAAATTAATAATAACATTCATCACATATTTCCACATTAAGTCAAAATATTTTAATTTAAAACAATTATTAATAAATAAAAACACGCCAGTGCGTGTTTAATGATCAATTTCTTGAAATGGTGCGAACGAATGGACTTGAACCATCGACCTCACGATTATCAGTCGTGTGCTCTAACCAGCTGAGCTACGCTCGCATTACAATGGGATAAAACCCATATAAGTATACCACAAAAAAATTAACGTTTTGAAAATTGTCTTGCTCTTCTTGCTTTTCTCAAACCGAATTTTTTACGTTCTTTAACACGAGCATCTCTTGTTAAGAAACCGGCATCTTTTAATTTATTACGATATTCATTATTTGAAGCTTCTAAAAGTCCTCTAGCAATACCTAATCTGATAGCACCAGCTTGACCTGTTAATCCACCACCGTTAACATTTGCAAAAATATCAAATTGATTTGTTGTTTCAGTTACGGTAAATGGACTTAAAGCATCTTTTAATAAAATATCTGAATTTAAATATTGTCTTGCTTCTTTACCATTAATTACAAAACTACCTTTTCCAGGAATTAAGTAAACTCTGGCAACAGATGATTTGCGACGACCTAGACCATAGTATCTAATTTTATCTGCCATTATTTAACCTCGATTAATGTTGGTTGTTGTGATACTTGTTTATGTTCTGCATTTGCATAAACATATAGATTTTTAAATTGTTTACGGCCTAGTTTTGTGTGAGGTAACATACCTCTAACTGCTTTTTCTACTAAAACTTCTGGTTTTTTAGCTCTTAAATCAGCAGCAGTAATTTGTTTTAATCCACCAGGATATCCAGTGTGGTGGTAGTAAATTTTCTTTTCATCTTTTTTAGCTGTTAAAAGAACATCTTTTGCATTAATAACAACTACATTGTCGCCCATGTCAACATTTGGTGTAAATGTTGGTTTATTTTTTCCACGAAGGATTGAAGCTACAAGAGTTGAAAGTCTACCTAAAGGTACGTTGGCTGCATCGATGATGTATCACTTTTTGTCAACTAATTCTTTTCTAATAATTGTTGTTTGACGCATACTTTCTCTTTCTAATGTAAATATATTTTTTGATTTAATTAAATTGCAATTTAAATTTATGCTTATCTATTATAACAAAAATAATTTTATTTAATTTATTTTTGCAAGCATATAAATAATTGCTGTTTCTGCTCTTAAGATTGTTTTTGTTAGCGCAACAATTTTAACATTATTTTGAGTTGCTAAATCTATTTCTTTTTTAGAAAAACCGCCTTCAGGTCCTACTATTAATAAAGTATTCTTATTTACTTTTTCAATTTTATTGGCTTTTTCATTTTCATAAGCAAGAATTTTATTTGGAATATCTAAATTTAAAAGATCTTCAAATTTTAAAACTTTTTCTAAAGTTGGAATTTTGTTACGAAAAGACTGTTGAGCGGCTTCCAAAATTATTTTTTTAAAACGCAATAATTTATTATCAATTTGAATATTAGTTTTATCTGTATATTCAGAAATAAACGGAATTATTTTGGTAGCACCCAGTTCAACGGATTTCTGTAATGCAATTTCAAAATGATTTTGTTTAATTAATGGTATAGCAACCACAACATCAAAATCCAACTCATTATTAGTTGAAATTTTTTCTTTAATTAAAGCCTTATTAGGAAAAATAAAATTACATAAATAAAACTCATCTTGATAATTAATTAAAAAATCTTGATCTTTAATTCTTATAACTTTTAAATGTTTTAAAACATCTTCGTCTAATATAAAATACTCTTTTTCTTTTTGATAAGCAAAAAATTTATACATAATTCAAAAATTATAATATAAAAAAGAGGCGGAGTGCCTCTTTTTTGATTAATACATTATTAGTAATTTATTTATGCTAATAAAATTTCTTACATCATTTTATTAATAAATTATTTATAAAGTAGTTCATCATTTTCATCATCACCTAAATCGTTTTCATTTAAGTATGATTTATTTTTTGAAGATGAGTAATTAGAAAGTGTTAAGTATTCTTGTGTATCATCCTCATTATAACGTTTTTGAGTAACTTGTTCTTCTGTTAACTTAAAATCGTTTTCATTTTCGGCTTTTTTAATTCCTGTAGCTATTACAGATACATAAATTTCGCCTAGTTTTTCTGCTTCTTCACTAGCTGGTGATCCAACACCAAAGATAACATCAACATTTTCACCCGCAACGCTTTTTAGCTCATTTATTGCTTCTTGAAAGTCGTTGATTGTACTATTTTTAGATGATGAAAAGTAAACAATTGCTTTTGTAACACCCTTAATATTGCTATCAATAATTGGGCTATTTATAGCGCGATGCATTGCTTGTTTTGCGGCATTTTCACCGTTAGCATTTCCAATACCAACAATGGTTTCGCCACAATTCTTAATTAAAGTTTCTAAATCTGCTAAGTCTAAATTAATTAAACCAGGTACAGCTATAATATCTACAACAGTTCTAATAAATTGTTTAACAATATTATCTGCAACCTTAAAAGCATCCTTAAAAGAAATTTCTCCAAATTTGTCTTTTAATTTGTCATTTGAAATAATAATATAAGAATCAACGTATTTTTTTAACTCTTCTATTCCTTTTAAAGCAATTTGATTTCTTTTTGTTCCCTCGAAAGAAAAAGGAGTTGTAACAATTGCAATTACTAAAGAATTTTGCTCTTTAGCTAATTTTGCAATCACAGGTGCAGCACCAGTTCCGGTTCCACCACCCATTCCTGCAGTAATAACAACTAAATTAGCATTTTTGATTTTTTCTTTAATTTCTTGTGCAGAATGTTCAGCTGCTGATTTACCCACTTCGGGGTTAGCTCCAGCCCCTATTCCTCTTTTATCTCCTAATTGTAAAGTAAGAGATTTATCAAATTTATCCAAAATTTGTTTATCTGTATTAGCTACAATAAACTCTAATCCATCAATTTTTGTATCTAAAATGCTTTGAATACTATTATTACCACCACCACCGACGCCGATAACTTTAATTTTTGCAACTGAATTAAAATTTTCTAAATCTGCCATGGTTAGCCTCCTTAAAAATAAAACTAAACTTAAATAAATTAAATTATATAAGTAATTATTTTTTATTTATTGTAATTAAATGAATAATTTTTATTTTCTAAATTATATGTATCTAATACAAATAATTCAGATGTAATAGTCATTTCTTTAATAGTGTTTTGTGCATTATTATCAATTAAGCTAATAATACCTAGCATTTCATTACTAATAATTTCATTTAAATAAATACTTTCTTTATTAAAGCTAATTAACTTAGTTATTTGGTTGTCAAATTTGTTAAAAATACTTGCAATTTTAGAATTTAAGCAACTAAATTTAACATTTTGATTTTCTAATAATTTCATATTAAAACTTGAACATTCTTTTTCAACTAAAAATAAGTATTTTTTTACTAAAAATTCAATTTCTTTACTATCCCCTGCATGCAAGTTCAAAGTTCATAAATTTAATTCTATTTTTGCTTGATTCTCACTTATTTTTAAATGGTCCGCAATTAATTTAATTAAGAAATCAATTCCCATTTTTAATTCCTTTTTAAATATACAAATATTATTTTTTAATATTTCAATTTTCAAGCTAAGATCTTCAAAAGAAATTAAGGTAGCTACTCCTTTTTCTTTTTTATAATCTAAAGAAATATTATTTAAGAAATCATAATCGTATATTCTTAAAACATTTAAATCATTTTTTATAAATAAATTAAAAATGTTTTTTGCTTTATTTCAATCAAGCGTACTTAAATTAATAAAGTTTTCATTTTGTTTTTGTTCAATGTATGAATAATCAAATAAGTATTGTTTGTTAGCTTTTTCTAATTGATACAGTTTTTTAGCTATATCTAATTCAGTTAAATTAGAAGTACTAGATTTATTTAAAATAATTTTTTTATGAATTGATAAATCTGAGGAATTTTGAACAATAACAACTACATCATTTATTTTTGAAGCAATTGTTTTTTCAATTTCTTTTTTTGTTGATTTAATAAAACTATCTAAATTAAAAAGGTTAAATGAAGTGTTATTTGTTTCTTTTTTATAAACCAAAATATTTCCATATGAGCTTTTTTCAATAACCTCTACGGAAAATATATTCACTTTAAATTTATAAGCAACAATAACTCTCTTTTTCATAATTTAACCTAATTTTGTTATAACTCTCAACTTTGCACTATGAGATCTTCTATTTATTTCCAATTCTTTTTCAGAAGGAAAAATGATTTTTTGTTTTCACTTAGCTTCTATTTGAATCGGAAGTTTTTTTAATTTCGGATCGGTGTAGTTAAGATTTTGGAAAAATTTTTTTACTTTTGCATCTTCTTTACTATGAAAAGTAATAATTGCTAATTTTCCATTTACATTTAATAAATCATTAATTTGATTTAATAAATCATCTAGTGCATTTAGTTCATCATTAACTGCAATTCTTAATGCTTGAAAAATTGCCTTTGATGGATTTTTTTGACGAACTATTTTAGCTGGTAATGCGTTTCTAATAATTTCATTTAATTCAAATGAAGTAGAAATAGGACGATTTTTTACGATTGATTTCGCAACTGTTCTAGCCAATTTTACATCACCATATTCGTATAAAATCTGAGCTATTTTTTCTTCTTCTCATTCATTTATTATTATATTGGCATCCAATTTTGATTCTAAGTCCATTCTCATATCCAATTTCGTATTTTGTGAATATGAAAAGCCACGCTCGGTTTTATCAAGCTGAGGACTTGAAACACCTAAATCCGCTAAAATTCCATCAACTTTTTCCACATTTAGTTTTTTTAGTTCTTCTTTAAGAAATCTAAAATCACTTTTTATTAATTTATAAGAATTGCTAATTTGCTTAAGTTTTGGATCAGATTCGTTAATCGCTTCGATATCTTTATCAAAACAAATTAAATAACCCGAGCCGTTTTCTTTTATTTTTTTAAGAATTTCAACACTATGACCTGCTCGACCTAAAGTTAAATCTAGATAAATCCCACCCTTTTTAATTTCTAACGAGTTAACCACCTCATTAAGTAAAACGGGAATATGTGATTCTATAACTTAACTCCTTGTTCAAATAATTTTTGAGCTAGATCATCAATATTTGATTCTTCTTCAAAATAACTTTCTTTTGCATCATAAATTTCTTTTGCAAATAATTCGCAAATGTTACCTGAACCAATGAATACAACATCTTTTTTGATAGCGGTTTTTAAAGTTAAGTGTTTAGGAATAATAATACGATTTAATTTATCTGGGCTAACTAATTCGGTGTTAGCAAAAATAAATCTGCTTAATTCTCTTAAATCTTTATTTAGTGAATTATTTTCATCAAGTCTAGATTTTAGTTTTTCAAATTCTTTTTTATCCCTGAAAATTAGTTGTTTGTCAAATCCGATGGTGATAAAAAACTCATCACCTAATTCACTTAGAATTTTTGGCGGAATAACAACACGATTTTTGTCATCTAAACTTCGTTCGTATTTACCATACATTTCCACTTCCTCCCACTATCAACCATATTTTACACTTTTTTAGTTTGTTATTACAAAAAAAATATATTTTTTATAAAAAAAATAAAGAATTGATATTTTTGGTCTTAAATTTGCTATTTTAATTATTAAATTTATTTTAAAATTTGCTAAAATACTTTACATGCTGGTTTAGCTCAGTCGGTAGAGCAACTGATTCGTAATCAGTGGGTCGGGGGTTCGATCCCTCTAGCCAGCACCATAATTGCTGATAAATCGAGTTATGTCGGTGATGAATCCGTTAATTATTAAAAAATTATTAAAAAAATATTTTTTTTGCAACAATTTATTTTTTTAAGTTATAATAATTAAGCATTTAGTTAAATGAGTGCCGACTTAGCTCAGCGGTAGAGCAGCTGGCTGTTAACCAGTTGGTCGTTGGTTCAATCCCAATAGTCGGCGCCATTATGGCCCTATGGTGAAGTGGTTAACACATATGGTTTTCATCCATACATGCGTGGGTTCGAGTCCCGCTAGGGTCACCATTTGGAGAATTAGCTCAGTTGGGAGAGCATCGCCCTTACAAGGCGAGGGTCGTGGGTTCGAGCCCCTCATTCTCCACCATTTGTAAATGCACCTTGAATGCCATAAGGCATTTTTTTTATTTTAAAATTCGAACTAATTAACTTAGTTCGTTTTTTTATAAAAGATTTAAATAAAAAAAAGAAGACTTTAATGTCTTCTCCACAAATGAATGATATGGTACGCGAGGAGGGACTTGAACCCTCACGCCGTAAAGCATTAGTGCCTAAAACTAACGTGTCTGCCAATTTCACCACTCGCGCATATGGTGCCGTTTATAGGACTTGAACCTACGACCTACTGATTACAAGTCAGTTGCTCTGCCAACTGAGCTAAAACGGCTTGTGTTTTTAATGCTTTATAATTATATATAATTTTTTAATTTTTTATAAAAAATAGTATTTTATATTTTGAATTTTTTTTATAGAACAAAAAAGCACCTTAAAGGTTATTTAAAACCTTATAGGCGCTATTTATTAAAATTCTGTTTAACAATCTAGTTTGGGAATATTTGCTTTATATTCATTCCCAAGTTCATCTAGATATATAATATCAAATTCTTTTAATAGAGGATTTGTTAACTTGCTAATAATAGTTTTGACTTCTTCTTTATTTTCTTTATCTGAGGGTTTAGTTTTAATTAAATTTGTTAATTTATATTTTGTATCCATATCTTCTTGTTTAGAAATCCCTGATACGTAATATAAATTTTCAAATCAATTTTTGGAAGGGTTTTTTCTTCTCAAAATGGTTCCTTGTTTAATGGCAAATAAAGGTTTTTCACTAAAACTAATTTTTAAATTCTCTTTATATTTTTGTAAGTTACCTTTATTGTAAATATTTTCATCTAATAAATTATTATTTTTACTTCCAAATTTATACGTTAAAAAATTGATAGGTATTGAATTATAATTATTATTCTCGTTTTTGTAAACCAAAGAAAATAAAGTTGTATTTGTATCCTTAAATGATTTTCCATTATTATATTTGAAATTAATCGGTATTAATGATTTTTCAACAATTCTTAGATCTTTATAATATCTGGTTTTCATATTATTTAAATCTAGATAAATAACTCTATTTGTAGCAATAGCGTTATCAATCATTTTTTTGGTGACCAATTCTGGAAAATTACTATTTAAATCATTCATATAATCTATAAAGGCAGACCTACTATTTTTCAAGTTATATTTTTTAAAGATCTCTTTTAAATTATTAAATTCTTTTAAATGACTTTGAGCCATTAAAACAGAGTATTTATTTCTACCCTCTTCTACAATTGGATTTTCAAAGTATTTTTGTAATTCTTTATTTTTTTCTTTAATCAAATTAATTTTGACTACTTTATAAACTTTGTCTTGTTCATTTGTTTCTGTTTGCTTTAATCCATATAAAGTTTGATCAAATAAAGGAGCATTATTCATAATTTTAATTTTTCGTGAAAACTGTACTAATTCATAGTTATTTTCTACTATTAAATTTATTTTTTCTTTAATAATTTTAGATACAAAATGAGCCATTATATTCTTTTTAAAATCTAAATCAGTAATTTCTTTTACTTCTCCAGTAAATTTTTGTTCCATTTGATGATCATTTAAAATTTTTCATTCATTATCAGCAATTGTTAATAATCTTGCGATATATTTATTATTATTTATAACTAAAGCAATAATTGATGCATCAATTGCGTGGTGATAGTTAAAATTTCTATCTTTTCGTAAAAAAGATATATTTCTAAAATAACTTGTAACATGTCCGTTTATTCCAATAATTTTTGTTTCTTTATTGTCGAAATGTTTACGTAAAGTTTCGACAAATAATTTGACTGCATATCTAGTATCATTTAAATTTCTATTAATAAATTCATTTTTATTCGATTCATTAAAATTATCTCATGTAAGATTTTTATATTTATTTTCAGCATTTTTTTCGGTAATAACAACATTATTCTTATTTTTAGTAAAGGTATCTTTATTTAAAAATAGTTGAGCGCATTTAGTCTTGTATTCATCAATATTAAATAGATTCAATGAACCTAAATATTCCATTGCTGTTTTTTGTCCTTTAGCTTGGTTATTAGCTTTGGTAGTTAAAACTTTATTTCCAACTGAATTATCATATGATAATGAATATGGAATGATATGGTCTATTTCAAAATTTCCTGGGTAATTAATTACTTCTCAAATATCCATCTTTTGCATTGAATATAAATCAATGCCATCTTGTT
The DNA here is from genome assembly GCF_900660725.1 of Mycoplasmopsis arginini. NCBI lineage: Bacteria > Bacillati > Mycoplasmatota > Mycoplasmoidales > Metamycoplasmataceae > Mycoplasmopsis > Mycoplasmopsis arginini. The sequence continues at coordinate 325,272 of NZ_LR215044.1, forward strand.
GAACGTACAATTTTAATTTTTCTAATAAAGATTTAGTTTTCTTTTTTAACAATTCATCAACTGTTATATTTATTGGTAATAATTTAATAATTCCTTCAAAATCTTTTTTCACATTATCTTGATTATATTTTTCAATTGTTTCTTTATCGTTTTTAGTTTTAGGCATTTCAACTACTATGGATTTAATGTTATATTCATTTGAATATAACTTTATAATTCTATTTAAAACTTTTATAGCTTGTTCAAAAGTTTGTTTAGCTGCTGGAGATAAAATATCATCTGAAAAAATAAAAGGGTCAATATATTTATTATTAGGATTTATTCTTGATTTCTCTTTTCTTTCAATTACAATCTGTTTTAATTCTTCATCGTTTCATTTAATAAATTCAGAATTCTTTTTTAAATCTCTCATTTTACTTAAATATAAGTAAATTGCTTTTTTTGATAAACTACCTTTTTTATTAAAATTTAATTCTTTAATTGAAATAATTTGTTTAATAAAATCTTCCTTTGCTTCTTTACCAATGGAAAGTTTTTCAATAATTTCATGTTCAGAGAATAACTTATAATATTCATCCAAATTTCTTGGAACTTCTATTATTAAACATATATCGTCTAAAATTGGTAAAAGATCTCATATTTTTTTAGTATTTATTTCATTGTATTCTGAAGAAAAATTCTTAATGATTTTTAATAGTTTATTTATCGAATTAAGTGTTGTTAAATTATTATTCAACCCAAATTGTTTTAAAAGATTCTTTCCTTTCAATTGATCACTAATATCTTCCAGTCCTTTTTCCTTGATATAGATTTTTTCAATTTGCTTTATTGTTATGCTTTGTGCTTTTGTTTTATTTAAAATATTATGAAATAAGTTATTTAATAACTCTTCTTTATTCTTTGGACTAAGGGATCACTGTTCTTTTTCGTTAAATAACTGAGCTGATCTTATATCTGCAAGATTGTTTAATAAATTAAATATTTCATATGACGGGTATGAAGTAGAAATAACTTTTTCATCTTCAAAAAGACTACATTTACCAATTGTTTTATCTCATATATTTGTATATTTTTTTACAATTCTTCCATTTTCATCATAATTATAAATACCATATTCACTCGCACTATTTAAACTACCGGGACCTTCCGAAAAAAGTCTTACATAATTAAAAATAGAAATATATTCTTTTGAAAAGTTAATATTGATTTCTTGAACAGTTAGCATATGTTCAATTTCTTTTATTCAATCTTTATTAGAAAATGTGTATCCGCCATTTTCGCGTGATATAGAGCTGTTTGATTTGAAAAAGTTATTTTCTTTATAAAAATCCAACAATAATTCACTCGGAAAACAATTATCCTGTTTTGTTTCATTTATATTTACTTCATTAGTTGCATAAAAATATCCACGATTTTTTAAATAATCATGTAATAGTCAAACAATTTCGCTTTTTTCTATTTTTTGATTTAATGCTTTAATTTTTAAATCTAATATATTTGGCCAATTTGCTGAGTTTTTTTCAAAAGAATCATATATTTCTTTTTCGGAAGAAAAACCAAAAATATCTTTATTTTTCAATACTAAATTAATGGATCTGTAAATTTTAGGTGTGTTGTGCGAACCACAACTTCAAAATTATTATACAACTATTTTTTAATTTTTTCTTAAAAATATTTATACCCCGGTTTGCCGGGGTATTTTTTTGCCTGGGAAAGTGTCGCCATGTAACGAATTTTCCTTTACGCGCGCGCGCGCCCCTTTAAAGGCAAGGTAAGCGTTGCGCCAGACCTTTTTACCAAAGGGGCAACTATACCTTGCTATTTATATAATTAATTATATAAATAGATTTTTAAAAAATTAAGATTATTTTTGACGCCACTTTGCGCCACATTTTAAATTTTGTCTCAAAATTGTCTCTGATGTTGCACCAGCAAAAATATTAATATATATTTTATATATATTAAAAAATAGTTATTTATGACAACTAATATGGCGCAAAAGTGCGCCTACAAAAAAATATCAAAAAATTAAAAAATTATAGTTCCTAGCCCATTTTGTACATTTTTGTAAATAATTTTCATCTTTATAGTTTTAAAGCCAAACCTAGCGTGAGGCTTTTTTATATGCCTTTTAAAAGTGTGGTAAACAAAATGTTCTGTATAACTACTATTTTTTATAGTGGGATTATCAAATATAGATTTAGCATTAGAAATAATATATTTTCAAAAAGTTTTTATATTCTTTTTAATTTCATGGGGAAGATTCTTATTGGGTATTTCGTCGTTTAAATTTTCAAATATATCATAAAAATAATTAAAGTTTCTAATATCTATAGCTTCTGCAAAAAGGTAATTTCAAGGTAATTTATATTTTGAAGATAATCAATTTTTGAAATATTTTTTATTCATTTTTGTAGCAAATTTATTAAAACTAAAAGTATTATTTATTTGTTTTTTAATATGAAAATAGTCTAGATTAAATATCGCATTTAAGCTATCAGAAATGGTATACATTCATCTAGCTCCATCTCCATTTATTATTATATTATTATCTCTTAAATTAATGTTTTCTAGCTGTTCTTTGACCTTGTTAATAACATAATTTAGATCGTTATTTTCGTTAGTTTTTTCGTTAATATTTTTAGTGAAAAACATACATAAAATATTACGGTTTTGAAAGCAATTTTTAGTATGTAAAATAACCTCTCTAACTCTCATTTTTTCTAGTTTAAAATTTTGTTTGTGCTTAATAAAAAGGTCATCAATTTCTAAAAAAATATCCTCATTTAACTTAGAAAAATTATTACTTTTTTCAGATATTAATTCTCTATTTTTTTCTTCAATTTGTTTCTGAATTTTTCATTTTTTCATATATAAATTTAGTAGCTGTTTTGAGGGTAAATATTTTTTTAGATAGCAAGGATTAGGTATATTTTCTAATGAGTTTTTTATGCAAAATTTTATGATATCTTTATCATACTTTGAGGTAGAAAGTTCCCTTAATTTTTCATTATGATAGTATGTAATTCTTTTCTTTTTTTGAGTTTTTTCATCTATATATTCATACATAGTTAAATTAAGAAAAAATATACCAGCAAAGGTAATTCATTGTCTTTTTAGCCTTCTAGCTATTTTCCAGTTAGGATGTAATTTAAAACGTAAATTAGTTCTAAAGTCCTCTTCTTGCTTATTAATTTCATTAACTTTTTGCTGGTATAATTCCTTCATAAAATCAAAATTATCGTTAAATATATCTATTTGAAATTCCATTTTTTATCCCCTAAAGATAACAAAAAACTACCTAGTTAAAGGTAGCTAAATTTTTTATTTTGTTTTTTTGCTTTAACATATATTTATTATATTATAAAAAGTTACATTCTGAATTTTTGCGTGTCTTCGTCCGTGGGTTGTTTATCTTCAGGTTTGAGGTATAAAAAAGTATTTGGATCGCTTTCTGCTATTTCTAAAAACTCTCCAAAATTATTAATATCGCTTATAGCTTTATTATCATTCTTATACTCTTCTCAAAAAGAATAATAAATACTATTGTGGTTAATTTTAGGTAGTTGAATATTATTTATTTTTGTAGCGTGTTTTAATTTATTATTAATAAAAGTATAAAATTGGTCATTAGAAGCGGTGCTAATTCAAATATCATCATCTTTTAAAATACGTAAACTTTCTGGAATAATAAATTCCATAATATTTCTATGTTCTTTATGAAAATCCCCAGCTTTTCAGATCGTCTTATTATTTTCAAAATCTATATGATCTACTTCATGATACACTAAATTATCTAGATTGTTATTTAGTTTATTTATAACTTGGCAATAAATTTCTTTTTCTAAAAAATAATTATTTTTATAGTGTTTCACATTATAAATTTTTTCGAATAAAGCTCTATCCATAATATTTATCGACCCACAATTTATTACGGACGGGTGATCATCATCATATATCCCTTGAGGAAGTATTAAATTGTTTTTGTCTAATAATGTTTGTTTTTCATTTTCTTTTGTTAAAGATTTAACTGATAAATAATAAACCTTATCATTAGTATAGAATACTACAAAGGGTCTTGAAGTTTTACTATTTCAGCTTTCTATAGGCGAAAAATTATTATTTCTAGATATGGGGAAAATTTTATATATTTCTTGTTTTGTTTTTAAAATTCTACCTAACATATTTTTCCTAAAATTTTAAATATAAATTTGATAATAAAAAAGAGAGGAATAACCCCCTCATTAAATATCACCACATTAATTTAATAAAGTGGTGGATGGCAAGGACTTTTTCAAGTCCAGCGGGGCCCGTGCTTTTAATGCACCACCCATATAATTTTCACATACAAATTATATCATAAAAATTTTATACTTTATATTAAATAAAGATAAAAAAAGAGAGGGATAACCTCTCAAAATATCACGTCGTTTATTAAATAAACCCGTGGAAGGCAAGGGTTTTTCAACCCCGCAATATTACTAATTAATTAAATTAGTATAAACATCGTACCATAAAAATTATATTTTTGTAAAAAATTATGATACTTTATTCTTAATTTTTCTTACATAAATTAATCATATAACTAGCAAAATTACAACTAAACTAAACACAGCAAGTGGAATGAAGATAATCATTAAAGTCTTTTTTAATTCTGTTTTATCATTTTCTTCTAAATCATCACTTGGTTCATAAAATTTATTAAAATTGCTTATAGTAATAGAACTACTATTTTTAGTTTTGGGACTTATAGAATGAATTATTAATTTTCCTGATAAAGGCACATCAGACTTTTTAATTAATTTTTTTACTAGTTCATTAAGTTCATTATTGTTGATATAATAATCTAAATCTTTTTCTAGCTTGTAAATTTTAGATAAATTACTTGTTATTTCTGTAATTATTCTATTTTTTAAGACACTTGCAACGTACTCTTTAAATGATAAATTATTTAATTTTAAATTTTTAAGGCTGAAAGATTCATCTTCATTATTATCAATAGGATTATCCTCTGGATCATTATTATTAGTATCATCTATAACACGAGAAGCTACATTTTTTATATTAATAGTTGTTTGATTCTTAATTTTATAATTTAATCCTTTAATAATAAAAGTATATGTATTATTACTTCTGGTTAATGCTGATACACCCTCTGAAAAGTTTGTAATAATAATATCTTTATCAAGTTCAAACTCTTCATCTTCGAAGTTTTTATTAACTATTTCGATAACTTTTTTCTTTATTTTTGATAATTTATTTTCATTTATTTCCGTATCAGGTAATTTTTTTATACTTAAATCATAATCTTTAGTAATTAACTTATCAACAGTATTAATTATTCTTATTTTTTTATAACCAATTTTATCTTTTAAGGCCTCTAATATTAAATTAGAAAAGAAAGGCGGATTAAATTCATTAATACCGCTTTGGGGAATTAATCTTTCTTTTACGGCGGTTTCTAAATTTTTGATTACATAATCTTCATTTATTGTTAAATTAGGTAAAGCCTCTTCAACTTTACTTTGAACTAAATTCTTAGCTACTTCCAGATCATCTATTCCGCTTAAATTTATTTCGGTTAATTTTAAATTTTTAAAGATATCAACAACACTTTTATCATCAGTTTTAAATTTATCTAAAAAGAATGTTCAACTTGTTTGTGGTTGTAATACATATTTTTTGACAAATTCATCTAACAATTTAACTCTAATATTTAAAGTTTTTTCGGTTGGTGAAAAAATTAAAGTAATATCAATTTTTGCAAAATACTCATCACTTAAGTCAAAAATTTGTTTTCTATCAATTGCTTCAACAAATTCATTAATATAAGTATTTTTAGCTAAATCTAGAAAATACTTTTTATTGATATTTAAATTAATTATTTGTTTAGCTTGCATTTCAACATCCCTAAATTTAATTGGAATAAAGTATTTATTAGAAGATAATGAATAAATATTTTCATGTGTTCTTAAAGAAAAACTAACATAAATTCCGGTTTTTTCTTCATTAAATGAAATATTTGAAACTGCTACTAAGTCTTTATTTTCAAAATCATCAACTAAATCAGTTTCAAATAATTTATGATTATTAAAATATTTATTTTGAAATTCTTCGGTAGTATATGTATTATCTGCTATTTTTTTAAATTTAGGTGTGATAACAATATGGTTGCTGTATTTAGCATTATTATATAGTGCATTAATATACAATTTATAATATTCCATAGCATCTTCATAATTTAAGGAGTATATATCTTTTGCTGATAAGCCTCTTTTTGTTAAAAAATGATAAAACTTTTTACCTTGATTAGTTTGAAAAAGTGGTGTTATGTGTTCAGAGATAGATATATTATCAGTAAAGTAAGATTGTGGATCAGATTCTTCTTTTATTAAAACAAGTTTGTAATTACTAATTGATTTTTCGGTATTAGAAACAAAAAGCCATATTCCTGAGCTACTAAAATATGAACTTTCCCCTGTTTTTGTCATCAGTTGTTTGTAATATTTATCATCTATTTTTGTAAAATAACCACTTTCATTTAATTTGAATAACGTAAAGTTTTCATTATTACCCATTAATGACATTAAAGCCCCTTTACCTAAAACACTAGCCTCCATTATTACACCAGCATCTAATTTCTCAAGATCATTATGTGGAACAAATAATGTTTTTGAATTATATGGCAATAATGACTTAGAATAATAATCTGCTTTTTTAGCCTCGCTATAATATCTAGCAAAAGAATTATTTTTGGTATTTTTTTCATCTTCTGCGTCAAATAAAGTTCTACCAGCATTTTTCATATCACTAAATGAGAACCATACTAATTGTTTTTTAGTACCAGTTTGTTTATCGATAGCTGGGTCGTATTTAGGGTTTAATACAAAAACCCCATTTTTATCAACAACATTATTTCCTTTTTCATCTTTTAAATAAGGTTCAATTAAAATTTGTTGATTAGGATTATTTGCCGGGTCCCAAGCATATCACTTAAAGTTTGCAGCTGATGAACGGGAATCAATAACAATAACTTTTGTATATCTAAATTCAATTTCTAAATTTCCTGGAGTTTTATATTTAATAATTTCAATTTTATACTCATTTTTTTTATGAGAATTTTCTTCATTATGTTCAATATCTTCATCATCTGAAATGCCATAATTTAGTTGCGTTTCTTTATCATCCGGTGTTCTTCGTTTGTCAACTAAATCAGTTTCGAAGGTTTGGTCTAAAACATCAATTCTTTTACCATTTATTAATAATACTTCTGTTTCATCTAAAGATGCAGTAAAACTTAAAGAAAGCGGTGTATGAGCGATTCAGCGACCTCCCCATCATTCTTTTCCGGTTAATTTCTTAGGTTTTATATCCTTGGGATCAGGAACTAAAACGTCATCAACTAAAGCTGTTGTATTAGTCTCAAAATCAACCCATTTACCTGTTTTAATAATTAATTTGTCAGGTAATTTTTTTAAGTCATACTTGCTGGTTTGTTTATAATTTATCTTGATATTAGAAGCTAAAAGATACTTTCTTTCATTTGGAAAGTTTAAATATAAATTAATTCTATTATTTTTAGCATCCACTATTTTAAAACTTATTTTTAAGAAATTTTCATCAATAATAGTTTGGGCTCTTTTATTTAAATCACTAATATATTCATTTAAATAATCAATATTACTTTTCACATTATCTTTGTATTCAATATTTTGCTCTACATAAGATAAATCTCCTCCAGTATCGCTTGAAATAGTAAAACTTTCTGTTCTTTGTAAAACACTTTGTATTCATTTATTTCATACAATTTCATATTTAGCATCATTAGGTGCTTTTTCAACTGTTGCTGAGGCCGAAAAAGTTAAAGAAGTTAGTTCCGGATTAAGATATTGAGTTTGACGTGCTGTTTCATAAAAGCGTGCATTTGATGCCTTTAAAGTAATACTAAAATTGTGTTTTTCAAAATTTTCAAAACCTGATAATTGGATATTTATTAATCTTTTATATTTTTCTTTATCAAAATTAATAATATAGGTTTCCATTCTTGATAAAAGTGTATCTAAACTAGTACTGCTAATTGTCTTGGAAGCATTTTCCCTATTTTTTCTATATTGTCTTGGTGATTCTTGAACATTTCAATCATAAAGATCAAAATCATTCTTAATTTTTAAATTTTGATATGGTAAAGTTTTATTAATTATGTGAATAGGTTTTAATTTTTTAGATCTTAATTCATTGGGAAAATTATGATATTCATTTCTATCTAATGATGTACTTCTAATTGCTTCAGCAAGTTCATCAACCAAAGGAGCAACAACAGCAGCGCCTATTGGTAATAATGATATTTCTAAAGCCGTTAATAAAGTTTGTAATTTATTCATATTTTATCCTCTAATCACTTATAAATCATCGTCGTAAATATCTTCTGAATCCCTAAAATCTTGTAATATTTCTGGGTCTAGATTATCTGAATTTTTTGAATAATTTTCAAAGTTTTTTTGCGCTTTTTCTATTTCTTTTGCTTTAATCTTCTTTTTCTCTCTTTCTTTTTGTAATTTAGCCGTTAAAACTATCCTTGCATTTTCAAAAACTTGTGGTTCATCTGTTAAATTCTTGCTATTATAATTTAAAAGTTCTTCATTTAAAGTTGTTTTTTGTGAATTAGCATTTAATAACATATTCAATTTAGTGTTAATTATGTTGTTTTCTATCAAAACTCCGTCTATTTTTTCATTTATTTTGTTAGAAAAAGGTATTAATGATGCAAAAAGTGCTTTTCTAAAGGCATAAAACATATCATCTTGTAAATGTTTTCAAACAACCTTTTTCTCTCTTTCTAATAAATGATTCCGAATAATGCCGGCGATTGCTGATGATAAAGTATCTCCGGTAGCTATTAATTCTTTTTTAAATCGTTCAAAAAACACGATATCTTCTGCGTCGTATAATCTGAACGTTACCCTAACGTCTCTTCTTTTTTTGGTTTGGTTTTCATTTTGTGTAGATTCTTTTTGCATAATTTACTCCTTTTTTATAGTTTTTATATTATTGTTCATACTCGCATACGCATACACGCATTATGCACACGCATACGCGTAGGCATACGTAATTAATTTCCGATATGACCTTTTACGAAAAATAGCTCTTTTTCAAAATCGTTGTAATAAATTTGTGACTTTATTTTCGAATACATATGTAAGCTAAATAGTAAGTTTCCTATTTCCGCATCTGCTAAAAAATTAAGATGAGAATTATTTAATCCTCCGGAAGTTTTAAACATCTCATTAACGGCTTCTAAATCTTTTTGTTTTAAACCAAAAAACTTGGAATATTGACAATTTTGCAAGATAGCCTCAGCTTTTTTAGTAATCATCGAACTTCCTAAGAAATCCGAAGGGTTTTGCGTACATAGTATCATCCCTGCATTAAATTTTCTAACTGTTTTTGTCATTGTGTAAACGAAATTTAATGTTGTAAAGTTATTTGGATCGATATACATATGCAACTCGTCAATTACTAAAAGTGAGTTTTTATCTGGGGTTTCGATAACATTATTAAATATTTTGTTTTGAATGAAAGTTAATAATACAAAAAGTCCTACTCTTCCGCTACCGTCGCCAGTATCAAAAAGTTTTTGAGTATTAAAGATAATGAAATCATTAGATAAATCTAAATTAGTTTGGCCATTATAGATATGTTCATATTTCCCATTATATTCAAATAAGAAGGATAATCTTTCATATGTTCTCAAAATGGTTTCTTGCTTTCTATTTTTCTCAATTTCATCGATAAATTTATAATTTTTAATGGCTTTTATTAAATCAGACATTATCGGATACTTAATTTTCTTAAGTTCATCCAAAGTTTTTAGTTTATATATACCTAATTTGTCATATAACGCGCGAACAAAGTTCATTACTAAAACTATATGGTCGATGGTTCAATCGGGGTTTATAAGCCTAAAAAACGATTCAACTCACTCTAAATGTTTATTAACGATTAACTTAATAGAAAGTTCTTCATCATCTTGAAAAAGTTGCGTTTGAATTTCTAAAGGATTAATAACAGTATTAAAACCTAATCCTAAATCGATAATTGTTGCTCCAAATTTTTTTCCCAAAATTGAATACTCATTTTGTGGGTCGATAATGTAAACTTTATTGTTTTGTGCTAAATGACCTAAAACAGCTTTTTTAACGTCAGTTGACTTCCCTTTTCCTGAAGATCCTACAGAAAACATATTATAATTAACTCTTCTTGAGGACCCCTTGTAAAATTGGTCAAAGATAATTGGTTCCCCTGTAGAAGCAGTTGCCCCTAAAATAAAGAAGTTTTTATCATTATTTTCCTCATTTTCAAAAGGTCATCCGTGTGCAACATTATATGAACTCATTGGAATAGCTTCATTTAAGTTATTAGTTGTAATTAAACAGGCTTGGCTATAAGCTTCAAATTGCCTAAATGGAACTGGATTAATTGTAATTTTATTTCTTTTAGCATTAGCAAATATTTTAGCTTCGATAGTTCTAAGTTCTTTTAAACTATCAGCACTATTAATAATCATTAAAGAACTATTAGTTAAGACATTTTTATCAAGTTGAAGTTGGTTTTCCAAATATTCAATAGCTTCTAATTGAAGGCCTCCAGCCTTTTGATAATATTTGGACTTAACTAAGTTTGAATTATCTACCATCTTTTTTGAAGTCTTGTCTAATAAAGTAGCTTGAATTTCTTCATTAAATATTCCTAGATTCCATACGATAGTAGAATTATTATCAAACAAATCTATTGCTCATCCTTCCGCTAAATTTAAAGGTAGTTCAGAAATTGTATTAATTGAGCAAAACTTATTATCCCTAATAAAATAATTATGCTTAAAGATAACTTTATCATTAGCTAAAATAGAATCTAGTGTTAATTTTGGTTTTTTAATGTTAGTTTTATCTAGTTTAACCTTCTTTTTCAGTTTTAACTTACTTTTAAGGAAGGCAAAAAATGCTTTAACTTTTTCTTTAAATGTTAAATACTCAAAATTATCTTTATTTCTAATTAGCGCTTCCCTTTTGTTTTCTTCAATTTGTTCTAAGTATTCTTGCACTAAATTTAAATCTAATTCCTTGTTATTTAATCTTGCTAAAAAACTAATTACTTCATAGTTTTCAAGAATATTAGTTTCAATATCCATAGAATTCAAGAAAGTCGTAGCATTAGCAATAGTTTTCTTTAGTTCTGAAACACTTTTATCATAAACTACTAGGTAGTAGATATCAACAAGTAAATTAGTGTCTAATAAATTTAGATCATCGTTAATATATTCATAATATTTTTGATAATTTTCAATTACATTAACTGGTGCGTTTTTATCTATTAGTTCATTAACTTTTTTGTTAGCATTTTCTTCTAATGACTTAAAGTTTTGTGAATAGTCAATAAGTTCTTTTTGTCTTATTAGGCTTAAATGAATATCAGTAGAATCAATTAAATTAGTAAATTTTTTTAAAAATGATTCTCTATCCTCATCATCTTCATTTCAAGGCGACTTACCCTTAAATTTGATTACTGAGAAAAATTTTGTACCACTTTTTAATCTTTTTGTTTTGATAAACTTATTTTCTATTAGTTCAGCGTAAGGAATTAAATTTTTAGGTGAAGTTTTTGTTTTACTAAATTTTTTAACTGAAAATCAAAACTTAATCATTCTAAAAAATAAAACATACACACGACAGTTATATTTTTTTGACTTAATAAGAAGCATACTAAACACTAAGGTCAAAACAATAGAAACTATAAATTTAATTGTTTTTGAAATACTTTCCGGAAGTGCGGTATATCCTATTAGAATTGCGAACATCACTAAAATAGAAATAACTAAATAGTCTAATCAAGTAAAGTTTTTTCAAAACTTACCTTGCACTTTTTTAAGGTTTTTCGGTTGTAGCATGTTTTTACCTCTAGTCTTTCTTATTTTTATTAATTATTTTTTTATATGCTTCATTAACTTCTGAATTTAGTGGTTTATTATATTTTCAATCAATTTTCTTTATTTTCTTATTCCACTTAGAACCTGGTTTAATATGTCTATCAGCGAGATAATTAATATTACTTATTTTTTTATTAATTTCAGCTCTTTTTGTAATTTCAGTTTCAGTCAATTGCGATTCAAATTTTTTGTTGTAGTTTTTGTTTAAATCTTTTAGTAATTTCTTTTCTTTTTTATAAAGTTGTCTATTTGATAAGTCTAAAAGTTCTTTATTTTCACTTCTATAAACTTCCGGAATATCAGCTTCGGTAATTTGATTGTTAGCTAAAGCATCTTGATATTGTTGATAAATAAGTCCTTCGTTTTTCTTATTCCATTTGAGTTGCTTAATATTGACCTTGTCTGCCTTATATTTTTTTCAAGCTTCGAAGTTTTTATTAACTAAATCTGATCGTGTTATTTTTCCTGCTTTGAATTCTTTTTTAAACATTTTTTGCTTATCACGATAATTAAATCAATTCTGCGCTATTGGGCTTTTCTTGGTTAGTAATCTAGCGCTTCCGCCTCCTAGTTTAGCTCCTGCTTTACCTAAAGCCCATCCAGCTCCACCTAAAGCCATTGATGCTTTAATTAATCCTTTTGTTTCGCCAATTGTTTCACGAACGCTTGCACTTTCGCCTACAAAGGCAGTTATTTCGGTGGTGATCGAGCCCATTGAAATAGCCCCACCAACAATCACAGCAAATAAAATGATAAATCTTGATATGAAAGATAAACCTGAAATACTATTTACCCATCCAATGCTTCTATTTACAAATGCTGAAAACAGTTGTAATGAAATTAATAATCCTAATATAGCAAAAGTTTTGGCAGCGTACATGTCTTGAAACTGTTTCATTCTTTTTCCATCATCAGCAATCGCGGCCGATGCTATAAACGGGCTGATTATAAATAAGAAAAATTGTTGGAATATTTTTTGGACTAAAGTTAGTATTCCTAACATTAATGGAATAAGCGTTGCAAAAGATATTGCTGCGCCAAAGAAAATAACCTTTATTCCTTCTCCTCAATAAAAATTAGCATATTCATCTGACGGAATTGCAAAACCATTATCAGCAAAGTTTCCTCATTTTTCTATGGAAATAATAGAATCTGGTTGTCTAATGGACATAAATATCTGTTTTGATATCCCTAAATTTGAATGATCTAAAAGTAAATCCATTATTATTCCTGAAAATAATGAAAATAAGAATAGAAATAATGGTAATCCCAATAATCACAGCGTTGCTAATATTGAGTTCTTCATCGCAACTCTTATCGGATTAGGTTGATCTCCTTTTTGAAAAGAAACTCTAATAGCACTTATTACAAATAAAATAGCAAAAACAAATACAGATATTATTGCCAATCTTCCAAAAAGTAAGGGTAATTTTACATTTTCAAAAGAATCGCCAGGTTGGATTCCGAATAATAAATACTGTGGAAGCCCTACACCTATCATCCGAAATACACTTACAACACCCTTGATTATTGTTAAAGGAAGTGCAACAAAAGGATAGTAAGCTGCGGAAAAAAATGCATAGAAAAGTCAATTAAATAACATTTTTTATCCTCCTTTATTTTTTAGACTATTATGATGCTTCTACTGCTCAAGTGTTTTGTAACAATGTAGTTACAATTCCAGAAATTCCTCACGCAACAACAATAAAGATAATAAATAATCCCAATCATTTTATTTTCTTTAGTTGTTGCTTTCTTTCTTCATCAGAATCAGCCTTAGAAGCTTTAAATCAGGCGATTGCACCGATAATCATAATTGCTAATACCAGAATACCAGTCATTGAGCCCAATACAATGTTTATATATTGTTGTACTCTACTCGCAAGCTCGCCTAAGTTACTTTTTAGACTACCCCCGGTATCCGCTTCCATATAACTAATTAAATTTTTCATAAATTTCTCCCTTATTTTGTTCTAAGTTTTCATTTTAAAATACTTCTTTATTTGATTGGCTTTTGTTTTTGTTCATAAGTTCAACAGGTTCTTTAATGATTACCGAATAATAAGTTGAACTTTTATTAGTAGAAGGATTAACTAGTTCTTGGATATGAAAAATCCCTTTTATTTTTAGTTCTTGCTTCTCTTTTAAATTTAAAGTTTTTACTTGGTCAATAATTTCTTTTTTAAAACATATGCACTGTAGTTCATAATTTTTATAATCACCTTTATTAATCATTTGTCTATATTTAAATTTAAAAAATAAATATTTCTTACCTGCTCTAGTTTTATTAAAAGAAACATTAGACATTAATTTTCCCGTTAATAATATACTATTCACTTTTTCACTTCCTTACATTATTAATTTGGATTCGTCAGTATCTTGGTTTTCAATTTTCTTATAAAAAACATTAGTAATTAAACTTTCGAATGTTTCTTCAAGTTCTTTATCAATTTCATATTTAGCAATATCTTCTAAAGTGCTTGTATGTGAATTAAACTTGTAATAATAATAATTTAAATCATATATTTCTTTTTCTCTTAAATAATCATATTCATCGCCATATACTGCCATTGCATTTTCTAAATTATTGGTTCATAATTTAGAAGTGGCAAAATCCTCATCAACAACAACAGTTTTACCGTCAATTTTTTTATATTCATCATAATATTTGATGATATTTGATATTAATTCATTGAAAGCCTCAAGTGTTTTTGTTTGTGCACGTGAACCAAACCTTTGTATTTCCGAAGTTATTTGAAAATCTACTGCGTTTTTTAGTTCACCTAGGGTAATTTCAGGCTCTATTTCTTTATCGTTTTTATAATCATATTCATATAAATCAAAACTTTTAATTGTCTTACATTTAAAAATCATATTTATTCTCCTTACATTATTAATTTGGGTTCGTCTTCGATATCTTGAGAAGTATCTTCTTTAAATAGTTCTTCTTCTATTGGTGAAAGAAATTTACGACAGTTTTCAAATAAAATTTCGCGTGCAATTTCAGGAATAGTTCTATGTCCGTTATAGAAATATGATCTAAAGTTATCGACGTTATTTTCTCTTAAGTAATCATATTCATCAATATATGAAGGTAAATCAAAATATTGATCTACTAAAAGTTCATACCACTTGTCTTGATCAACTTCAAATTTTTTTCAGTCGATGTTTTTGGCTTCTAAATCATTAATAATTTCGTTTATACATGTTCTAATCGCATCTGCTTCTACTTTCCAAGATTCATGAGCTGTACTTAGTTCATCATTTATTTCATCAACAATTTTTTCTAATTTGATTCTATCCATTTTTATCGCCTTACATTGTTAATTTGATATCATCAGTATCTTGGTTTTTTAATGTTGCGAAATAGTTATGAACTTCTTCCATTTTTTCCAAAGTAATTTCATCATTTATATCGATATTAGGAAACTTTTCTTTAAAAATATCCCCAAATTTATTTATTAATGTCTGGTTTATTAAAAATGATTCTACCCTATAAGGGTCGTCAACAAAATCAGATGCTTTCAAATCAGCTTCATATTCGTTATATAAAGCATCAAATGCATCTGTCATTTCTTTGTGGCTGTTTATTAATCATTCTGATAAATTATTATTACTTCTATCATATGCAACTAAGTTATAGTCAAAATTATCATAATCAAAAAATTTATTATCTATTAAAAAATCATAAAAGGTTTGGCCTTCTCATCTTTCAGGGTTTTTATTAAATTCTTTATAAGCATCCCCAGTAAATAAATCCATTATTTCAATTTCACTAATTTGGTTTAAAGTCATAATTTCTCCTTACATTTTTTGCTTAATATCTGAGGTTTCTTTATTTCTCTTTCGAAAAGGATAAAACTTATTTTTTTTAAGCGTAAATTCTTTATCGATTAAATTAACTAAAATATCATTATTTATCTCTTTGTTATTTTTAACTACACTTTCAGCTTCTTTAATAATTTTTTTGATTCTTTTATCTTCAAAATAATTTATAAATTTAGGATTCTCTAAAGCTAAAAGCACTATATTAGAAATAAATTGATATTCATTATTTAGTTTATTTAAGTTTTGAATAGTATCTTTATTTGCTTTGTATTTATATTCTTTGTTTAAGGTGGTTTTTAAGCCGTTATAACGCTCTTTTGAAAAAGGCTTATAAAATTTACTTTCAGATTCAAAACGTTGCTTAAAATTTAATTTATAGTAATCATATAAGTCATTATTTAGAACTTTATTATTAATTACTTTATCTTTAAGCATAAGTTCAAGTGAAGGCTCTAATAAGTTGATATATTCAAAAACTTTTTTATATTCGATATTTTTTGTATTAGCATTATTTTGAGTTTCATTAATTTCATTAACTTTTCTAAATAAGTATTCAACAATATCAATTTTGTTATCACATAATCTTTTTAAAGTTTCACCTTTATCTAATTTATAAATTTCATCCGGGTCCTTATTTAAATAATTTGCCACAAAGTTAATGCTTATATTTAAAGTTCTATTATTTTCTAAAATTGTTTTAAGATTCTTTAAAGTAGCATTTTGCCCTGCTTCATCATTATCTAAGAAAAAAGTTATGGTTTTATTTTGAAATTGTTTTAAATTATTTAATGATAAGTTTGTACCCATTAAAGCTACAACGTTTTTAATACCAGCTTTATATAATGCAATACAGTCAAATTGTCCTTCGACTAAATAAACTTCGTTTGTTTTTGAAATATCATCTTTAGCATGATAATAATTGAACATTACATCATTTTTCTTAAATACTATAGTTTCCGCACTATTTAAATATTTAGGTTCTTGTAATCCTGTTATGTCACGGGCAGAAAAGGCAACTATATTACCGCCCTCATCATAAATAGGAAACATTAAACGATCATTGAAAAAATTCTTATTATCATAGTTTAAAATTAAAGAAGAATTAAAAATTTCAAAAGAATCAAATTGGTGTTCTTTTAAAGTGTCATATATTAATTTATCTTTTGAAGCAAAACCAATTTGAAATTCCTTGATAATTTCGTCGTTTAAATCCCTAGACTTTAGATATTCTTCTAACTTCGTAGTTCTTTCAAACGTAATTTGATATCTGAAAAAGTTTGAAGCGCTTTTGTTAACTTCTAAAATTTTAAAATGTTCATTAGTATAACCACTTTTATCATAAAAATCTTTATACTGCGAAATATTTAAAGCTTGCTTTTCAGCTAATCTCCTAGTCGCTTCTAAGGCTGATACATTATCTTTGTATTCAACAAACTTGATTACATTTCCAGACTTTCCACAACCAAAACATTTAAATATATTTTTTTCTGGACTAACACTAAAAGATGGTGTTTTTTCATCGTGAAAAGGACAACAAGCTACATAATTTTTGCCTTTTTTTGTTAATGGAACATAGTCAGAAATTATTGATACAATGTCGCTTTTAGAAAGTACATACTCTCATATATTTTGCTTATTACTCATTATTTATCTCCATTTAACTAATTTTGCTTGTGCTTTCGATATTTCAATTAGCGGAAGCTAAATATCCACCTAAAGCGATTGCGCCTCAAATTGCAAATATCACAATAATCAAGGTAATTATTCACTGTTTTTTATACATTAATCGTGCATTAGTTTTTACCCTAATATCTTTTGAAAAACATCCACGATATTCACTTAATAGCAAAATTAATCCTAATAAAGCGATAATCGCAAGAAATATAATCCCTAAAATTACTATTCCGTTTGTTTTCATATTTTTATTCCTTTCGAACTTTAAAAACAAAGATAACAAAAAACCAACAAATGTTTTTTGTTGGTATCTGTTATTTGAAAAAATTTAATTAAAATAATAATCTATTTAAAACTAAATTTAAGAGGTCTATTTTTTGTCTAAAACAAAGTTTATTAATTTATTAAAAAGTAAATCTGATGTTTCAGAATTGTCAGCGTAAATATAGGAATTTTTTTTATAAAACCTACTGCTTTGTTTAAAATCTTCATCACAATTTTTTCAGAAACTTTTGTTAGCTTCAAATACTGTTGCGGGAACTATTTCTTTATCATTCATTATTTATATTTTCATCCAAATTTCTTAGAAAAGTCTTTAACTATTTCATTAAATTTACTTTCAGCTTCGCTTTGGGAAATTACTCTAGGCTTATCTAATTTATCAAGGAATTTAATATTATTTCAAATCATTTCATAATAAGGCTTATTAAATGTATTTTTTACGAAAGCATCTTCGTATTTATTTTCAACATACACGATATTATTATCTAAAACTATTCTTAAGGGTTGAATAAAGTTATGATATTGATAATGTGCTCATACATACGCGTCACGAAAATCAGTTTCATAATTATTATAATTAGCACCGCCAGGGAACATTTGCATATTAGGTGAGTTTCACGCTTCGGCGGTAAAGCCCATTATATTCTTTAACTTCATATACTCTAAAACATCATTTTCTAATGTCATTAATAATTGAAAAATACTCTGATTATTGTTAGCTTTAGTTTTAACGAAAAAGTTTTCTCTTAAGCTCTTATTTGGATTAATAATCGAACCATTATCATTAATATCATCTAAAGTCGGATATTCCTTAGCATTAATTGCATTTGTAAAAGCCTTTAAAACCTTTAAATAACTTATTAGCATATTATATAATGGAAGTTGCATACCATAAACCTTAGCCTTATTAATTCACATATAATCATATGGATCAAAATCTATAGCTTTATTCTGTGGTTCAATTTTTCTCGCTTCAAATTCACGATATAAAAACTGTGGATTAGCCTCTCAATTCCCCGAAATGTCAAAGTTTTTTTGCATTTTTCAAAGCCCAGAAGGCACATGAAAAAGTTTTCTATTAATATTAGTTGTTCGATGACCCTCAGGATGATTATAATCGTATGGAATATCATAATCAATAGAAGGGAATAAGCCACTTTTATCTTTTAATGCTCAGCTTAGTTTTGTTCCTTCATCTGGTGCTGACATAAAAAGCCTTTTTACGTCTTCTATAGACTTTTGCGTTGCAACATTAAAAAACGATTCACCACTTTGGTTTAATAAAACTTCAGATATTCTTGATTCTTCCATTAAGCGTAAAACTTTTTTGACTAATATTGTGAAATTTTTAGGGTCTAATGAGTTTTTATCACCTTTAGAAATCCAAATTAAATTTCGTTTATAAGGGTCTAAGCTACGAATAAATTGTGAAGCACCAGCAAAAGTCGGAAACTCATTATCAGTTAAGTTTTTTACCGCTTCATATTGTTCATATGTAGGTAGTAATTTTTTAAATTCTTTAGAATCGTTAAACATTACCATATCGGCATAAAAAACCCTTTTACGGTTTATTTTATCATCTTTTGCTACTAAATAATTTATGCCATTATAACTTCATTTTACAACTGGCTCAGAAATAGGCTTAAAGTCATCAGGATATCCAGGATTAGGTGAAGGATTAGGTCCTTCCTGCTCTTGATCTCCTGGATTAGGTCTCTTAGGAATTGTGTCCCAAAAACACGAAGTAGTTATAGCAGCTGCAATTGAAGAAGTAAGCAAAGCTCCTGGTAATAATAGTTTTTTTAATTTCATATTAACATCCTTATCATTTTCAATAATTTAATGCTAACCTAATTTTAATACTAATAATTAATTTTGGATAATTGTTTTGATGATTTTAACTTGCTCGACAATTATTTTGTCTCACTTTTCACTTTTTAAGTGTTTTGTGGCTAGTTTCATTACATTGTCTCACTTGTAAGCTGAGGCAATAGAATATGTATGATTACTATTTATCTTTTGACCTCTTAATCTTCAAAAACAGATACCATTTCTTTTTTTATTCATACATTTCCTTAACTTAAAAACTTGCTCTTTTTTAACACGAAAACCCTAACGTCTAAGTTTTTAATCTTTGGAAATATTATTGCTTTAATTATATCATTTTTTTTAAATAAATTTAAAAAAAATTTAATGAAAAGTATTATAATCTATTATGTACATAATTTACAAATAACGAATAGTTTTTGTGCTGTACAATTTCTTATTAGAAAAAATAACTCAGGATCCTTATCACCTGAGTTTTTCATTTGTTTTTAAATTTACATTCTAAATTTTAGTGTGTCTTCGTCGTTTGTTAAACTATTATCGTCATTATTATTAATGTATAAACAACTATTAATATCTTGTTCTTCAGATTCTAGTAGTTGACCGAAATTTAAGTTATTAAATATACCATAACGATATTTTTCTCAACAATCGTAATACAAGTCCATATGGTTAATTTTAGGTAGTTGAATATTATTTATTTTTGTAGCGTGTTTTAATTTATTATTAATAAAAGTATAAAATTGGTCATTAGTAGCGGTGCTAATAATAAAATTTTATACTTTTAAAAAAGAGAAAAGAAAAAAAGAGGGGTAACCCCTCAAATATTGTCTATGTGTTGAAACAAATAGACGGAAGGCAAGGGTTTTTCAACCCCGCGATATTACTAATTAATTTAATTAGTATAAATATTGTACCATAAAAATTATATTTTATTTTCCTCGAATCTTTTGATTGTTAAATCCAAGTATTCCTTGGATTCGTCAATTCCAATATATCTTCTATTTAAATTTTTACATGCTATCCCTGTAGTTCCACTTCCATTAAATGGATCTAAAATAAGATCTCCCTCTTTAGAAGCAGCTAATAGTATTCTTTCAAGCAATGGCAATGGCTTTTGTGTCGGATGTTTTCCATACTTCTTTTCGTTTTTATAAACAAGTGGAATATTCCATACATCTTTCATTTGTTTTCCGTCATTAATCTCTTTCATCAATTGGTAATCAAAATAATGATTACCTTTCTTTTTTGGAGTCAATTGCTTTCTAGCCCATAAAATAGTCTCAGTTGAATGTGTAAAACATCTACAAGCTAAATTTGGTGCAGGATTCGTCTTTTGCCATGTAATATTATTTATAATTGAAAATCCTTCTAATTCTAAAGCAACACCTATCGAATAGATGTTGTGTAAAGTTCCACTTATCCAAAGTGTACCATTATCTTTTAATACTTTTCTACATAATTTTATCCATTTTTTATTAAAAGATAGTTTTTCTTCTGGTGTTACAGTTTTATCTCAATCACCCTTATCTACAGAAACTTGCCTTCCTGAATGACAAGATACACCTCCGCTTGATAAAAAATACGGAGGATCTGCAAATATCATATCTATAGACTTTGGTTTTATTTTTTTTAATAGTTTTATTGAATCACCTAAATACAAGGTAAATCCATCTTCGTTAAAGTATGCTTTATTCATAATTTGTTATAAGCACCTCATTTATTTATTTCTTAGTTTGAAACGCGCGATTATTTTTTCCCTTTGTGATAAAAAGTTTTGAAATACTTCTTGGAAAAAATCATAAGTATCCTTTGATAATCTAATTGCACTGTTTAATATTTCATAATAATCTTTAAAATTATCATTAATTTCCAAGTTTGTAATTTCATTTATAAAATTAATATTAGTTTCAATATTTAGAACTCCTAAAATAATATACTCTGTTAGATTAATTATTAACTCATTTTTTCCATTTGTTAGTTTATCATAATCATCTTGATTAACTAAGTGTAAATATTCGTGAGTTATGCTTTTAAATTTTTCTTGCAAATCTAAACTTTTATTAATTCAAATAGTTTTTGTATTTAATGAATGAACTGCTTTTAGATTACCAAATTTAGAATATTTATTCATACTTCTAAAAAAGTCTTGAAAGTCTAATTCTTCAACTTTTATCTTTTTTAAAGTTTCTAATTTTTTAATAAAAAAGTTTAAGAAAAATTCATCAATTAAATAATTTTTTTCATAAAAATCTCTTATATGATTCTCTAATAAATTCTGATCAAACAAAGAAGTTTGAGATATATCATATACTTTTTGTATTTTAAAATTATCAAAAATATTATTGTCTTTATTTGTTGCAAAACTTGAAATAATTTGAAGCGGATTATCAACATCTATAACTTCTCCACCCATTTTCTCTCATTCACGTTTTGTTCTAACATCAGAAACCGTAGTTAGTTGATTATTTAGAAAAATTGTATTTATTAAATTAAAACGAAAATAAGTTTTTAAAGCGCTGTTTAAAATAAAAGAAATTAAAGGTAACGAATTTTTACTTTCACTAATTAAATCCTTTACTTCTAAAATTGCTTGTTGAACTTTTTCGTGGTGTTGTTTCTTTTGAAATTCAAAACTTTTAGACTTGTCATATGAAAAATCTTCGTCTAAAGCATTTCCGTTAAATTCATTATTACTCATTATTTATCTCCTTATTTACATTCATTGAACATATTAATTTTTCTCTTGAATCCTCAAGCTTAGAAACTGCTTTTAGAAATTCATCGTTAATATTAATATCAGTGTGCTTAATATCAGCAATTTCTAGCCTATTATAAAGTGTTTTTTCATCGTGGATGGAAAAAGATAATGGTTCCATTTTAGAAAAGTCTCACGTTTCGTTATTATCGATTGTGATATAACTTGTATTATGTTCATAATCAGCATACTTTAAATATTCATAAGCTGGTTTAAGATTTAATAAAATAGGCTTATTGCCGCCCGATGAAATAATTGTCGCATCAGCATCCTTATATTTAAGATCTGATATTGACATTAAAGTTTCTTTTGATTCTGATATTGTAATTGAAGTATTATCTTTATTTTTTGTAGTAGATTCTCTTTCTACTATTTTTTGTCCTAAACTTTCAGAAAAGGCTTTCAAAGTTTCCATACTATTAGTTTCTAATAAATATGTTAATCTAGCCTGGGAAATAATTGCCTTCCCACTTTTTCCACTAATAGTATATTTTTGAAGTTGTTCATAATCTTGAATAACTAATAAAAATAGAATATTTCTAGAACGGGAAATAGCCATTCAATCAGGAATATTAGGTAAATATAAGCTGTTAAATTCTTCTAAGTAAAATTGAAGCATTCTTTTTAATTTTTGTGAAGGTAAAGAATTAGCATAATCAATCGCCTCTTGATAAATTTGAGTTATTAATAAACTAATTAAATTATTGTAAATATCTTTATGATCAGGAAAACAAATAAAAATAACAAATGGTTTACTAACATCTCTAATTGTTTTACGAATACTAAAAGTAATATTACTTGTAATTTTATTAACATTTAAATTAGAAGAGAAAACTTGTACAGCTTTATAAGCGTTAGCTAAGTATCCAGATAATGTTTCTTTAACCGTTGAACTTAAAGCGTAAACCTCATCAAAAAGTTTTTTTCAATAAATATTTTTTGTTTGTTTTCAAAAAATAATTTTAAGTCAATAACCATCCTTAAATTCCTTTAAGTTTAAAAAAGGTAAAATGTTAGCTAACGTAAAATATTTAAGTTCAAATTTTGGATCTTCTAAAGAATAAATTAATAAAAACTTTAATACAGCAACAACAGCATTCTTCCCGTTATCAACTCAAATAGTACTTTCAGAAGAATTAGCACTATTACCAAAATTTAAGTTATTTACTATTTCATATATTTGCTCGAAAGCTAGTGAATAGTCGATATCAGTTAAATCCTCTAATTTTTTTAAATGTAAAGTGTTTCATATTTTTTCTAATGGATTCCAACATAAAGACTTTTGAAAATCATTAAAATCAAAAACCGTGATGTTATAACCATTTTCTAGAAACATATTCCCCGTTCTGGAAAGTATTTGTTTTTTAGGGTCGGTAATAATAATATTAGGTTTTTTATCATTTTCTAATGTTGCATTATAGTGTAAATTCGGAATAACTACTTTTTCTGTTTTTTTAGACCCGGAAATTCCTAAACAAATTGCATGAGCATCTGAGTTATTAACATAATAGTTAAATCTAGTTTTCTTCAAGGCTAAATTACCAAGAATAAAATTAGGAATTCTTAACTTAAACTTCTTTTTAAACTTATTAAAGTTTCCTTCTTGAGTTATTTGATTATAAAGCCATTGTGAAAACTCCTCATCACGTTTCTTCGCTATTTTATTTTTCAATTTATTAACAACCATATGAAAATTAAAAATTAACATAAGCAAACCAGAACCGATAAAAATAAATAATATTCCTAAATTACGATAGGTGTTGTTAATCTTTCAAAAATTTAAAACATCATTAAAATAACTTCTTTTTTGTCCTATTCACTCGGAAACTAATTTAAAACTTTTGGTTTGAATAAATAGCATTAATGTTGCTATCAAAAAGAATGCTACAGCCGGTCAAATAACAAAAGAAAAAATAGAACTTAAAATTATTTTAGTTTTATCGTTTAAAACAGTTCGTTTTTTCATTATTGTAATTGTCCTCTAACCTTAATATTTTTATTAAACTTTGCTAAAGCATCTCTTTTTTGTTGAAAATAAATATTATCAAGTTCTCATTCTCATTTTTGCATTAATCACTTTATATCAGAATTATTATCATTATTTATAAAAGCTTTAAACTTCGGTAAGTCAAAATTTTTGCAAGCTTTCAAAATTAAGTTTCCAAATTGGTTTTCTAGTTCTTTCTCTTCATCAGCTAGAAATTTATCTAATAAACTTTTATTAAAATTATCATTAAACTTTTGTTTTTTAATATCCTTAATATGGTTTTTATATATGTCAAATTGGCTTTTAAATTCAGGATTAGCTTCAGAAGCATAATCAAAGACTTTTCATATTGCTTCCTTAACTCTAATATTTTCTTTTGCTTTGCTATAAATTGGATGATTATCTTTTAAATAAGTTTTAATAGTATTAATATCTTTTGAAATAGAAAAATAAGTATTACTTAGTTCAAAAATATTTTTTAATGACTTTCTATCTGACCAAATTTCTTTTTTAGTATCTAATAATTTATGATATTCCTCATTTTTTGTTAGTTTCTTTAATATAAGCTCTCTAAAAATAAACAAACTTGATTTTTTGAATGTTCCCTTGCTTCGATAATGATTATTAACATTAGAAACTTTTTCCCAAAATTGTAAATGTAAGTGTGGGAACTCGGTGTTGGCGTGTATTACCCAATGACCAGTTATATTATTAGGATTTATATTATTATTTTGCAAAAGTGATTTTAAATTATCATTCAAAATATCATTTCACTCAAATTTATCGATGCAGAAGTTATTTACAGCATTCTCACCAAGATTAATTATCATCTCCCAAACATTTTGCTTTGTGCTAATTTTACTTAAAAGTTTTTTCTCTTCAGTTTTATCTAGATCAGTAGGATCATCAGCAAAAAGCCGATATAAGCCTGATTTATTTTCTAAACTTTTATTATTTTCAGCAACTTTACTATTTAAAAATTCTCTTCAGCTTAACTTAGAAGTTTTAAATTCGTCTTTTAACATACTTTTATTTACATTATCATCTTGTAAATAAACAGCTGAATCTCTAGTTATATAATCTAAATGCGTTCCGGATGTGTAAAATTCAAAATCATGTACAAAGCCAGTATCCTTATTTGCTTTTTTTCTTAAACCAAATTTAGCAAACTCTAATTTCATAAATGTATTACTTTTTATATTATTCATTATATATATCCTTTATTTTCTATTTCTATTAATTTATATATATTTCTTACTGTTAGATAATTTATGTTGCTAATTTTGACCTCTTAAATAAAGAATCAAACACTTCTTAGTAATTTTCCTCAAAAAGTTAACACTAAAATAACGGTTTCTAAAAAACCTTCTTCAAGACTTAATTTAAATTACTTATTAAAAACAGCGGCTTGGAAGGCGATAAGCCATATGGTGGTTTTGGTAAGAATTGCACTTACTATTTTCTTTAAAAATAAAAACTAGCTTTTCAAAACTATTTCCCACTGTTTTTTAAAGTTTTTAAAAATAACTTAAATTCGCATTAACATATAAACTTTTGTTGAGAATCCTCAACCAACAAACTTCTTGTAACAAAAACCCCGATATGTTTTTTCTTCAAAAACTTTAAAATTTTCTCTTACAACATTAAATACTTGGTTAAATAAAACAAGCAAATATTTACAAACATTTTTTCTTAATTTATAAATTTTATGTCTATTTCATCCAAAATTACTAAAGTATCCAGTTTGGTAATAAATTTTTGTTTGGTTTCTCTTAATTGTGAAACGTTTTCCATTAAGTTTTTTTGACTTAAATTTTAAATTTATATGCATTAAAGCGGTTTCTAAACCATTTAGTAAAAACAACTTAATATTGTCGTCTTTTTTAATAACGAAATATTGCTCATTTTTACGTCTTAAATTTTTTCTCTTTAATGTAATAACCCCGTTTTCGAAATTAACAATTTTCATTTTACATAATTTTCTAATTGCTAATTTTAAACTAGTCTTTTTAAAACCAAAATTTAATAAAACTTGGAATGTTATTTTTTCAATTTTTAGCTCTTCTTTTACAGACTTTTTAGATAGTGCTAAAAGCATTAAGAAAAGCTCTAACAAAACCTTATTAGTTTTTAGCTCTTGAACATAGCTTTCAGAAATAATTAATTTAGATAATGTTTGAATTAGATAAATTGCTTTTGCTGATAATTTATCATATTTCTTTTGTTTATAGCTCTTATATCATTCGTTGTTGATATCGATTATTTTTCTTTCTGATCCAGATGCGTTGTAGTAATCTAATACCTTGCTCATAATTTACTCCAAAAATTTTTATTTTTTTTGTAAATGCGGGCCCAAACTATGATATAATGTATGCAGGTTTGTTGGGGCTGTTTGGCTCCACATTTTTTTTATTTATTTTTTTACACAAATTAAAGACGTTAGGGTTTTCGTGTTAAAAAATAAAGCCACCGAAGTGGTGGCTCTTTTTTATTAACACACTTATTTTTTACACATCCAAATTAATAAATTTTTCTTTTTTATATTTTCTTCTTCTAATTCTTCTTCTAATATTTCTAAAATTGCGACGGTCTTCAGCTTTTTCTCTTTCCTGGAAAAGCCTTGATCCTAATTTTAATATATCATTTGTTTTATTATCAATAATTGACCAACCAACTGATGCAATCCCTAGGTCAAATCCAATTGTCACATCTTTTTTATTCATTTTTATAACCTTTCTAATAATAATACTATTATTTAATTATATGGCTTTTATATACTTTTTTTGAAGTTATGCAATAAAAAAACCCGCTAGGCGGGAAGTTCGGCGGACTTTTGTAAAAAAGCGCCTTGTTTTTGTGCGTACAATTCCTTATTAGAGTAAAAATTTTTGTTTTGTACAAACTTATTATATCAAAGGATTTGAAAATGAATAAAAAAATATTAGAAATTAGTGAATCGGAATATGTAAGCTTATTTTTGAATAATTTAATTATTAAACAAAAAGAAGAAAAGATAATTATTCCAATAAATAATATCGAAGTGATTATTTTTGAAAACGAAAGAACAAATATATCCATTCCTGTAATTAACGAATTAGTAGATAAAAAAGTAAATATAATAATTTGCAAAAATCATTTACCAAACTCTATTATTGTCCCTCATAATGGTTATTATGATAATAAAGTTTTTCAAAATCAAATTAAATGAGATATAAAATACAAATCATTAATTTGACAAAAAATAATAAAACTAAAAATAGAAAATTCTTTATACAATTTGACTTCATTAGATTTAATTAATGATATAGACATACAAAAAATGAATAATTATATTTTAAATGTTGAAGATTACGATAAAACAAATAGAGAAGGTCATGCAGCAAAATTATACTTTCAAATTTTATTTGGAAATGGTTTTACAAGAGAAAGAAATGCAGAAGATAAAATTAATATTTATTTAAATTATGGTTATTCAGTGCTATTAAGCTTAATTGCAAGACTTATTTGTTCTAAAGGTTTAGATAATAGAATATCATTATTTCACAAAAGTTTTAATAACAATTTTCCTTTAGCATGTGATCTTATGGAACCTTTTAGATTTTGAATTGATAGAATTGTATTTGATTTTTATAAAGAAAACTTCGGAAAAACTTTTCAAGAATTTAAAGAAACCTTATTTAAATCATTTAATAAATATATAGTTTATAAGAATAAAACTATTAAATTTTCTAGATACATTGACATTGTTATTAATGAGTTACTAAATTTAGAAGAAAGTGAAACAGAAATTGATTAAGGTGTATACAAGAGAAATGCGTATTTTATTAATGTATGACATTTATTATAATAACGATGAAGACATAAAAATGTACAATAAATTTGTTGATTATTTATATAAATTAGGTTATATAAGAATCCAGTATTCTATTTATGCAAAAATTTTAGCTACACATACAGAATATGATAGTGAGAAAAGAAAAATATTAAGATTAATACCTAAAAATTCTAATGTTAGAATTTTGCTATTAACTGAAAAGCAATATCAAAACATGGAAATATTAAACGGTGAAAAAGCAAAAAATGAAATTTATAATTTAGAAGAGGAGTATATAAGATTATAATGTGAAATTTTTTTAATGATATTAACTTTAACTTAGAGACTAAATACAACTTTAAGATTGTTGAAGAAGATAATACTGATTATTTAATTCGTAATTTAATTGATTATGAGAATAATACAAGTAAAAAATCAATAAGAATAAATGAAAATACTTTCTCAATAAGAGATTGTTTAATTATTAGTAATTTATCCTACGTATCAGATATATTAAATTCAATAAGCAAGTCATGAATCCAAGAAAAAATTAATAACAATGAAAATTGAAATACAAATATTATTTTAGATCAAGAAAAAGTAGATACAATTATCGAACAAATTAATTTAAAAATTGGTTTTGAATATTTATTTAAAGATATAGATAACAATAAATTAATAAAATCAATATTTACTATTAACGAAAAACTTTTAATTAGTAAAAATAATTTATTAAATATATTAGATATTTTGAGCTCATCAAATTTTAAACCATTAATTATAGTAAAAGACTTAACATATATTAATATCGAAGAACTTATTAAATATAGTAATTTAAATTTTTTAATTTTAACTTCTGATTTTACAAAATATATTCAAAGTTATAATCAGTTAGAACTAGTAAGCTTTTATAATGGAGAAATTCTTTTTGATATTAAAAGTTGTACTCCAGTAATTAATTTTTTTGAAAATATTAAAAATAAAGAAATAAAAGAAAATGAAAATTTTTTCTTAAATAAAGAGGAGGAAAAACAGTTTAAATTTAACTTTTTTGACATAAAAAAGAGTTTTTTTGAATAAATGACATTTTTGTGCTGTACAATTTCTTATTAGAGTAAAACTCAATTTCAGACAAATAATATGCTGGATCTATTTTTGTGCTGTACAATTTCTTATTAGAGTAAAACAATAATTAAAAGGTTTATAAAAGGCAAGCGATTTTTGTGCTGTACAATTTCTTATTAGAGTAAAACATTAAAGAAAATAAAGAAGGAGAATAGAATATTTTTGTGCTGTACAATTTCTTATTAGAGTAAAACTTTTTTATCATCATTTTTTTTACCTAATTTATTTTTGTGCTGTACAATTTCTTATTAGAGTAAAACACCGTAAAGGGAGAATCACCGTCAGTATTGATTTTTGTGCTGTACAATTTCTTATTAGAGTAAAACAATAAATCACTCATCAGGATTATTATAACCATTTTTGTGCTGTACAATTTCTTATTAGAGTAAAACTATTTAAATAATTCCCATTAATATAGTCATATTTTTGTGCTGTACAATTTCTTATTAGAGTAAAACGATTCCCTTGCTGAACCTAATAAATAATCCATTTTTGTGCTGTACAATTTCTTATTAGAGTAAAACGAATAATAAAAGTACCATCTCAATTTATGTATTTTTGTGCTGTACAATTTCTTATTAGAGTAAAACAAGGAAAATGAGTTGGCGCCTTTAAATGAATATTTTTGTGCTGTACAATTTCTTATTAGAGTAAAACTTCAATACGTGTGGATATTGTGATCATTGTATTTTTGTGCTGTACAATTTCTTATTAGAGTAAAACGATATTTATTGAAGATTGTTTGGATAAACTATTTTTGTGCTGTACAATTTCTTATTAGAGTAAAACTTTTTAAAGCTTCATAACTTTCCTGATTATATTTTTGTGCTGTACAATTTCTTATTAGAGTAAAACTAAAGAATTAAAAGAGGTTATTGAATGGTAATTTTTGTGCTGTACAATTTCTTATTAGAGTAAAACAAATGTCTTACAATTTGCTTTTGCTGAGCCATTTTTGTGCTGTACAATTTCTTATTAGAGTAAAACATAATACATCGGTGTAGTCGAAATAGTAGTATTTTTGTGCTGTACAATTTCTTATTAGAGTAAAACAAAAAAATTAGGTAGTTACGAACAAGACGTATTTTTGTGCTGTACAATTTCTTATTAGAGTAAAACGAACTTATTCTCTATTAGTTCAGCGTAAGATTTTTGTGCTGTACAATTTCTTATTAGAGTAAAACTATATTCTATTAGAATTGCGAACATTACTAAATTTTTGTGCTGTACAATTTCTTATTAGAATTAAAAATTAAAAATATGACACCAGTTTACTTTCGTAAGCCGGAACTATAATGAACCCCAAAAGTTTTTCCAAATTACTTGGTCCAACTTTTGGGGTTCATTATATTTTGACTCTTTTTTTATTGACGTTCTTATTTTTTACACATCCTTTTTATAATTCCTTGATATAATAAATCAGCATTTAAATATATTAAAAAAAATAAGAAGGAGAATAAATTTTATGTTTTTTAAAATAAATAAAAAACGCGGAGAATCAAGCTTTTTTGCAATAAAAAAATT